>CAZFIR010000235.1:0-21443 GCA_964519535.1 uncultured Thermodesulfobacteriota bacterium | reverse complement strand
TCTCTTGTGGGCGGCGCAGCAGTCCTCTAAGAGTATTGATTTGAAGTCGTGGCAGAGGGCATCCATGGCCGTCATCAGGACGCAGACATTGGTTGCAATACCGCCTACTGCTACCGTGTCGCAGTGCCATGTTCGCAGCGTTTGGTCCAGGTCCGTCTTAAAGAACGCGCTGAAGCGCCGTTTCGGCAGAATAACGTCTCCCTCACCCACCTTCAGGTGGTCGGTGACCTCTGAGCCTTCAGTACCTCTGAGGGAATGCGGGTTCATTTTACCTTTGAAGATGAAATCATCCGGAAGGAAAGAATCACAGGCGAAGATAATAGGTATATCCAACTGCCGGCCCTGTTGCAGGAGGTGATTGATCCTGGGGATGATAGGCTGGGCCTCCCGGGTAATGGAGAATTGGTCTTCTTCCCGGAAGTTGTCCTTTACCATGTCGACGATGATGATGGCTGACCGCATAATGCGTTGGCTCCTTTATTGTGTGTCGAGATTGAAGACCCGGCGGGCATTTATTGTGGTGATGGCCGCCACATCTGAGAGATCCTCCCCCCGAGTTGCAGCGATGGTATCGGCGGTGAATCGCACATAGGCGGGCTCATTCCGCTTGCTCCGGTAAGGCACAGGGGCAAGGAAGGGGGCGTCGGTCTCAATAATGAGACCTTCTGAAGGAAGTCTTTTCACCACCTCACGCAGCCCCTGGGCCTTTTTGAAGGTGATAACCCCTGGGATGGATATGACAAAGCCCATCTCCAGATATTGTGAAGCGGTTTTTGCATCTCCGGAAAAGCAGTGGATCACTCCTCCCACCTCCCATGCCCGTTCCTCCTGCAGGATGGAGATGGTCTCCTGTGTCGCAGAGCGACTGTGGATGACCAGGGGAAGCTTTAGTTCTTTGCCTATGTGTATCTGTTCGCGGAATCGCTCTTCCTGGATCGCCGGGGGCGACAGGTTCCGGTAGAAATCGAGGCCGATTTCCCCCCAGGCCTTCACCTTTGGATGACGGGCCAGATCCTTCAGGCCGGCCAGATCCCTTTCCCCTGTATCCACGGCGTTGTGGGGGTGAATCCCCACGATGGCGAAGATGTTTGGATATGCCTCAGCAATTTCCACCGTTCTTCGGCAACTGGCGGGGTCGATACCAACGGTCAGAATGGTGGTTACCCCTGCCTCCTCGGCCCGCTGGATCACGCGGGGGAGATCTTTCTCGAACTCGGGCAAATCAAGATGGGCATGGGTATCGATTAACATCTGCTTCTTGTGTCTTTATATGAAAATGTTAGAAAATCACCTTACCGTTTTCCCTCCCCTGTCGAAGATCCCGCCTTCTTTGTGGCGGGGGTGGGAGAGGGGGTCTATATATACAATACCATTTTTCATGGTTCGCGGTGGAAGAAGCCGTCATGGGAAATTATATTGGAAATTGATGGCATGGGACATCTTGCAGTGGATTTGATCTTTGAGAAGTAAAAGGGCGTTATAGGGACGCTCATTGATTCATCTCCACCTGCGTTGCCTTCATCAGGTCCCCCTCAGCACGGTATATTACCGTGATCCGCTCCCCAACGGAGGGGTGGCGTTGCGGGTGATAGCTGGTATACTCCCCTATATAAATGGTATATACTTTGCCGGTATATGTGCTTTTTACCGTTATTGTCCCGTGACGGGTCGACCGAATGTGGGTTGTCATGACCTGGCCATAAACGGCATTCGAGCCAATTTCCCTCGTGGTCTTCCCCCGTTCGATACTGATCTCCGCGCTCGGCCGTTCAAGCGTTACCTGCTGTTCCTTCTTTCCTTCTCTGGTGAGAATGGTCAGCAAGAGCGCGATGAGGATGAGCAGGCCCACCCCCCCTATGATGAGTTTGTTGGTGGATACCTGAGCGAGGTACGGGAGCTTCGGCTTCGTTTCAGTTTTGGGCCGGGCCAGGCGCTTTCCACAATGCTTACAGACAGGGACTGTAGAGGAGACCCTTTTTCCACATTTGGGACACTGCATCCTTCCGCCTCCTCAGCGGATTTTTGGGTCTTTATATCAGACCGGCTGATGGATGTCAAACCATCTCCCCGCGTCATCCGCTATTTGCACTTGACAAACAAGGGTGTTTTCTAGGAGATTACATACAGTGAAAAGAACGAGACAGCCTTCTGTGAGCAGATAGGCTAGATTCTTGTAAAAGGAGGAAAGGCATGAGCGCGGATTCCTTTGGCAGGCGGTTTCGAGCCGCCATCTCCTATCTCACTATTTTTCCCGTATCGGAACGTGAAGATGATGTCGCAGGCTCGTTGGTCTATTTCCCCCTTGTGGGCTTTTTGCTGGGGTGCTTCCTGTGGTTATGCGCCTACGCCTTTGAGGGGGCCTTTTACTCGGCGGTCAATGCCCTGTTCCTCGTGTCGATTTTGAGCATCGTTACCCGTGGGGTCCCCCTTGATGGCCTCGCCGCCACCATCGATGGCTTACACAGAGGGAAGGATGGGGGGGATATCGTGGCAATAATGAGGGGGGAGCATCGAGGAACCTTCGGAGTAATCGGCCTTGTTTTGGCCTTACTGGCCAAATATCTCCTGATCAACCAACTTATCGAGGCCGGGAGTTTTCTTTTCCTCCTGCTCTTGCCGACCTTGGGAAGATGGTCAATGGTCTGTTTGGCATGGTTTTTCCCCGCCCCACAGACAGAGCTCTTTGAAGGGTATCCTTCCTCGAGGGATTTTTGGTGGGCTACGGTTATTACCGTGCTGTGCTCCATTCTCACCCGAGGCTTAGTGGGGTTGGGGATTATGGTGTTGGTGTGGGTCTTCGTCTACGGTATTGGCCAATACGTTGTCAGGAGAATAGGGAGGATAACGGCACACGTCATGGGAGCAGGCGTGGAGCTA
This sequence comes from uncultured Thermodesulfobacteriota bacterium, assembly GCA_964519535.1. Classification (GTDB taxonomy): domain Bacteria; phylum Desulfobacterota; class B13-G15; order B13-G15; family RBG-16-54-18; genus CAYWLI01. Next base: position 18,566 of record CAZFIR010000235.1, on the reverse strand, counting down.
GTCGAAATCCTTGCACTGGTTGTCTTCGTGGCCTTGTTGGGAGGCCCATGAGTGTTATCAGGCCCTGTGAGATGGGGGGATGATGCAGTTGCCCTCATGGGCATATGAAGTGTTGGACCCGGGAACCTTCATCCTGGGGGGTGGAAGTTCGACCTCGCCCGTTTTTAACCCAGTGATTAAGCACGATCTTATCTTGGTATACCCCTTTTCTCCATTTGTTTGATTTATCGTACCGATTTTGTTAAGCTAAGAGGCCGCCGAGGAGGAAACAGATGGGCAGTTGTACGATGACCATACTAGGGACCGGTAATCTGGGTACGACGATAGCCTTGATGATGTGGGAGAAGGGGCACCGGGTTACCCTCTGGACTATCGAGGAGGATGTGGCAGAGGCCATTGCACAGGGGAGAGAAAATTCCAGATACCTGCCCGGTCACTACATTCCCCCCGAGATCAATGTCACCTTAGAGATTGCCGAGGCCTTAGACGGGGTGGAGATCGTTGCCCTCGCTGTCTCCTCCCATGCAGTGAGAGAGGTATCCGGCCTCATGGCCGCCCACCTTACCCCGGGGGTTGCTATTGTCGACTTTGCCAAGGGAATGGAGGTAGAGACGGGGTTGCGGATGTCCCAAGTCATCGAGAGTGAACTCCCCGCTGAGGTACGGAATGGGATCGTGGCCGTTTCAGGGCCCTCTATCGCTTCAGAGCTGGTCCGCAAGCTTCCCACGGCGGTGGAGGTCTCTTCCACGGACCCAACCTGCGTCCAGAGAGTACAGGAGGTCTTTGAGACCCCCTTTTTCAGATTCTTTGCCAATGCGGATTTGGCAGGTGTGGAATTGGGGGGGGTCTTCAAAAATGTCTTCGCTATAGGAGCAGGGGTCTGCGATGGACTGAAAATGGGGGTGAATACAAAGGCTTCATTCATCACCAAGAGTCTTCAGGAGCTCTCAATGTTGGGGAGTGCCTTTGGGGCCCAGCCACTCACCTTTATGGGGCTTTCGGGTTTAGGGGACCTGATCGTCACGTGTACGAGCGAGCATAGCCGTAACAGAAGATTTGGTGAGAAGGTGGGGGGCGGGTTGTCCATTGAGGAGGCCCAAAGGGGGATAGGGCAGGTGATAGAGGGCCTCAGGGCTGCCAAGGTCGCCTACCGAGCCTACCGAGCGGGGAGTGAGTTCCAATTGGAACTGCCCATCGTAGAGCAGATTTACCGTATCCTGTATGAGGGGGCAGATCCGCGCGAAGCTGTTTATCAATTCATGGCTTGAGCGTTGACAATAAGATTTTTTGCGCACTATGATCTTCACAAAGCTATAAACGGTCACGTAGAGATCCAAGCCTTTTGAGCCCTTGGATCCTTGAACGATGCATAGTTCTTTTGGGGGGGGTGCAGGTAGCCCCGGGGAGGAGTTCAGTGTGAAGGATGTAAAGGGTTCTTATCCCATTAAGGAGTGGCCGGAGGCTGACCGTCCGAGGGAGAAGCTCCTGGAACAAGGATCACAAGCCCTCTCTGATGCAGAGTTGCTGGCCATTATTTTGAGGACCGGGGATGGTACGAGCGGCAGGACCGCCCTCGACCATGCCCGTCAGTTCATACAGAAATTTAAGAATTTTCGAGGCCTTGCTTCAGCGGCGAGCGCTGAGCTGCGTGACCTTAAAGGGATCGGACCGGCCAAGGCGGCAGCCGTGATGGCGGTCATGGAGATCTCCCGCAGGTACGCAACAGAAAAGTTGCCCCAGGGGAAGGCCTTTTGTTGCAGTGCGGATGTCTTCGCCCATTTTCACCAGCGTTTGGGAGACAGAAAAAAGGAATGCTTCTTCGTCCTTTTGTTGGACAGTAAGAACAGGGCCATGAGAGAGGAGCGGGTCTCAGAGGGGACCTTGACCAGTTCCCTGGTTCACCCCCGGGAGGCCTTTACCCCCGCTATCAGGGAGTCCGCTGCCTCGCTGATCTTGGTACACAATCATCCCAGCGGCGATCCCACGCCGAGTCGTGAGGATGAGGAGATCACCGATCGGCTGGTGGAGGGAGGGCAACTGTTGGGCATTGGTGTTCTGGACCACATTATTATTGGCCAAGGGAGATACTATAGCTTCGCCGATGAGGGAAGACTGAAAGGGAATCGGTGAGATGAAAGAGGTGGTTTCGAGACACCATCACAGAAGGACGGGACGTTTTGATCCTACGGCTCCCACCGAGGTCGAGCTGGACATCATGCATGAAAAGGCAAAGGCCTTGGGGCGAACGGGAGGAAGACTCGATGCGGGCCTGCAGAGAATCAGGGTCTTAGAGGAACGGATTGGGATTCTGGAGCGGGAAGGGGAGGATGCACGCGCGGTAAACACCCTCATCAGGGAGTTTAACCAGGTGCGTGAGAAGGCCCGGCAATACCTCCACTACCTTATCATTCAACGGGAGGCCATAGGGTTTCGCCGACACGCGCACGTCACAAAGATGTATCAAATCCCCTTCAAAAAGAGACCTCTTCCGGAAGACGATCGAAGAGAGGATCGTCACCTATAATCGTCTGGGTGGGGTGGTACGTGCTGCCATCTGTTCTTATCGCTTTCAGATCGGTGATGTTACGTTCGTGGCACCCAACACGCTGACCTCACTCGTGGCGTACGAGACTGCAGGAGACGCCAGGAGAACTGTCTATGGGAGAAAAACTGGAGAAATTGCAGCAATTGGTGCAGAACAAACGCAAGGTGCTGATCGTTACGCACACCAACCCTGATCCCGACTCTATCGCCAGCGCCTATGCCTTGCGTCACCTCTTTGCCTCGTGGCGGATTAACTCCATGCTCGTCTACGGAGGGATTATCGGGCGTGCGGAGAACAAGGCTATGATACACCGGTTGCGAATCCCCATGCGATCTATTCAAACGGTCAATCCCTTCAATTTTAAGGTGGTCTCCATGGTGGATGCCCAGCCGTTTTCAGGGAACGCCGCGCTCCCCCCTTCACTCGTGCCGAGCATTGTTATCGATCATCATCCGGCGAGAAAGGTCTCCCGTCTGAGACAGGTCTCCTTTGTGGATATCAGACCGCACTATGGTAGTACGTCCACCATACTGGCAGAGTATCTCTTGGAAGAGGGGGTGGAGATGAATCGCAAGCTGGCTACGGCCCTCTACTACGGCATTATGTCTGATACGAGGGATTTGGGCCGAAATGCCAATGAGGTGGATGTGCGGATATCAGCTCACCTTTATCCCAAGGTCTTGGTGAAGACTCTTTCTCAGATCGAACACCCCCGCCTCCCGAGAGAGTATTTTCGCATCCTCCAAGAGGCCCTCGAGAGGACGATGTGGTATCCCGCAAAGGGGGTCCTGATCAGCGACCTGGGGGTGATTATGGACCCGGATATGGTGGCCATCGTAGCCGATTTTTTGGTCCGTACGGATGGGGTGCGATGGGTTCTCGTCCTCGGGGAGAAGGATCATGAGGTCTTCTTTTCCCTGCGGACAGCAGGTCATCACAAGGGCAGCGCCGATAGGGTGGCTCGTGACCTGATTAGGGGGACAGGAGGAGGAAGCGCAGGGGGGCATGAGACCATTGCCGGCGGGCGGGTGGAACTGGCTTCCCCGCAGAGCAGAATGGAGGTCACGAAGAAGCTGAAGGAGCGGCTTCTCAAGGGGCTTGGATGCGATGTTGCAAAGGGGATGCCCTTTGTTTAACAAAGACAGGAGGGAGTGTGCTATGGAGATCAAGACGGTAAGGCTCGACATCCCAGAGGAAAGCAATATTATCTTGGGGCAGAGCCATTTTATCAAGACGGTGGAGGACCTCTACGAGGTGATCATCAGTGGGGCGCCGGGGGCAAAGTTCGGGCTCGCCTTTTGTGAGGCCTCAGGCCATTGCCTCATCAGGTCGGAGGGGAATGACCCCGATCTGGTCACGGTCGCGCAGAAAAATGCCGCCGAGGTGGCGGCCGGCCATACCTTCATCATCGTACTCAAAGATGCCTTTCCCATAAACGTCCTGAACGCCATCAAGATGTGTCAGGAGGTGTGCACCCTCTACTGCGCCACCGCCAATCCGGTCGAGGTGATTATTGCTCAGACGGATCAGGGGAGGGGAATTTTAGGAGTGGTCGACGGCGCGTCTCCGGCGGGGATCGAAGATACTGGAGGCATTCAATGGAGGAAAAAACTGCTGAGGGATTTCGGTTATAAGTTATGATTTCTTCTGAGCGGTCTTTTTCTTGGCGGGCTTTTTGCCCGCCTTTTCTTTTGCTTCCTGAACTTCTGGCGGGATCAGCTCGATGATGGCAAGGGCCGCCCCATCACCCGGACGGTTTCTAGTCTTGAAGATATGGGTATAGCCCCCGTTCCTTCCAGCAAAGCGGGGGGCGAGCTCATCAAAGAGCTTGTGGGCCACCTTTTTGCTGTTGATGATGCTGAGGGCCTGACGACGGGCGTGCAGGTCTCCCCTCTTTCCCAAGGTGATGAGACGTTCGGCAAGACTCCGCACCTCTTTGGCCTTGACTTCCGTCGTTTCAATCTGCTCATGTTCCAAGAGTGAGGTGACCATATTGCGCAGCATCATGAGGCGATGGCTGGTGGTGCGGTTGAGTTTTCTCCCGGCCTTGCGGTGTCGCATACGTGTCCCCCTTAATCCTCTTTCTCTTGCTGTTCCTGAGGGGGTGCGAGATCTGCTATGTTCATTCCCAGATGAAGACCCATACCCTCTAAAACCTCTTTTATCTCATTGAGGGATTTCCTGCCGAAGTTCTTGGTCTGCAGGATCTCCTGTTCCGTCTTTTGAACTAATTCTCTGATGTTTTGTATGTCGGCGTTCTTCAGACAGTTGGCCGATCTGACCGATAGTTCGAGTTCATCTACGCCCTTGGTCAGTTGCTCGCGCAGAGTCTCCAACTCCTTCTTCTTTTTTTCTTCATCATCTTCACTTGGTAGTTCCTCAGGCAGTTCCTCAAAGTTGATAAAAATGTTCAGTTGATCCTTGAGAATCTTGGCTGCCACGGCCACTGCATCATCGGGCTTGATAGACCCGTTGGTCCATATCTCGAGGGTGAGTTTGTCATAGTCAGTGATTTGCCCCACACGTGCATTGGTGACGGTATGGTTTACCTTCTTGATCGGAGTGAAGATGGCGTCGATGGGAATGGTCCCGAGCGGCATGTCCTCCTCCTTGTTTCTCTCGGCGGGGGCATACCCCTTACCCATCTTCACCGTCATCTCCATCTTCAGTGTGGCTCCCTTGTCGAGAATAGCGATGTGTTGCTCCGGATTGATCACCTCCACATCGGCATCGGTGATGATGTCTGCCGCGGTGATTACCTTTTCGTCCTCGGCCTCTATCCTTACGGTTCTAGGACGTGGACTGTGCAGCTTGAAGACTACCTCCTTTAGATTGAGGCTGAGATCGGTTACATCTTCCTTGACGCCGGGCAATACAGAAAATTCATGCAGGCTCCCGTCGATCTTGACTGACGTGATAGCCGCACCCTGAATGGATGACAACAAGGTCCTCCTCAAGGAGTTCCCCAGGGTCATGCCGAAGCCCCTCTCCAGGGGTTCAGCGACGAATTTACCGTAGTATTCGGTTAAGGTCTCTTCTTCAACTTCAAGCCTTTTCGGTTTGATCAAGGCCTTCCAATTTTTCTCATTTATCTTCATAGCCCTTCAATTTCCTCCTGAGCTATACTGAATCGTTATTTGGAGTATAGCTCTACGATGAGTTGCTCTTGGATGGGAGGAGTCGTTAATTCCTCTCGATCGGGCCAGCCCTTGACCATTCCCCGGAGTTTATCCTTTTCCATCTCCAGCCATTGGGGTATGCTCCTCCTCGCCACCCCTTCTGCAGCCTCCTTGATCCGATCCATCCCTCTGCTCTTTTCTTTAACCTCGATGACATCTTTGGGTTGTACGAGATACGAAGGGATGTTTACCTTGTGCCCGTTGACCAGAAAGTGGCCGTGTCCCACCAACAGTCGTGCCTCCTGCCGGGACGTGGCGAAACCCAGTCGGTAGACCGCGTTATCAAGTCGACGCTCCAAGAGGATCAAGAGGTTTATCCCCGTAATACCCTTTTGTCTGTCGGCCTTTGCAAAGTAGTTACGAAACTGTCTCTCCGATACGCCATAGAGCCGTTTGACCTTTTGTTTCTCCCTCAGTTGCATTCCATATTCAGAGAACTTAATCCGGCGTTGGCCATGTTGTCCTGGCGGATAACCCCGACGATCGAAGCCACACTTGTCAGTATAACAGCGCTCACCCTTCAGGAAGAGCTTCATGCCTTCTCGGCGACATAGGCGACAGACCGAATCTTTGTATCGTGCCACGTTACACCCTCCTGCGCTTTGGAGGTCTGCAGCCATTGTGCGGTATGGGTGTGACATCCCTGATCATATGGACTTTCATCCCCGCGGCCTGGAGGGCTCGCAATGCGGCCTCCCTCCCTGCCCCGGGACCCTTCACGTAGACATCCACCGTCTTCATCCCATGATCCATAGCCTTTTTTGCGGCAGTCGATGCAGCCAGTTGAGCGGCAAAGGGCGTTCCCTTGCGCGATCCCTTGAAACCCTGCGTGCCTCCACTGGCCCACGCAATGGTGTTTCCCTGATCATCGGTAAAGGTCACAATGGTGTTGTTAAAGGTAGCCTGGATGTGAACAATCCCCGAGGCAATGTTCACTTTCGCCTTCTTCTTTCCGCTTTTTTGATCCCTCTTGGCCATATAATCTCCCTATTTTTTCCTTCCGGCTACTCCTCTGCGAGGTCCCTTGCGAGTCCTGGCATTGGTATGAGTCCGCTGTCCTCTCACGGGGAGGGATCGGCGATGGCGCAGTCCGCGATAGGAACCGAGGTCCATGAGGCTCTTGATATTCATGGCGACTTCCCTTCTCAGCTCTCCCTCCACCTTATAGATGCTCTCAATGATCCCCCTTATCTGGACCACCTCCGACTCCGTCAGCTCGCCAGCCCTCTTATTCCAGTCGACCCCGGCCTCAGCCAGGATCTTCTGGGACGCTGAGCGGCCGATGCCATAAATATAGGTGAGAGCAATCTCCACCCTCTTGTCCTTTGGTAAGTCAACTCCTGCGATCCGTGGCACTGCTGTTTCCCTCCTAGCCTTGTTTCTGTTTGTGCTTTGGGTTTACACAGATAACCCTGATAACACCCTTGCGCTTAATAATCTTGCATTTGTCACAGATCTTCTTCACCGAAGATCTTACCTTCATTGTAATCCTCCCTCTTGAGTCCTTTTCATTTACGCCGTCTTCGTCCCTCGATAGGTAATCCTGCCCCTGCTGAGATCATACGGGGAGAGTTCTACCGTAACTTTGTCCCCCGGAAGGATCTTTATGTAATGCATCCGCATTTTTCCGGAGATGTGTGCCAATACCCTGTGGCCGCCCTCCAGCTCCACCCTGAACGTGGCGTTGGGGAGGGTCTCCGTCACCGTTCCTTCTACCGATATGGCGTCTGCCTTGGGCATAGAGCGTTCTCCGTTATTCCTCGACCGCCTGCACGATCCGCTGAAAGATCTCCTCTATCGCACCCACTCCCTCGATGGGACGCAGGAGGCCCTTTTTGCGATAGTATGCAATGAGGGGGGCGGTCTGGTCTTCATACACTTTGAGCCTCGCCCCAATGGTATCCTCTTGATCGTCATCCCGCTGGTAAAGCTCCCCACCGCATTTGTCGCATATCCCTTCCTTTGCGGGGGGATTGAACATGAGATGATACATGATCCCGCACGTTCGGCAGGTCCTCCTCCCTGTCAGGCGCCTGAGCAGCTCCTCGTTGTCCACCTCAATGCTGATCACGTGTTCTATCTTCCTTTGTAACTCCTGCATGGTAACATCCAAGGCCTCGGCCTGGGCCAGGGTGCGGGGGAAACCATCCAAGATGAATCCCCCTTTGCAGTCAGGGGCCTTGAGCCTGTCCCGAACGATACCTACCGCTATCTCATCGGGGACCAGTCGCCCCTGGTCCATGTATCCTTTTGCCTCCACCCCTAAGGGGGTCCGCTCTTTGACCGCCCCTCTGAGGATATCGCCGGTGGATATCTGGGGGATCTGGTACCGCTCCGCCATTTTTTGAGCCTGTGTCCCTTTGCCCGAACCGGGCGGCCCGAGCAGGATTACATCCATCCGCTTCACCTCACCCATCCCCTCTATCTACCACCACGACGGCCTTTAATCCTTCCTCCGCTGATCAGTCCTTCATAGTGCCTGGTCAGCATGTGGGACTCGATCTGCTGGATGGTGTCCAAGGCCACCCCCACCACGATGAGCAGGGCCGTCCCGCCGAAGTAGAAGGGGACATTGAACCTTGCGATCAGGAAGGTGGGCAAGACGCACACGCCGGCCACATAGATGGCGCCGCCGAGGGTAATGCGGGTGAGGACCCGATCGATATAATCGGCGGTGGAACTCCCTGGCCTGATGCCGGGGATGAAACCGCCGTATTTTTTCATGTTGTCAGCAACGTCCACGGGATTAAAGACCACGGCGGTGTAAAAGTAGCAGAAAAAGATGATAAAACCCACGTAGATGAGATTGTAGACTAAGGTGGTGGGTGCAAGCCACTTCTCGGCAATGGTTTTCATCAATGGATGATTCACAAAACTGGCGATGGTGGCCGGGAACATGAGGATGGAGGAAGCGAAGATGGGGGGGATGACACCTGCGGTGTTGATCTTCAAGGGGAGATGGGTACTCTGCCCCCCGTACATCTTCCTGCCGATGATCCGCTTGGCGTACTGGACAGGTATTCGACGATGCGATGTCTCCATGAAGACGATGAAGGCCACTACGGCGATCATGACCGCCAGGATGCCCAGGATGATGATGGGCCCTATTTCCCCTGTCCTCATCAGCCGCAGGGTGTTGCCCACTGCGGCGGGCATGCTTGCCACAATCCCCGCAAAGATGATCAGGGAGATCCCGTTGCCGATCCCGCGCTCGGTAATCTGTTCTCCCAGCCACATCAGAAAGGAGGTCCCGGCAGCCAGGGTGATCACCGTCATGAGGCGAAAGGACCACCCGGGATTGAGGACAATCGGTATTCCACTCCCCTGCTGACCTTCCATCCACATGGCGATGCCGAATCCCTGAATGATGCTCAGGATGACCGTGCCATATCTTGTGTACTGGACGATTTTTTTCCTGCCCATTTCCCCCTCTTTTTGCAGGCGCTCGAGGTAGGGGATCACCACCGTGAGCAGCTGGAGGATGATGGAGGCGCTGATGTAGGGCATAATACCCAGGGCAAAGACGGAGAGGCGCTTCAGGGCACCGCCGGAAAACATATTGAAAAACCCAAATAAGGTTCCGCTTGCCTGCTGGAAGAAAGCGGCGAGCGCCGCGCTGTCGATCCCCGGGGTGGGTATGTGACAGCCCACCCGATAGACCGCCAGCAACAGGAAGGTGACCATGATGCGCTTCTTCAACTCCGGTATCTTGAAAATATTGCCGAAAGCTGCCATCGTTAGGCCATCTCTACTTTCCCCGAGGCCGCCTCGATCTTCTTTCGGGCCGACTCGGTAAATTTGTGGGCCCTGACCGTCAGGGAGACTTTAAGTTCGCCATCTGCCACTATCTTCACCCCATCATAGGCCTTCTTGACCAGCCCCGCCTTTTGCAATGCCTCGACGTCTATCACCTCACCCTCGGCAAAACGGTTGAGGTCTCTGATATGAACCAGGGCGAAACGTTTTTTGAATATATTCTTAAATCCCCGTTTGGGCAACCGGCGCTGCAAGGGCATCTGTCCACCTTCAAAACCGGCACGGATGTGGGCACCACTGCGCGATTTCTGCCCTTTGTGGCCCCTTCCCGAGGTCTTTCCGTGACCGGAACCAGGACCTCTGCCTACGCGTTGCGAGCTTTTGCGTGCCCCTCGGGGCGGGTAGAGTTGCCCTAACATCTTATTCAATCACCTCCACGAGGTGGGAGACCTTTCTGACCATCCCCCATGTCTCCGGCGTGTCCTTCAAGCTTACCACCTTGTTTACCTTGGTCAGTCCCATGCCGCGCAGGACCGCCCGATGTTTGCTGGGACGCCCGATACTGCTGCGGATCAATTTGATCTTTACGTATCCTTTTTCTTTGCCCATTTATTGCCTCAGGATTTCTCCCACCTCTAACCCCCGTTTCTGGGCAATTTCGGAGGGGGTCTTGAGCTGCTTGAGGCCCTCAAAGGTGGCCTTGACCAGGTTATGGGAGGTATTAGAACCGAGGGACTTGGTCAGGATATTCTGTATCCCCGCTACCTCGACTACCGCTCTGACTACTGCCCCGGCGATGACCCCGGTTCCTTCCGAGGCCGGCCTGAGGATGACCTTGCCCGCCCCGAACTTCCCAAGGACCATATAGGGTATGGTGCCATTGATGATGGGGATCTTTATGAGGTTCTTTTTTGCAAGTTCGATCCCCTTGCGAATAGCCTCGGGGACCTCATGGGCCTTCCCAAGGCCGCTGCCCACGGTACCGTTTCCATCTCCAACCACCACCAGGGCGCTGAAACGGAATCTCCGTCCCCCTTTGACCACTTTGGCTACCCTGTTGATGTGCACGACCCGATCGGTTAATTCCTGTTCCGTGGAATCTATCGCCTCCACCATTCCCTCCTCTCTCAAAAATCAAGGCCTTTTTGACGAGCGGCTTCCGCCAGCGTCTTTATCCTGCCGTGGTAGATGAATCCGTTGCGATCGAAGACCACCTGCTTGATCCCCTGCTCCAGGGCCTTTTGGGCGACGAATTCCCCGACAACCTGGGCCGCCTCGGTGTTGCCCGAGGTCTTTAACTTGCCCTGCAGTTCTTTGCTGAGCGTGGAGGCTGCTGCGAGCGTCTGGCCGGTGGTATCATTGATAACCTGGGCGTAGATGTGCCTCAGGCTTCGGTATACGGTGAGACGAGGTCGCTCTGCAGTCCCCTGCACCTTTTTTCTGACCCGCTGTTTTCTCCTCGATCTCCCTGTCAATCTCTTTGCAGCCACTACCCGCTCCTTAACCCTTTGCCTTGCCCGCTTTCCGGCGGACCTGTTCTCCTACATATCTGATTCCCTTCCCTTTGTAGGGCTCGGGCTTTCTGAAACTCCTGATCTCGGCGGCTACCTGTCCGACCTTTTGTTTATCGATCCCCTTTACCGTAATTCTGTTTTGCTTCTCTATTACTACCTCGATATCCTCGGGAATAGGATAGATCACGGGGTGTGAGTATCCCAGGCTCAACTGGAGATTTTTGCCCTCTAGGTTGGCCCGATATCCTATCCCCTCAATCTCCAATCCTTTTTCAAACCCCTCGGTAACCCCCGTCACCATATTGGCGATCAGTGTTCTGGACAGGCCATGGAGTGAGCGTACCCGCTTTGCATCCCCCTTGCGGTTGACATGGATCTCTCCATCCGTGACCTGCAGGGAGATGCCCTCGGGTATGGTATGAGATAGGATCCCCTTGGGACCTTTTATCTCGACGGTAGATTTCGCTCGTTTTATCTCAACCCCTTGGGGGATAGGTATGGGGGCCTTTCCTATCCTGGACATCAATCCTTCCCTCCACGCTTACCACACATAGCAGATGACTTCCCCTCCCACCCCCGCCTGGCGTGCAGCGCGGTCCGTCATAAGTCCTTTGGAGGTGGAGAGGATGGCGATCCCCATCCCGTTCAACACGGCAGGAATTGCATCCTTGGCCACATAGACCCGGCGGCTCGGCTTGCTCACCCGCTGCAACTTGACGATCACGCTTTGCGCATGATCGTCATATTTGAGGGTTAGCTTAAGGATGCCCTGTTTGTTGTCGGGGATGAGTTCATAATTTTGGACATACCCCTCTTCCTTAAGTATTTCGGCAATCCGCGCCTTCACTTTAGAAGAGGAGATTTCCACCTCTGTTTTTTTGGCCATAATGGCGTTGCGTATCTTGGTCAACATGTGAGCTATAGGGTCGGTCATACTCATAGATCTGCTCCTCAAACGCTACCAACTTGACTTAATAACACCCGGGACATCCCCCTGGAGGGCAAACTTCCGCAGACAAATGCGGCACATATTGAACTTTCGATAAAAGGCCCGGGATCTCCCGCACACGGGGCATCTATTATATTTTCTTGTCTTAAATTTTTTCGGCCGTTGGGCCTTGATCATTAACGCCTTTCTTGCCACGCGAGCCTCCTTACCTCCTGAACGGCATACCCATCAGTTTGAGGAGTTCTCTTCCCTCCTCATCGGTCTTGGCGGTGGTCACGATAACGATGTTCATCCCTTTGATCTTATCGATCTTGTCGTAATTTATCTCAGGGAAGATGATCTGTTCCTTGATCCCCAAGGAGTAATTGCCTCTGCCATCAAAGGCATGAGGGGAGAAGCCGCGGAAATCCCTCACCCGGGGCAAGGCCACATTGATGAGTCTGTTCAAGAATTCATACATCCGCCCTTTTCTCAGGGTTACCATGCAGCCAATGGGCATGCCAACCCTTAGTTTGAATTGGGCGATGGATCGCTTGGCCTTGGTGATGACCGGCCGCTGCCCCGTGATGACGGCTATTTCCTCCATGGCGGAGTCGAGGATCTTGATGTTCTGGATAGCCTCACCCAGCCCCATGTTGATGACGATCTTGTCCAACTTGGGGACCTGCATGATGTTTGTATAGTTAAAGTGCTTCATCAGGGCTGGAACAACTTCTTTGTTATATAATTCATGCATCTTCGACAGCACTCCCTGTTGGCATCAAGGCCCTATTGATCAATGGCCTCCCCGCACTTCCTGCAGATCCGGATTTTCTTGCCGTCTTCCAGACTCTTCTTCCCTATCCTGGTGGGGAGGTTGCACTTACCGCAGAGCAGTTGGACATTGGAGAGACGGATGGGGGCCTCCATTTCCACGATGCCTCCCTTACCATGGGCACCACCGGCCCTGAGGTGTCGCTTGGCGAAGTTGAGTCGCTCGATCACCACCGCCTTCTTTTTAGGGAGGACCTTGAGCACCTTCCCCGATTTGCCCCGCTCTTTACCTGCCACCACCGTCACGGTGTCGTTCTTTTTGATTAATATCTTGTCCATATCGCTTTCGTCATTTTATCTTCAGAGCACCTCCGGGGCCAGGGAGATGATCTTCATGAACTTTTTCGCCCGCAATTCCCTGGCCACGGGACCGAAGATTCGAGTACCAATGGGTTCATTCTGTTGATTGATCAGCACAGCCGAATTGTCGTCGAACTTGATATAGGAACCGTCAGACCTCCTGATTCCCTTTTTGGTCCTGACTACCACGGCTCTCACCACATCGCCCTTCTTTATCTTGGCGTTGGGGATGGCGTCTTTTACCGAGACCACAATCACATCCCCCAACGAGGCATATTTCCTCTTTGAGCTCCCCAAGACCTTGATACAGCCGACCCTTCTCGCCCCCGAGTTGTCGGCCACATCCAACATGGTCCTCATCTGGATCATACCTATCCGTTAGACCTCCGGTGCCTTTGCGATGATTTCTTTTACATTCCACCTCTTGGTTTTGCTGAGGGGACGGGTCTCTACGATCAAGACCGTGTCGCCGACATTACACGCGTTCTCCTCGTCATGTGCCTTATAGCTGGTATAGCGTTTGATATATTTCTTGTATATGGGGTGTTGGGTCAGGCGTTCGACCTTAACGGTCACCGTCTTGTCCATTTTATCGCTGACCACGATCCCTATCTCACGCTTTCGCTTCCCCCGCCTTTTCATCCTTTTCCTTTCTCTCGCGTAACACGGTCTTGATTCTGGCGATATCGCGCTTGACCTGGGTTAGGCGCATGAGGTTTTCGAGTTGTCCGGTGGCGCGCTGGAACCTGAGGTTGAAGAGTTCTTCCTTGAGGTCCCTCTCTTTTTGAGAGAGCTCATCGATGCTCAATTCCCGCAGTTCCCGTGCCCGCATTATATCTCCTCCCGGGCCACAAATCGGGTGGCAATGGGGAGTTTATGCGCGGCGAGTCGAAAGGCCTCCTTTGCCCTGTCTTGGGGGACTCCCTCCATCTCGTACAGGATGTACCCCGATTTCACCGCGGCCACCCAGCCTTCTACGGTTCCCTTTCCCTTTCCCATTCTGGTCTCGGCAGGTTTTTTGGTAAAAGGCTTATCAGGGAAGACGCGGATCCAAATTCTTCCCGACCGCTTGATGAAACGGGTCATGGCGATACGAGCCGCTTCGATCTGGCGGTTGGTTATCCATCCACCTTCCAAGGCCTGGAGGCCGAAATCGCCGAAATTGAGTTCGGTACCCGCCTGGGCCCTGCCTCGGATCCTTCCTTTCTGCTGCTTACGGTATTTTGTCTTTTTCGGTGCCTGCATCGTGTCTCATTATGCGGGAGCGGTATCCTCGCGGGGGGAGAGGACCTCTCCATTAAAAATCCAGACCTTTACCCCTATCACACCGTAGGTGGTTTTGGCCTCGGCGAAGCCATAATCGATATCGGCACGAATGGTGTGCAGGGGAACCCGTCCCTCTCGGTACCACTCCCGACGGGACATCTCATGTCCCCCTAATCTCCCCGCACATGCGATCTTTATCCCCTGCGCCCCTAACCTGCGGGCGGAGCTCACACTGCGCTTCATCGCCCGCCTGAAGGCCACCCGCCGCACCAACTGGAAGGCCACGTTCTCGGCCACGAGTTGGGCATCGGTCTCGGCCTTTCTGATCTCCTTGATATTGATGATGATTTCCTTTTTCGTGAGGGCCTGGAGCTCGGTTTTGAGGTTCTCCACCTCCGCTCCCTTCTTGCCGATGATGATACCTGGTCGAGCGGTGTAGATATTTACTTTTACCTTACTCGCCTTGTTGGCAACCCGCTCTATCTCCACCGCGGAGACCGCCGCATGGGAGAGCTTGGCAGTGACGTAATTCCGGATGGTCATATCTTCATGCAAGAGGGTGGCGTAATCCCTCTCGGCGAACCACTTGGAATTCCAATTCTTTATGATACCCAGTCTAAACCCGATGGGATGTACCTTTTGTCCCAAGCCGTCACCTTCCTTTCCTATTTTTCATCCAGGACCACCGTTACGTGGCTGGTTCTTTTTCTGATCATGGTGGTCCTCCCCATCGCCCTCGGTATGTGGCGCTTGAGGGTGGGGCCCCCGTCTACCGAGATCCGCTTGACCACGAGGGTGTCCACATCCATCTGCTTGTTGTGCTGAGCGTTGGCCACGGCGGAGTTGATCAATTTGGTCAGGGTTTTGGCAAACGCCTTCTTGGTAAAGGCCAGTATGCTCAAGGCCTCCTCCACCTTTTTGCCCTTGACGAGCTCGCTCACCAACCTTGCCTTCCGGGGCGAGACCCTCACGTAGTGCGCTTTAGCCATGACCTCCATCGTTCCTGATAACTCCTCTTACTTCCCTTTGACCTTCGTTCTCCTGTCACCGGCATGGCTGTGAAAGGTACGGGTCGGGGCGAATTCGCCCAGCTTATAGCCCACCATATCTTCGGTGATGAAGATGGGGATGAATTTTTTCCCGTTGTGGACCGCTATGGTCAAGCCCACCAATTCAGGGGTGATGGTGGACCTCCGAGACCACGTCTTGATCACCTTTTCGCCTGATCCCTCTTTGGCCTTTGTAATCTTTTCCAAAAGGCTGCCATCGATATAGGGACCTTTCTTGAGAGAACGTGCCACAACTCCTCCTATTCTATAAAACAGAATATAAACTCATTTTCTTTTCTTAACGATGTATTTATCGGTGATCTTGTTTTTCCTGGTTTTGTATCCCTTGGTCGGGACCCCCCACGGACTGACAGGGTGTCTCCCCCCAGAGCTTTTCCCCTCGCCCCCTCCCATGGGGTGATCCACCGGATTCATGGCCACGCCCCGCACATGGGGACGCTTCCCCAGCCATCGGGACCTGCCCGCCTTGCCGATAGAGATGCTGTCGTGCTCTATGTTACTCACCTGTCCGATGGTAGCGTAGCATTCTTGATGCACCAGACGTACCTCCCCGGAGGGGAGCCTCACGTGGGCATACGTCCCCTCTTTCGCCATGATCCTGCCGTATCCCCCACCGCTCCTGATCAGCTGCCCCCCCTTACCGATCTTCAGCTCCACATTGTGGATGAGGGTACCGAGGGGGATATTCTTCAGGGGCAGGGCGTTGCCTGGCTCGATCTCCACCTTTTCCCCTGTCATGAGCTTTGCACCCACCGTGAGATCGAGGGGGGCGATGATATATCTCTTTTCTCCATCGGCGTAGTGTAACAGGGCGATCCTGGCGGAGCGGTTTGGGTCGTACTCGATGCTTGCCACGGTTGCTGGCACCCCGATCTTATCCCTTCTGACGAAGTCGATCACCCGGTATCTCCTCTTGTGTCCGCCGCCCCTATGCCTGATGGTCATTCTTCCTTTGTTGTTTCTTCCTCCGCTCTGTTTCAAGGGCCTTACAAGGCTGCGCTCCGGTTCGGCACGGGTGATCTCCTCAAAGGAGGAGGCAGTCTGAAATCTTCTGCCCGGGGATGTGGGTTGATATTTTTTTATGCCCATGGACCAGATCTCCCTCGGTTACGCGCCCTCAATGAAGTCAATGCGTTCCCCCGGACCCAAGGTGACCACCGCCTTTTTCCAATCAGGGCGTTTGCCGATGGTACGCCCGATCCTCCGGGGTTTCCCCTTCATGTTGGCGACCTGTACCCTGAGAACCTTCACCTTGAGGAAGCGTTCTACCGCCTCTTTTATCTCCGCCTTGTTGGCGGCCCGATCTACGACGAAGGCGACCTTGTTCTCCTTTTCCTTGAGGATATTGGCCTTCTCGGTAATCAGGGGCCGCTTGATTACCTGATAGATATCCTTCATCCCCTCAGCCTCTCTTCGATCTTCTCGATAGCGGGTTTCACGATGATCAGGTGTTCATACTTGAGGATGTCGAATACGTTAAGTCCGTTGTGCCGTAAGACCTTGGCCCAGGGTACGTTCCTGGCTGATCGCTCCAGGTTGAGGTTCTCTCCGTCGGTCACGATCAAGGCGTTTGTGATCCCCAAACCCTTCATGGCCTCGACAAAGGCCTTGGTCTTTATCTCCGGAGCGGGAAAATTGTCGAGGAGGAGAAGTTTGCCCTCTTGGTATCGGAGGCTGAGGGCCGACCGCAGGGCTGCCTTGCGCACCTTTTTGGGGAGCGGATAATCGTAGTCCCGGGGATGGGGACCGAAAGTGGTACCCCCTCCCCGCCACAGGGGGGATCTGCTGGTTCCGGCTCGTGCCCTGCCTGTGCCCTTTTGCCTCCACGGTTTGTGTCCTCCACCCTGCACCGATGCGCGTTCCTTGGTGGAAGCGGTTCCGCGACGCCTCGCGGCCAATTGCCACGTGGTTACCTCATGAAAGAGATGTGGTTTAACAGGGGCGGCAAAGATGTGGTCTTGCAGCTCCAGCTTTCCCACCTTTTTCTTCTGTAGACTATAGAGGTCGCAGGTTGGCATTTAATCTTGATCCTCTTGTGTTGTCTCGTGTGTTTCGCTTGGAGTGGGGGTCTGTCTTTTTTTTGCCTCCCTGATGATCACGATGGAGTTGGTCGAGCCGGGGACGGCCCCCTTTATTAAGAGAAGGTTCTGCTCCGGTTTGATATCGACGATCGTCAGATTCTGTGTGGTGACCCGGCTGGCACCAAAGTGTCCGGGCATCCTTTGTCCCTTGAAGGTCTTGGACGGATAAGCGGACGAACCAATGGACCCGCCGTGTCTGAAGTATTCATGGGTCCCGTGGGAGCCCTTAGCACCTTTGAAGCCGTGGCGCTTTATGACCCCGGCAAACCCCTTTCCTTTACTCGTGCCGGTTACGTCGACAAAATCCCCCACGTTGAAGGTTTCCAGGGTTATCTCCTGTCCCACTTTATATTCCTCAATGTCATCCACCGGGAACTCCTTGAGGAAATAATAAGGCCCAGCGCCGCTCTTTTGGAAGTGCCCTGAGAGGGGGCGGTTGACCCGGTGGGGTTTTTTCTTCGCAAATCCGAGCTGGAGGGCGTTGTGTCCCTCCTTTTCCCTGGTCTTGATCTGGATGATTGCACAGGGGCCTGCCTCAATAACCGTTATGGGGATGACGTTGCCACTTTCACCGAAGACCTGCGTCATCCCGAGTTTTCTTCCGATAATACCCTTTAGCATGGGGGAGACTCCGTCACAACTTGATCTCCACATCGACCCCGGCAGCAAGCTCCAATCTCATGAGTGCATCCACCGTCTGCTGGGTCGGCTCGAGGATATCGAGGAGTCGCTTGTGTGTCCTGATCTCAAACTGCTCCCTCGATTTCTTATCGATATTCGGCGATCTGAGCACACAGAACTTATTGATCTTGGTGGGCAACGGTATGGGTCCTGCCACCCGCGCCCCGGTTCGCCTCACGGCATCGACGATCTCCAGGACCGATTGGTCGAGCAGTTTGTGATCAAACGCCTTAAGACAGACCCTGATTCGATCGTTGGGCATCCTCGGTTCCCCTTATTCCACGACCTCGGTGACGACCCCTGCGCCTACGGTGCGGCCGCCTTCCCGGATGGCAAAACGTAGCTCCTTCTCCAAGGCAATAGGGGTGATCAACTCCACCTGAAACGTCACATTATCCCCCGGCATCACCAT
>CAZFIR010000234.1:0-15698 GCA_964519535.1 uncultured Thermodesulfobacteriota bacterium | reverse complement strand
CCGTAATCCTTATCTCTATATTGAGGAGCGGGAGCGGCATGATGTCCTTAAAAGATTTAAAGGAGCATCATTATACAAAGTAGAGCGGGACTCGAATCCTCTATTTTATTACCTTCAGTCTCCCCTTCTTTCCCTTTCCCCCCTTTGGACCTTCCTCAGATTCTTTTTCATTCTCCCCTGTATCCTGCTCCAGGATGTGGTGGTTGAAGAGGTTGTTCTTGGCGATCACCCCGCTTATGATGAAGTAGATGATCACCGCCTTCTCCCATTCCTTGGTGGGCTGGAAGTCGAAGAGCCTGTTCAGGTACTTTTTCCTCAACTGAGTCAAGGAGGCCTCATCCAGTGCGATGATCTGGCCCGCTATCTTATCCAAGGCATTTTCCAACATATGCTTTCCTCCCTATTTATCGCAGGATCAGCCAGGGACGCGGCAGAAATATCCTCTCGTAGAGGTTAAAGGCGTATCGGTCCGTCATCCCGGCCAGATAATCACACACACAGTTGTCGACGGTGTCATAGAGATCATCCCTGTCCATCTCTCTCAAAAAGAAGTCGACGTCTGTGGTGAACTTCTCATAGAGCTCTATCAAGACCTTGGAGGCCTTCACGAAATCGCCGTGGACCACCTCGGAATCATATACCCGGTCGTAGAGGAAATCCCTGAGCCTCACCATGGCCTTCAAGACCCGGGGGCTCATAGCGAGTGCAGGTCCGTCTTCCCGGAGGGCGTACGTGGTGTGAATCACATCCTTCACCATGGCGTCTATCCTCTCCCCGTGGGTGTTGCCGAAGATTTGAGAGCTTGCTTCGGGGATGTCCTTGGTATCGATTACGCCGGCCCTGACGGCGTCGTCGAGGTCATGGTTTACATAGGCGATGATGTCCGCCACCCTCACCACCTGCCCCTCCAGAGTAACGGCCTTCTCCGAGGAATCCCGGGGTATGACATCCCCTTTTGCCTTGGAGTGTTTGACGATCCCATCCCTCACCTCGTAGGTGAGGTTCAGGCCCTTTCCCTCCCGCTCCAGGAGATCCACGACGCGCAGGCTCTGGTCGGTGTGTGAAAATCCATGGGGGGAGATCTGATCGAGGACCTCCTCGCCGGCATGTCCGAAGGGGGTGTGTCCCAGGTCATGACCGAGAGCGATGGCCTCGGTGAGGTCCTCATTGAGCCGCAGGGCCTTGGATATTGTTCGGGCGATCTGGGAGACTTCCAGGGTGTGGGTCAAGCGGGTGCGATAGTGGTCGCCGGTGGGGGAGAGGAAGACCTGGGTTTTGTGCTTCAGGCGACGGAAGGCCTTGGAGTGAATGATCCTGTCCCTGTCCCGCTGAAAGGGGGGGCGCAGGTCGCATTCCCGCTCCTCCCTCTCCCTCCCCCTGGTCGCCATGCTCAGCTGGGCATGGGGGGAGAGGACCTCTTGTTCCACTTTTTCCAGTGACTCTCGAATCGACACGACAACACTCCAATTGTTCGAATAGCACGGAAAATGCAGCGGTCAATCGGGGAGATTGAAAATATCCCCCTTGTAGGCATCGAAATCGGGTATCTCCCGGCGCAAAAAATCCCGCGCCTTGTCCAGTATCTCCTCCTCTATCTGCCGCACCCGCTCCGGGGATATGTTGTACTTCTCGCCGATCTCCCGCAGGGTCAGGGGGTTCTCAGCCATCATCCTCTTTTCGAAGATCTCCTGGGCCCTTCCATCGAGGGAGCGGCGGAATTCCCCCAACTTGTCGGTAAAGAGCTTCCTGAGCTCTTTATTACCCAGCCGTTCATCAAGGGGAGGAATTCCCGCGGACAGGAGATCTCCGTAGGTGGCCCGGGAATCGTCGCCCACCGGGGCGTCGAGAGAGAGATCTGCGGCCGCCATTCGCTGGTCCATGGAGACTACCTCGTCCTCTTTAACCTGCAAACGCTCCGCCACCAGTTTTGGGACGGGATCAAAGCCCATCCGCTCCAATCTCTCCTTCTCCTTCTTGAGGTCGAAGAAGAGCTTTCGCTGGGCCTGGGTGGTGCCGATGCGCACCAGCCGCCAGTTATCCATGATGAACTTCAGGATGTAGGCCCTGATCCAGAAGGAGGAGTAGGTGGTGAACCTGACCCCGCGATAGGGGTCAAATCTCGTGACCGCCTGCATGAGTCCCACGTTGCCCTCCTGGATGAGGTCCAGAAGATTGGTGGTCCAGTAGCGGTGATGTTCGAGGGCGATCTTCACCACCAATCTGAGGTTGGAGACCACCAGCTTGAGGACGGCCTCTTTGTCCCCGAACTCCTGATACTGGATGGCCGCTTCCCGCTCTTCTTCTGCGCTGAGAATGGGGAAGCGGCTGATATCATGCAGGTAATAGCGCAGGGGGTCAAAGGGTGCTAATTGATCACCCTTGGTTTTCTCCACAATCGCGAGTTCGGCGAGCTCGTCTGAATGCTGCGCCTTCGGTTGTTTGGGTTCCTTGGCCACGATCGCCTTTCTTAGTTTTGTATGTTAATCCCATCAGGGGGAAATGACAACCCCTGCAGTCTCTTGCCCATGCTTTCCTTTTTTCTTTGCATGCCGCAGGGCTTTGTGCTATAAGAAAATGATGGTCAGAAAACACGTTTCTTTCCTCTTCCCGCCACGCCAAGGCGTGGCGGGATGAATGGGTGGCGAAGTAATGATGACGATGACTGAACAAAAGGGACAAGAGGAACCTGTGGAGAAGGCGAAGATCCTCGTGGTGGACGACGAGGAAGGGATCCTCAAGTCCATCGTCGGCATCCTGCAAGATGAAGGGTATGGGACCATTACCGCCCGAGATGGCAGGGAGGCCCTGCAGCTCTATCAGACTCAATCACCCGACGCCCTTCTCTTGGACATATGGATGCCCGATATGGATGGGATAGAAGTCCTCAAGAAGCTGCAGGAGTTTGACGCAGACAGCGCGGTGATCGTCATCTCCGGTCACGGGACCATCTCGACCGCCATCAAGGCCGTAAAACTGGGTGCCTTTGACTTCATCGAGAAACCGCTCTCTATGGAGATCCTCTTGGTCATTTTGGAAAAGGCCCTGGAACACCGCCGGTTAAAATTAGAGAGCAAGCGTCTGCAGAGGCTCCTGAGGCAAAACGAGCACAACCAGCAACAATTCGAATTCGTGACAACTACCCTGGACGAGTCGGTCAAGCAACAGGCTTCATCCGCCGAGACCGAATTGGAGCCGGGTCTCTCCCCTCAGCGCACCCTCAAGCAGAGCATGGTCCTCTACGGGACCGGCCTTCACTCCGGACTGAAGACGGGGATGATCCTGCTGCCCCAGCCTCCGGGCAGCGGCATTGTCTTTTGCAATCTCTCTGAAGACCATACCGTGCCGGGGCATCTGGATTACGTCCGCTCCACGGAGTTTGCCACATCGCTTGCCAAGGGGAGGACTATTATCAGGACGGTGGAGCATTTTATGGCGGTCTTGCATGCCTACCGTATCAACAACCTCCTGATAAAGATCAACGAAGAGATCCCCATCATGGACGGCTCTGCCCTCGACTTTTGCCGGATCATCGAGGAGGCGGGGATCGAACAGCAGACAGCCGGATATAAGGAGCTGGTGATCGATCGTCGCTATCAGGTGGGAGAGGAGTCACCGGAGGGTAAATACATCTCCATCGAACCCGCCGAGACCTTCGGCGTGCGGTATCGGCTCGACTATCCGCTTCCTATTGGTGAGCAGGAATATACCTTTATCTTGGACGGACCGGAGCACTTCAAGGAGGAGATTGCCCCTGCTCGGACCTTTGGTTTTTTAAAGGATGCGGAAAAGCTCAGCCGGATGGGCTTGGCCGGCGGCGGGCACCTCCATAACGTCATTCTGCTGGACGAAAAGGGGGTGGTAAACACCAAACTGCGGTTCCCCGATGAATTCGTCCGCCATAAGATTCTCGACATCTTCGGGGATTTTTATCTTCTGAACCGTCCCATCAAGGGGATGGTCACTGCCAACATGACCGGCCACGGCGAAAACATTGCGCTGCTGCAGGAGATCAAAAAAGGCATGGGTCTGTGATCATCCGTCTATCTCCTGTACTGAGGATAATTTCCTCCCCAGGAATCTCCCCCCCACTCGTAAAAAGCGCTCCGCATTATCGGTGACATAGAAGGTGTATGATCCGTCCCGTTCCTCGGGGCTGATCAATACTTCTTCCTTCAGGACACGCTTCACCTCTTTGGCAGTCTCCTTGGCGGAGTTCACCAGACAGACCCCATCCCCTGTGGCCTCCTTTATGATCCCCTCCAACAAGGGATAGTGGGTACAACCGAGTACGAGGGTGTCGATCGCCTTCTCGCGCAGCGGGCCGAGGTAGTTTTGGGCTGTCAGGCGGGTCACCTGGGTGTCCACCCAGCCCTCCTCCGCCAGGGGGACGAAGAGGGGGCACGCTCTCGATATGACCGTGATGTCCTGGTCGATTCCCTGGATGGCCCGCTCATAGGCCCGGCTTTTCACCGTCCCCTCGGTCCCGATGACCCCCACCCGCTTGTTCTGGGTCATCTCTGCCGCACGCCGTGCCCCGGGCTCAATAACCCCGATGACGGGGATCTCGTTTTTCTTTTGCAGGGCGGGGAGGCTCACGGCCGAGGAGGTGTTGCAGGCCACCACCAGGAGTTTGATCCCCTGGCGCATGAGAAACCGCGTGATCTCCTGTGAATACTTAATGACCGTTCGAGGGGATCGGGTCCCGTAGGGGACCCTGGCCGTATCTCCCATGTAGATGATATCTTCATGAGGCAGGAGGCTGATGACCTCCTTAAAGACCGTCAGCCCCCCGACCCCTGAGTCGAAAATTCCAATGGGCAGCTTTTCTTTTTTCATCTTTCCCAAAAACGTGTTCCCCCTGCGAACAATGATCTTTCCTCTCCCGTGCGTGGAACGGAGAAGAGATTGCGAAACCTCAACGACTATAGTCGATTTCCCTTCCTTTTTCAAGCCATCTTGCAAGACGAGTGATGCACAATGAAGTTGTTTTTTTGTTTGCAGCGAGTTCAACAGATATTGTATAGTGTGTTTGATAGCAAACGACAAGCAAGGTTAGGAGAGGAGGTACAGGCTATGAAAAAGGCACCGATTATATTTGGAGTAGTTCTGGTCATCAGCTTATTATATGCCCCTGCGGTTCTCCCGGCCACTATAGATTGGACGATCAGCGGAGAACTCGACCTTAAGGCCCCACCGGCAGACATGAGTGCGTCGGCAGATGGAAAGTGGCTCTATATTCTGTCCGCGGGAGAAATCACGGTGTATTCGTTTGCCGAAAATAAGATCGTCAATCGTATTGCCGTCGATAAGGCCTTCGATAAGATGATATATTTGAAAGAAAAGAATGCACTGGTGGTAACCAGCCATTCGGGTAAGACAGTACAGATTATTCAGCTCGAAGAAGTGCATCAGTTTGACATCTCCGGGCTTCCAATTCAAGGTTCCAAGAGCGCGCCGGTTACCATTGCCGTGTTTAGTGACTATCAATGACCGTATTGTGAGCGGCTCGAACCGCTGCTCCAGCAGGTGCTGGACAAGTATCCCAAAAAGGTCAAGCTCATCTTTAAAAACTATCCACTTGCCTCCATACACCCATTCGCGCATAAGGCTGCTGTTGCGGCCCTGGCAGCGCATGCGCAAGGAAAATTCTGGGAGTTTCACCACAAGCTGTTTGAAAACTACAGGGCCCTCAACGATGCCAAGATTCAGGAGATTGCCACGGCACTCAAGCTTGATATGGAAAGATTTAACAAGGCGATGCAAGACCCGTCCATACAAAAACTGATTGCCAGAGATATCAAAGAGGGTCAGCAGGCAGGCATTGAAGGAATCCCCACCATTTATATCAATGGGAGACTTCCCAAAGAGGGCAGCCTGCAAGACATAGAAGATATGATTGAGGCTGAATTGCAAAAGGGCAAGAAGAGATAAAGGCCTTCTTACCCCTTGTTTGAGTTCTTCTCTATGTGGCCCAGCTTTTCAACAATCAGTCTTCTGGCCAATATTAACGCGTTACCGTGTGCGCGCGATGCACGAAGGTCCTTGCACGCTTGAGAATGAAGAGTTACCTTCTAAGCCCTTTTCCTCTTGGGAGCCTTGCCGATAAAGGCGTTGTAGAGCAGGGCAAACACGAACCCGCAGATTGCTCCATCCACCAGGGCGTAGAGCATCCCTACGATGACATCGATGAATGTACCCGACGCCTTGAAGCCGGGATACACCGACGCCATTATTCTTAAAAACTCCCCGCCATACCCCGGCCATATGAGATTCAAGATTCCCACTACTAACAACCCTAGTGCCCACAGGATACCGCCTGCAATGGTTAAACCTTTTACGCTTAATTTCATCTTTTTCTCCTCCTCTGCATTTTTCAGCAGTTATATATCAAGTACTTACAAAAGTCAATTTGGAATACGTTGGGTTATGTTAGGTTCTTTTCGGCTTTAACAGTTACAAAATGGTTACAGTCCCCAGTTTGGGGAGGTACTGGGTCCGAGTAGGGCATATATCCCATGTAGATAATGCCCCCCTTGCTTCAGTCAGACCCAGATGTAATAAAAAGACCATATGCCAGAGCGTTCGGTAGTAATTTCTTTACTTATTCTTTATTTCTCTCTTCAATAAATAGCCAATAATGCCAAGAACTACCAACTCTATTAATATAATCCAAAAAAGAGTTTCTCCAATCATTTCCTTAATATAAGGGAGTAATTTTTTGATAACGATAAAAAAAAGACCATAAATTAGCAACTTAAAGAATTCCATTTTTACGAATACTTCTGTAAATTTTGTTTATATGGCGTTAACATTTGTAACCCAGATGTTCAATGAAAAAATGGCTGATCGACGGTTACAATTTAGTTACACTCAGCCAAAATCAAGTAGTAACGTTATTTTTTTTGAAATCTCTAAATAATTGATTTTGTTGGTGCCTGGAGCGAGGATCGAACTCGCACGAGGCATAGCCTCAAGGGATTTTAAGTCCCTTGCGTCTACCAGTTCCGCCATCCAGGCCCCGGCTTTACCTTACATCCCTCCTACAACCTTGTCAAGGCGGGCCGTGGCGTCATCCGCCTCAGGAGGAGGCGGCATCCTTGAGATACGCAGCTGCCTCCTCAGGGGGGGTGGGATTGATGTAAAAGCCCGTTCCCCATTCGAAACCGGCCACCTTGGTCAATCGGGGGATGATCTCCATGTGCCAGTGGTAGAACTCATTATTGGATTCCCCGAACGGGGAGGTGTGGATCACGAAGTTGTAGGGGGGATCAGTCAGTACCCGGTCCATCTTGTTCAGGACCCCGAGGAGGACCTGAGCTAAACCATCATAGTCTTCCATCTCTTCAAACGAAGAGCCGTGGTCCTGAGGGATGATCCACGTCTCGAAGGGGAAGCGGGAGGCGAAGGGTGCCAAGGCGCAGACTCCCTCCCGCTCCTCTATGATTCTGACCTCAGCGGCACGCTCCTGCTTGATGATGTCGCAAAAGATGCACTGGTGGTGATCTGTATAATACGTCCGCGCCCCTTCCATCTCCTCAACGACCCGTTTGGGGACGATGGGCAGGGCGATCAGCTGGGAATGGGAATGATCTAGTGATGCCCCGGCAGCGGCACCATGATTTTTAAAGACCATAATGGAACGGAAACGAGTATCTTTCTTCAGGGTGCGAATCCTCTCACGGTATGCCCAGAAGACATCCACTACCTCCTCCACGGAGAGGTCGGCGAGCCTGGCGTGATGTTGGGGTGTCTCGATGATGACCTCGTGGTCCCCCACTCCAGTCATCCAGTCAAATACCCCCGTGCTGGTCTCCTCCAACTTTTCATCAGCTACCAGGGCGGGAAATTTGTTCGTGACGACGCGCAGACGCCAGCCGGGGGTGTTCGGGGCTGAACCGTCGGGCCTGAGGACATAGACCTCAGGCGGGGTCTTGGCCTCGTTGCCGGGGCACAGGGAGCAGAATCTGCCGCTGGGTTTCTTCGCTTCGCTGACGAAGTCCGAGGGTCTCTTGCCCCGCTCGGTGGCGATGATAACCCATCTCCCGATGACGGGGTCTTTGCGTAATTCTGGCATGGGGGTTATCAGGACAGGTGGGTGATTACTGTATGCCCCGTTTTTCCAGGTCTTCCTGTTCTTGTTTGCACTTGATGCAGAGGGTCGTTACCGGTCTGGCCTCCAGCCTCTTGTCCGAAATCGGCTCCTCGCACCGCTCGCAGATGCCGAAGGTCCCTTCTTCTATTCTCTCCAGGGCCTCTCTGATCTTCGTGATCAGCTTTCTCTCACGTTCGCGGATCCTGAGCAGAAAATTGCGGTCCGACTCCCATGTGGCCCTGTCGGCAGGGTCCGCGAATTCCCCCTCGGTGATCGTCATATCGCTGAGGGTCTTACTGGCCTCCTCCATGAGTTCTTTCAGCTGTTCGTTCAAGAGAGACCGATAGTATTCGCGCTTTTTCTCATTCACTCCTTATTCCTCCGGAAGGAGACAACCTTGTTTAAAAGTAAGAAGGGTAATGAAAAATCGCGCGGAAGTCAATAGAAAAAAAGCGATACGCGCGGCAAGAAAGACGTGAGACAAAGGGCTTGATTTGTGTCGCTGCCATGATACCATAACGCATCGGAAAAAGCCGAAATTGTCGCATCATACAGAGAAGGGAGCAGAGATGGAATTGATTAAGATCATGCCGTGTCTGGATATGAAAGAGGGAAGGGTCGTCAAGGGCGTTCACTTTGTAGACCTCAAGGATGCCGGAGATCCCGTGGAAAACGCTGCTTTTTACCAGCGTGAAGGGGCCGATGAACTGGCCATGCTGGACATCGCGGCCACCCTGGAGAACCGAAAGACCAGATTGGCGTGGGTCAAGGCCGTCTCCGCCGTCATCGATATACCCCTGACGGTGGGCGGCGGGATCGCCAGTCTGGAAGATATCGAGCTGGTCCTGGAGGCCGGTGCCGACAAGATTTCGATGAACAGCGCTGCGGTCAAGGATCCGAACCTGATCAGGGCGGCAGCGGGGCAATTCGGCACGGAGAGGGTGACGGTGGCCATCGATGCTCGGAGGAATCAGGAGATGCCCTCCGGGTTTGAGCTGGTGGTTTCCGGAGGTACCAAACCGGTGGGCACGGACGCTGTTGTATGGGCCGCCGAGTGTCAGAAACTGGGCGCGGGTGCGATCCTGCCCACCAGCATGGACGGGGACGGGACCCAGGCGGGGTATGATCTGGAATTTACCAGGGCCATTTCCGATAGCGTCGATGTACCGGTAGTGGCCTCAGGGGGAGCGGGTACGCTGGAGCACTTTTATGAGGCCGTTGCGCAGGGCGGGGCCCAGATCCTCTTGGCAGCGTCGGTATTTCACTATCGCATCCTGAGTATTCGGGAGGTCAAGGAGTACCTGCAGGCAAAAGGCCTGCAGGTCAGCTTGTCGTGAGATTCGCTCCTTAATTCTTCCACAATACATTCCTCCTCACCCTAACGGCTTGACTGAGCCACTCGATCCTGAGTCCTTCGACCCCGAGCTTACGACCGAGGGGTTCGTAGCCGAAGGGCTCGCCGCAGGCGGCTCGACTGAGCGACAGGGATGAGGATCTTTTGTTTAGGTAATTAACCAGGGGGGGATGTATACTCTATTTTTCTGAGTAAAAATTTTTGGACTACGATGTATAGGGTTCAGAGACGGAGGACCTTTTCGGCGTTTTCGAGAATCGTGTCCGAAAAGCCATGGGCCAGCTTGATGCGGACATCCTTGTCGAACGGGTTATGGGTTTTCCATATCCGGATATATTCTTCAGGCGTCATGTCATAGGTCACCCACGGGAGGTGGATCCACCCGTCAATGGGAATGGGAAAGTCGGAGCCGTGGATCAGCCAGTGGGCGGGGAAGGTTTCCAGTATGGTGGGCATCAAAAATACTCTGGTCGACAGGGAAAGGGCAGAGGTATCGGCCCAGAGCCGTACGCTGTCATCGCCGTTGGCGTTCTTCATAAAGGAGTAGAATTCCTTGATCTGGGGCTTTTCGATGAGCGGGAAGACCGGTGTGGCGCAATGGGCCGCGATCACCGTCACGCCGTATTCGAGGGGTTTTTCGAGGTGCCGGAAGTTGTCGAGTTGTCTCTTGCGGATGCCTTCGGGAAAGGAGTATTCAGGCCCCACGTGACAGAGCAGGGGCATATGATGGGATGCAAGGGCACGGTAGTAGTCTTGATGCCTGTCGTCCATGAGATATATGTGCTGGGCCGAAGGTATCAATTTCATCAGGACCGCATCGGTCTGGGTCACGACATAGTCGATCTCTTTCTCCCAGTCTTTCCGATTGGGGCTTACCGACGCGCCGAAAAAGAACTTCTTTTTCTTTTTTTCGGGATCGGATTCGTTCTGCAGTCGCTCGTTTAATTGTTGTACCGTGCGGTTGAGGAATACATTGGAAATCCAGAGGTCGGTCTTCTGCTCATCAAGCTCACCCGTCTTCGGGGAATAGACGGCATCCAGGGCGAGGAGGACGAGGCCGTCGATCTCCTCCGATGTGGTGAGCATCGAATAGATCAATTCGAAGTATTCACCGGTGGATATCCTGCCGTCCTGGTTAAAATCGGCCCCCATGCGCCCCAGATCCCCTTCAACCATGTTGTAGAGGATCCTCGTAAACCAGAGGTGGTTGTCGTCCGCGTTGAAGTAGATATCCTCGTCGATCTTTTTAAGATCCCTGCTGTTGCCAAGGGCATGGCAATGTATATCAATCTTCATGGCTTTCCCCTCGATTACCGTGTGGTTATTTCTTTCCTTACAAAACCAGCTTAAGGTCTTTCCGGATCAATGTCAATATCATCGGGCCCTCTCCCCCTATTGACGCAGCAGGCGGGTCGTCCTACTATAGTATAGGTGAAGGACGGCACTGATAGCAAGGTGAGCAATCGTTATATCACATAGCATTAGAGGAGGTGCAGTATGAAAGGGATTACATGGATGGTGGTGCTGGCAGGCGTGGTCGTCATCAGTCTGTCGTCCCAAGCAATCGCCATAGCGGATGTTGCTCGGATAACGGCTGAAGAGCTCAACGCGAAGCTCGGCGATCCGGATGTCATCGTCCTGGATGTGCGCCGCGCGGCACACTGGAAGGTCAGCGATCAAAAGATTGCGGGCGCGGTGCGCGAAGACCCGAAGGCGGTTCAGTCGTGGGCGGGACGGTATGTGCGCGACAAGACTCTGGTCTTGTACTGTGCGTGACCTGCCGAATACACCAGTGCCCGTGTGGCACGCAAGCTGATAGAGATGGATTTCCAAAAGGTCTACGTTCTCAAAGGCGGCTGGAAGGGATGGGTCAAGGCCCAATTCCCCACCGAGCCGAAGTAGCGCTCAACTCCTTTATTCTCCCCCATCGACGGGGAGGAGCTGTTTTAGGAAGATCAAGAAACCTCACCATTTCAAGGAGGGGAGTTTTTACTGCTTATCTTTTCCTCGAAAGACCTCCTTTACCACCTGGAGCTTTTCCGGGTTCAGGGTCTTGAGGTTAAAGACGATGACCCCGTGCGAGCCAGGGGCCGTGAGGGCCGTTTGCAAAATCTGACGCAGCTCTGGGGTGGTTAGGGGTTCGGGATCGTCCATGACCTGGACAATGGGCCAGACGGGCCTTCGCGTCTCCTTCGCAACCCACGCGGTGATCTCGGCTATCCAGGGGATATCCCTGCCGCATAAGTTGTGATAGACCATGGGGGAGATGACATCTACAAGGGGAGCCAGGGCCTGGTAGTCCTGGCCGATGATGTGCCTGATGGCCCCCTCGAAGTCGGACAGACGCCAGGGAACGCTGAAGAGCCCCAGTAGTACCTTCTGCGGTGCCTGATCTATGATGGTACGGACCTGCTTGACAAATGCGGTTATCTGCCCGCACTTCCATGCGGTCCAGTCCTCGTAATGATGTTCCAAGATCCAGCGTGCCTGCTCCGGAATGGTTTCTAATGCCGGAGGGATGGAAATCCCCTGATCTCTCTGAAAGGCCGCTAACGTAATGGGATCGAAAGAGGTCTGAATCAGTTTAGGCTTGGGCCGTTCCCAGCGGCACGGCCAGCGGCAAAAATCGAGCCATACCCCATCTACGTTATACCGCTGAACAAGCCGTCGAATCTTTGCCAGGCTATGCTGGTGGATCTCAGGGGTGATTGGATTGACCCCGCAGTACCACCCTTCAGCGGCCATGGGTTCTCCCGTGCCGGTGATGGGGTGGCTGTGCGGGTATCGTGCCCAGTATCGCAGCCCGACAAAGAGGCTCACCTCCGCGAAGACCTTGATCCCCCGCTCATGCAAGGCGGCCACCAAGATGGGGTCCTCGTAACCCCCGAATATGGCCGTGACCCCCCAGTCAGCAAGCGTCTGGGCGATCACCTCGGGCTGCTTTCCCGCAAAGGCAGGGTGCTCCGGCGAGAAGCCGTAGATGGCCTTTATCGGCGTATGCCCCCCTTGGGCGAGGCAATCCCCTCCGAAGGCCCCCATGATTACAACAAAAAAAACGGCCAGCAAGGTCATATGGATCGAAGACATACTACCCTCTCGCGTGCATTATACACGATTTCCCGGAGTTTAGGCGCAGGTTTCCGGAGCCAAAGAATGGGGTATGCCAGAAGGGCTGTTCGCGCGGTAAGGCTTGACCATAGGGGGCTGGTCAAGTATGTAATACGTTGAAAAAGGAGGGGCAACGAGATGGACGTGACTATGGTGATCCCGACGTATTGGGGCAGGGCGAGCGCCATCGGCTGGCAGGAGGGGGATGCCGTCTATGACCATCCCACCCCGCTCGACCACGAGGGCACTCTGCTGCGGGCGCTGCAGAGCATGGAGATCTTGGCGGACAAGGATTTTCGCCTGGTCATCCTGGCCATTGCGACTGCCGGGGCAATCGAGAGAGAGGTTGAAGCGAAGGTCGCCCGGATCATACAGTCGGTGGCCGCAACGGGGATCAAGACCCTTCTCTTCGGCCCCTCTCATCTCAAGCACATCCACGAGCTGTTGCGCAGAAATTGTAAAAATGTTATAGTGGATGCATTTAATTGCGTGAGTACCTTAATGTTAAACAATTATGTATAGTTACTTCTCAAGGATTTAGGTCCGATAACAACGCATCTTTTAATTAAAGATGCGTTGTTGAAAATCGTAAATTAGTACATAATTAATTACTGAGCAAAAAGCGAATATTTAAGACGAAATACGAAAGATGGATATACAAAAGAAACAACATATTACAGAGATTGATATATACTTAGAAGAATATAGAACAGTTCGGGAGGAAATACTATTAAGATTAAAGGAGCGAAACACCATTGTTCGTTACATATTACTACTGATTTCAGCTCTTATTGTTGCCATTTGGCAAATAAGTAGCGGCGGAATACAACCTCAAAAAACTTTTGTAATCTTCCTAGTGATCATACCAACGATATTCTTTTTGCTAGCGTTAATATATTGTTGGCATGATATTATGATTGCACGATTAGCAAACTATAATAATCAAATTCTTCGCCCTAAATTAGCTGAGGTTTGTCAGAATAAAAATATTTTAGAATGGGAAAAATATCTTCGCAAACAAAGAAAATCACCATTTTGGAAATTCATGAGTTTTTTGAATAGATTGATTTTTGTAGTACCTATACCTCTTTCTACTATATCTATGTATGCTTTAATAAAACCTGATATATTCAGTACTATTAAAATTATTTTGGCAATCTTTACTCTGCTATTATTTATAGCCGTATTGGTTTTATTCCTGTTCATAGATCGCATGTATGGCCAGTCTGGAAAATAGTTAACAATATAAGCGTCTTCTTCTATAGCTTTTAACAATTTTTCCCCCAAATAGCTTTTTTGCCCAATGTAAAATTTGCAGATTTGTTTTTCTAATAATAAATACAATGTATATTCCATAAAAGGCATCCCACCTGGAGACAGCTGCGGGAAGATGTCTTTCGCTTCGTATTCGAGCGGGAGAAGATCGCGCGCCAACGCACGAGAAAGGGGATGAGGAAGGTCACTCCCGAAGAATTCGACCCCTATCCCGGCTGTTTTCTCAAGGCAGACCTGGAGGAAAAGATCGAACGGGCGTGCACGCTCCTGGCCGAGGAATACGAGTCGAACGGCGACGCACAGGGGAGCCAAGAGGCCCTCAACAACATCGTCCTCGCCACAACCGAGGCGAGGCCTTCATTCGATCCCTTCGACAACATCTGCCGCATGCAGGAGGGTTGGCGCGGCCTCATGGGGTATGTGGGTGAGGGGGCAATCGCTTCACAGATCACGGGCATTATCGAAGGGAACAACGGGAAATAAAGCCCGTGTTTTGAGCAGTCCCTTTGTATCGATTACAGCCGATGACAACGAAGAAAGGGGGCAGGCCTGTCTATACAAGACCTGCCCCCTCATCTCTCCTGTTTCTACTTCCCGATGGGCAACATGGGGATTATCTTTTGGTCGAACGGCATGAGGATCGTGGTATTGTTCGGTGCATCGACCAGGTCTTTCATGGTGTTGACATAGTACCACTGGAGATAAGCGGTGGTGAGGGAATTGGCGATCACCCGTTGGGCGCCGGCGATACCCCCGGCCTCGATCGTCTTGCGCTTGGCCTCTTGCTGCTCTTTTTGTAAGACAAAGACCATCTTCTGTGCCTGCTGCTCCGCTGCCAGTTTATCCTCGATGGCCTTGGTGAGCTGCGGCGGCAGGGTGACATTCCGGATCAAGACCTTCTCTATCTCGAGTCCCCTCCCGCCTAATTCCTCGTTCATCATGGTGGTCAGCTTCAGCGTCGCCTCCGCCCTCTTTTCGGAATAGACATCCTTGGCCTCGTAGAGGGCTATGACGTTACGCACGGAAGTCCTCACGGCAGGTCTGAGGATAACCGCTTCATACTCAGGCCCCACCTTTTGATACAGGCTCGGGGCCTGTTCCGGCATGATACGAAACCACACGGTAAGATCGAGCAGCACGCTCAGTCCTTCCTTGGTGAGGCCGGCGATGCTGTCGTCCCCTCTGACCCTGCCCTCTCGTTCAGCAATGCTCATCGTATATTCCCGCGTCCTGATGGACATCTTTTTGATGGACAACAACGGATTGACGATGTGGAGCCCCTCCGTAATGATACTCGGTTGTACCTTGCCAAAGAGCACCTTCACCCCTACGTGACCGGCGGGGATGAGGGTGATGGGATTAAAGATGAGAAAGAGCAAAATCACAACTATCGCAATTCCTATACCCATGCCCCTTACCTTTGCCTTTTGTTTCATGACGTCCATATCATGCCTCCTTTTTTTAATGTGTCTGTACTGACACCCCTTTTCTTTACTGAGATCGCTGAAACCTTCTCAGTCTTTGTCCTCTTTCTCACCTCCTTCTTATCACTGGTTTACCTGGAAAATAAGCACTACTTTCTCCTCTCCCGCCGGCGGGAGAGCCGGAGGTGGCTCTTTAGCTAGGGGATTATTGGATTTTTTCCGCCATTTGCGGGATTCGTGGATGACGAAGCCACCATAAAGAGTTCTATTCGATCGGTATTGATAATGCAATCAGATCCCGTTTTACCTGCTGGGGATTCACGAAGGGGATGGTGTGGATGCCCAGTTCCTGTGCCCCTCGGATAAAATCGGCCCTGTCGTCGATAAAGACCGCCTCATGCGGCCCGACGCCCAGGCGTTCCAGGGCTATCTCGTATATCCTCGG
>CAZFIR010000233.1:0-3431 GCA_964519535.1 uncultured Thermodesulfobacteriota bacterium | reverse complement strand
ATCTTGCGTCACTACACCCCGTATACGATCCTGATCCTTGATAAGGGAGTTAACCCTCATATAGTTGAGTACTGTTGCCCCTTGTTCCGCTGCACTCTCCGCCATATTGACAACCAGGCGTGCATCGTCAAATTGTCCGTCATGGTATATCACCCCACCGCGAAGTCCTCGTGTTTCAACAGTCGGGATGTGCTGGAGCGTATCTTCTTTGGATAACATCTTTGAAGGCCCAAATCCGTGTTTCCCGGCAAGGACATCATACAGCTTGAGGCCGATTCCGTAGAACGGTCCTTCCCACCAGTCATAGGTAGGTACGATAAAAGGAAGATTGCTGACGAGATGGGGGGCGTTGCTGAGAATCAGACCCCGCTCTTTAAGCGCCTCAAGGACAAGCGAGAAGTTTCCCTGCTGGAGATAGCGCACACCGCCATGGATCAGTTTTGTGCTCCGGCTCGATGTTCCGTGTCCAAAATCCCCCTGCTCTAAAAGAAGCGTGCGGTAGCCCCTGGAAGCCGCATCGATGGCGCAACCCACTCCGGTCGCACCCCCTCCTATAATAATACAATCCCATAACTCTTGGGAATCCTGAATCCTTGTGAGCATGTGATCTCGGTTCATTGCAGGTGCTTGCCTTTCTGCTCTTCTTCATCTTTAAGGTTTTACGTACTCTTCTTTTTTCCCAGCGGCTGTTTTTTTCAGCTATACCTTAATCTGGTTCTTAACCATTGGGCACAGTCGGTCGTTATTCCATCGGCACCCCATTCGAAAAGACGCCTCGCTTCCTCAGGGTCATTCACGGTCCAGATATAGAGTTTCATGCAGGCGGACTTGACCTTAGTAATGAAATTTTGGTCCACTTCTTTGCCCGCCTGAACGTCCAGGCCGTCAAGACCGGCGCGGCGAGCCTGGGAAATGAGCCCTTCCCCTGTATGTTCTCCGCTATTCATTTTTTTCTCATCCTTAATGTCGCACACCCAGCAGACTTGATACCCGGGAAGGGCCTTCTTTATGGCCTCCATTGTATTACAATCCAGGCCAATGAGTATTACCTGTTCCGGTGAGAGTGATGAGTTTTTAAGAACGCGTTTCAGCTCTGCCAGTATGCTTGAATCGTCCTTTATTTCGATAAACAGTTTCTTGCCTCGCGGGACGGTCTCGAGCACTCCCTCCAGCGTGGGTATCTTTTCCTTTGTCCATTGTATGCCCTTGTATTTGCCGACATCCAGGCGCCTGAGCTGCTCCAGAGTCTGATCGGAGACCTTCCCATATCTATGGGCTGTTCTCAACGTGTTGTTGTCATGGATCACAACGATTTTGCCGTCTTTGCTCAGATGCACATCGACCTCCACGGCATCGGCGTTCCTTTCCCATGCCAAGTTGACAGCAGCCAACGTATTTTCCGGGGCGTCGTATGACTCTCCGCGATGGGCTATTACTAAGGGTTTGGAGGAATCCATAACCTTTGGAGTTTCATATATCCTTAACTGTCATATTAGATTATCCTTAATGCTGTCTCACGAGCGAGTTGAGAAGACTGCCCAGATAGGAGGCCAGGGTACGCACGATATTTCTTTTTCAACGATTTGTTGCCAGTAAACCATAATTCACAAAAATCTTTTCGTTTACTTTTTCTTAGGCAGGTTACGCTGGTATATGATCTTAAGCCCTTTGAGCGTAAGGAAGTCGTCAACCTCATGAATGCTCTGAGACTCCGAGGCGATCAAGCGGGCCCACCCTCCTGTTGCCACTACCTTGGGATCGGAGCGGGTCTCCTCCCGCATCCTCCTGACCATCTCGTCCACCAGCCCCACATATCCAAAGAATATCCCCGACTGCATGGCGTGGATGGTGTTCTTACCGATGACCTCCTTCGGCTTGAGCAACTCCACCCGCGGCAACTTTGAGGCCCGCTGAAAAAGGGCCTCCATGGAGATCCCTATCCCCGGGGCGATGGCCCCTCCCCGGTATTCACCCTTAGCTGAGATGTAGTCGAAGGTCGTGGCGGTACCGAAATCGACCACAATGAGGGCCTGCTGGGATTGCTCGTAGGCGGCCACAGCGTTGACGATCCTGTCGGCCCCCACTTCAGTGGGATTATCGTAGAATATAGGCATCCCGGTCTTGATTCCGGGACCTACCACGAGCGGCTTGATATGAAAGTGCCCCTCTGCAACCTCTTCTAAGATCGGGAGTATCGGAGGGACCACACTCGAGATGATCATGCCGGTGATCTCCTTGGGCTTAATGCCATGAAAGGCGAAGAGATTGCCGAGCAGGAGCCCGAACTCATCGACCGTCCGTTCCGGCTGGGTCACCACCCGCCAGTGATGACGGAGCTCATCCCCCACAAAGATACCGCATACCGTATGGGTATTCCCCACATCCACGACGAGTAACATCTCTCATCACCCCCTTACGTGTACATCACCTGCCACGATCCTCTTCACCTCACCACCAGGCTCTTGTACCAGCAAGGCCCCATCCGCATCTATCTCCAGGGCCTGCCCCTTCACCGTCTCCCCCATAAAGACAATCTCAACCTCCTTGCCCCTGATCTGGGAGATTTCCTCCCAGCGCCCCTTGACCGCATCTCCCCACCCCTGCCCTAACCTCTGGTACCACAACTCAAATTTCCGCAGGAGCGCCTGGATGAGGGCGATCCGTGATATCTCCGTGTCGGGGGCCTCCCGCAATGAGGTGGCCGTATCCCGGATGGAGGGTGGGAAAGAGCTGTGGGGCATATTGACGTTTATCCCAATCCCCACGATGACAAAGTTTATCCTATCCATCTCCATGTCTGCCTCGGTGAGGATGCCCCCCATTTTTTTCTCACCTATCAACAGGTCGTTGGGCCACTTTATAGAAGGCAACAACCCTGTCACCTCTTCGACAGCCTCGGCACAGGCGATTGCCGTCATCAACGTGATCATTGACATCTTGTTCGGCGGAAACAATGGCCTGAGGATGATAGAGAGGTAAATGTTCACCCCGTGGGGTGACTCCCAGTGGCGCCCCATCCTCCCCTTGCCCGCAGCCTGAGATTCAGCGATAACGACCTCGCCTTCGTGTGCGCCATTCAAGGCGAGACGAAAGGCGACCATATTGGTGGAGTCAACCTGTGAAAAGGTATGAATCTTTATACCGAGCCGCTCGGTCCCCAGACCCGCCTGGATCTCCCATGTCGTGAGATGGGTGGGGACGGCAATTAATTGATAACCGGTAGCATGCTTGGCCGTAATCTGATATCCCGCACCGCGCAAAGATCTGATATGCTTCCAGATGGCGCTCCTGCTTATACCCAATTTCCTGCTTATTTCGGCGCCGGAGAGACGCCCCGCCTGGTTGCGCAGCATCTCCAAGATCCTTCCGGCGACATCCGAGCTCATCACTGAGCAACCTTATCGTAGTGGGAGAAACGCATGGAGAAGGTC
>CAZFIR010000232.1:0-2909 GCA_964519535.1 uncultured Thermodesulfobacteriota bacterium | reverse complement strand
ATGGCGATGGACCCTTCGAGGCAGTACATCGCCGGTTGGCCACTTGCCTGGTAGGCCAGGGTGGTGATCAGACCATGCGTTGACGCCATTGCTGTGGTGCCGGTATTGAGCAGGAGAAAACATCCGGTGCCGTACGTGCTTTTCGCTTCTCCCATTTCAAAACAGGTTTGCCCTACCAGGGCCGCCTGTTGGTCCCCCACTGCCCCGCAGACCGGGACGCGGGCATTGGCAGGTCCATCCTCGGGCGTAAAGCCCCAGGGGTTTTTATCACTTGAGGGGACGATTTCGGGCAGGATGTGTCGGGGGATACCCATAATCTCCAGGATATCACGATCCCATTGCAGCGAATGCAGGTTCATGAGCATGGTGCGGCTGGCATTGGTTACATCGGTGACATGAGCACCGCCCTTCGGCCCACCGGTGAGCCACCATATAACCCAGGTATCCATGGTACCGAAAAGGGCATCCCCTTTGTGCACCGCCTTACGTGTTTCCGGGACATTGTCCAAGATCCATTTGATCTTCGGCCCCGAGAAATAGGTGGCAATGGGCAGGCCGGTCTTATCCCGGAACCTGTCTTGGCCCCCTTCTTTGGAAAGCGCATTGCAAATATCATGTGTGCGCGTGCATTGCCATACGATGGCATTGGCAAAAGGCCGGCCCGTATTTTTGTCCCAGATCACGGTAGTTTCTCGCTGATTGGTAATGCCGATGGCAACCAGTTCCGATCCTGCAACTTTCCCTTTTGCCAGCGCGCCGCGGATCACATCCTGGGTATTCTGCCAGATTTCCAGGGGGTCATGTTCTACCCAGCCCGGCCGGGGGTATATCTGTTTATGTTCTTTCTGGTCAGCACTAACGATTTGGCCGCGATTACCAAAAATGATGAACCGGGTACTGGTCGTGCCCTGATCTAAGGCGCCTACATAGTTGGCCACTGTTCAATCTCCCCTAGTCATTGTAGCTGGTTGTACGAGGCACAGCACATAACTCCTTATGTGTATTTATGCATACATTCTGAATAATTGTCAATAAAGAACCCCTTGATCTTAAGGTTTGGAACCCTTAAAATATTTTCCGCTTGGAAGTATCTCTTGACAAAGGGACCGTTCAGATGTAAACAGAGGTGTACAGAGACGGGCTGCATAAAAACTCGATGATCGAGTGTGTTTCGTCATTGAGGGGTTTGAGATAAAACGGGAAAACTCTGGTAGACCATGACTTAAAGGAGACAGTTGTTAGATTTATTGACGCATCTGCAAAAGAGGCCGATCATAGCGGCTTTCAGGAATATAGAAAACCTTCGTATTCAAGACCTCAATCACACAGATGTCGTCTTTATCTTAGGGGGAACCATATTCGATCTTCCCCCCATCGTCGAGCAAGCGAGTAGATATGGGAAGTTGGTTCTTATCGATATCGATCTTATAAAGGGCATCGGGAAAGATGCCCCCGGGATCCATTTTTTAGCTCGAGAGAGCCGAGTACATGGGATCATTACGACGCACAGCAATCTCATACAAAGTGTGCGGAAAGAAGGATTGATCTCAATCCAAAGGATATTCGTCTTGGATTCGGGGTCTCTTGCAGGGGGGCTCAGCGTCATAGAGAAGTCGAGGCCTGATGTCGTCGAGATCCTTCCCGGTCTGATTCTCCCCAAGATCATGGAAAAAATCAGGGCAAAAACCACAATCCCTGTGATAGCCGGAGGCCTGATTACACGGGAAAAGGAGGTCCGGGAGATTCTTGCCTCCGGGGCGGACGGGATATCTACCACATCACCCCGCCTCTTTAAATTTTCGGCGCAGAGGTAGAAAAACCTCCTGTCGACGTCGTCTGGCAATCAGCCTTCAACGCGTCTTTGTTCATCTCGAAATACCGAAATATCAAACGAATTATCTCTTGACAATGGGACTCTTCTGGTTAAAATTAAATCAAGTGGTATGGACCGTTCCATGCAGGGCTTGAGATAAAAGGAGAAAGCTCTGGTAGATCAGTCTGCGTTTCTTGGAGTCACGTCTATCAGGGCTTTTTTGTTGTTTTTTATTATTCAGGAGCCGGAAGTGCTAGGATTCCGCATGGCGATGAGGGTTAGTCTGCCATCCAGAGAGAAGAAATTTGGTGCGAAGGGACATATTGCTCATTGGAGGCCGGGTGCTTTGCGATGTTCTCACGTAACGCGGCCCTCAAGTACGGGTTAGTCTATAGATACGATAAATTCAGATATTGGGAACAAGAAGGGAACATAACGTTTTACCGATAAAGAAGAAAAAAAAGGCAGGCTATCGGCGATGAACCGCGATCACATGCTTACAAGAATTAAGGATCCTTCTCAACTATGGGATTGTATCATAATAGGAGGGGGTGCGACCGGAGTGGGCTGTGCCATCGATGCGGCTTCCAGGGGCTACCGCACGCTTCTTTTAGAGCAGGGGGATTTTGCACAGGGAACATCTAGCCGGAGCACAAAGCTGGTCCACGGGGGGGTGCGCTATCTCCAGCAGGGAAACTTCTCCCTTGTCATTGAGGCCCTCAAGGAGCGGGCTCTGCTTCTCAAAAACGCCCCCCATCTGGTCAGCAATCTTCCTTTTATCGTTCCCACCTATGATTGGTGGGAAAGGCCGTTTTACGGAATCGGCCTTAAGCTGTATGATGTTCTTGCCGGCAGACACGGTTTTGGGTCTTCGGAGATGTTGTCCAAGAAAGATACGCTCAAACAAATCCCCACGGTTAAGAAAAAAGGGCTTCGCGGGGGGGTGATATACTACGACGGACAATTTGACGATGCACGCCTGGTTGTCAATATGGCGGAGAGTGCAGCGGAACAAGGGGCAACAGTACTCAACTATATGAGGGTTAACTCCCTTATCAAGGATCAGGATCGTATACGGGGTGTAGTGACGCAAGAT
>CAZFIR010000231.1:0-3144 GCA_964519535.1 uncultured Thermodesulfobacteriota bacterium | reverse complement strand
GGCAAAACCCAATATCCATCCCCTCTGGTATACAGAGTTCATCCCGGTACTGTTCTTAGTTTCCAGTGTCTTTGCAGGACTTTCTATGGTCATATTTGAAGGGACCATAAGCACCCGGGTCTTCGGCGACCAGCTAACCGGCGACTTTCGAAGATCCTACGACGATATCGTCCTCGGCCTCGCCAAGACATGTGCAGCAGTAATGTTCGTCTATCTCTTCTTAAAGGCCCTGGTCTTGATACATGGAGCCAACTGGTCACTGCTCGCTA
Source organism: uncultured Thermodesulfobacteriota bacterium (assembly GCA_964519535.1). Lineage (GTDB taxonomy): Bacteria > Desulfobacterota > B13-G15 > B13-G15 > RBG-16-54-18 > CAYWLI01. The sequence continues at coordinate 2,875 of CAZFIR010000231.1, read as the reverse complement.
CTCCCATGGGATACTGGTACCTGACAGAGGTGGTGGGGCTCACCTTGGTTCCCTGTATCCTCTTCTTGCAGGGTTTCAAAAATAGAAACATAAAGATGATCCGTACAGCCGCTATTCTCACCATGGCCGGTATCATCATCAACAGGTGTAATTATGTCTTCATTGCCTACAAATGGTATGTCCCTCTCAGCGAACGATACATACCTTCGTGGCAGGAGGTCATTATGGCCCTCACCATTGTCTTCGCGCACATTTGGGCGTTCAGGTGGATCGTCAAGAGGATGGCGGTATACCGGAAGCCGCCTGCATGGGCCGTTGAGCAGGAGAGGCAAGCCGAAGAAACGGCATGAAGCATTGCGTATATCAGGGTAGGTGAGCAATGGCAAAAAAGCAATCCGTACGCAAGGAGGTAAAGCGATGATGAGACTGATCTTACTTTCCATGGTATGCGTGAGTATCTTCTTGTTCATTGCCCTGGCATACCCGACGGATACGCCGGAGACCATTACTATGGATATCTTATCGAAACGATATGGACCGGTTGAATTTTCACACGGTTATCATGCCGAAATGGCCGGCGATTGTACAAGCTGCCATCATCATAGCGAAGAGGGGTCTACCCCGGCATGTGGGGAATGCCATGAACCTATCACCGTCTATCACTATAATGGGGATCAGAGGACACCGAGTATCGGGCTCAAGGGTGCGTATCATCGTCAGTGTATGGGTTGTCACACGGAAATGGAGAGCGGCCCGGTGGGGTGCAGCGATTGTCATGAAAAGGAGGATAGATCGTAGAGGAAAATCCTTTCATACCCCCGCTCATACTAGTCCTGCCAACGATGCTCGTCACGTGCCTTACGTGAACGCTGAGCAGCGCGAACGTATGTTTTATCAAATAGCCCCCTTGCCCTGAGGAGAATATGGTGTGTTTTACAATGCTTCGATATCCCACGCTTTTTTTGTTGGTTGGGGGTGTGCTGCAGAAGCAGGCGCGTGCGCGCAGGCGGTTTCCATTCCGTGGACTTTAACGAGATAATATGATAATTTTATTCTTGGGGATATCAGATGCCGTATCGGAAACTGAGTGTTAAGCTCATCTTCTGGGTCGTGGCCATCACGGTCATCGTAATAGGGGTCTTCAACTACGTCAGCTTAAACACCCAACGAAACCACCTCATCGATGAGGCCATCTTGGGGGCCAAACAATTGAGCGGCACCCTCACAAGGGGCTTGCGGTTCGATATGCTGCATAACTATCGGGAAGCCCTCTACAATTCAATCGAAACAATTGGTGACCAGGAGGAGATAGAAAAGATAAGAATTTTTAACAAAGAGGGGGCAATCATGTTCTCCTCCGACAAGCAAGAGATGGGGCGGATGGTGGACAAGCATGCCGAGGCCTGCTATGCGTGCCACACCGAGAAGGAACCCCTCGAGAGGCTGGCCATTCCCGAGAGGAGCAGGATCTTTAGGACCGATAAATACCGCATACTGGGGATAATAAATCCTATTTACAATGAACCCGATTGCTATAATGCCGCCTGCCACGTCCATCCCCGCGAACAGAAGGTCCTCGGTGTACTCGATATTGCGCTCTCACTCGACGCTACCGATAAGAGGATACAGGCTATCAGGGGCACAACCGTGTTGCTCATGGGCATCACCATTCTGACGGTCTCCGCCATCATCGTCCTGTTTATCCAAAAAGCGGTCTACCGGCCGGTCAGAGAATTAGCCGAGGGGACGACAAGGGTAGCGGCAGGGGACTTTAACCACATCATCCCCTCCCGCTCAGAAGATGAGATCGGGCAACTGGCCAAATCCTTCAACACCATGACCCAGAGGCTCAAGGAGATTCAATATCAACTCTTACAGTCGGAAAAGCTGGCATCCATCGGAAAATTGTCTGCCACCATTGCCCACGAGATAAACAATCCCCTCAGCGGCATCCTGACCTATACCAAGCTGATCGAGAGAAAACTCACCGATGGCACCCTGAAGAAGGACGAAATCCCCAAATTTCGCTCCTATCTGGAAATCATGGAGAGGGAAACGGAGCGGTGCAGTACGATTGTGAGAAATCTCCTCGATTTCGCCCGCCAGAGGGAACCCTCATTGAAACCTGATGTGAATATCAATGAGGTGCTCGAGGAGGCACTTTCTCTCCTGTCCAATCAAATGGCCCTGCAAGAGATTACATTGGAAAAAAGATATGGCCAACTCCCCCCCATTATGGCCGATCCCATGCAATTGAGACAGGTCTTTCTCAACATCATCCTCAACTCCTGCGAGGCCATGCACAAAGGAGGTCTGTTAACCGTCACCACCGCTTCTTCCAATAAGCGAAAGCAGGCAGTGCGGGTGGAGATTGGGGACAATGGGCTGGGAATCGACGAGAAGGATCTCTCCAAGATCTTCGACCCGTTCTTTACCTCCAAAGACCAGGGAACGGGATTGGGACTATCGGTTGTTTATGGGATTATCACCTCTCACCATGGTACGATCCAGGTCAAGAGCAAGCTGGGAGAAGGAACCACCGTCATCATCAAGTTGCCCGTGGAGCTAACAGCAACCGAGGCGAGCCATCCTCGTGGGGAAAAGGTGAAGAAGGGCCACAAAGAAACCCGTACAAGCAGGTCTCATACAAAGGAACTTCGGAGATAAGGACATGAGAGAAAAAGTGAATATATTGATCGTCGATGACGAAGAGATCGTGCGAGAATCCCTGCTCGATTGGCTGCGGGAGGATGGATCCCACGTAGAGGCCGCAGAGGACGGATTAAAGGCCTTGGAGAAGATCAAGGATCGATCTAGGGACATCGCCCTCGTTGACCTCAAGATGCCCAAGATGGATGGCTTGGAGCTTATGAAA
>CAZFIR010000230.1:0-3383 GCA_964519535.1 uncultured Thermodesulfobacteriota bacterium | reverse complement strand
TTGGCCTTTGTCCTGGCCGCCCTCACACTCACCAATCGTGTAGAGGTGTGGCATGTGTTTGCGCTCGCCGCCTTGCTCGGCCTTGTCAATGCCTTTGACATCCCGGCGCGACAGGCGTTTGTCGTGGATATGGTGGGTAGAGACGATCTCATCAACGCCATCGCCTTGAATTCGTCAATGTTTAACGGGGCGCGTATTATCGGCCCGGCTATCGCGGGCGTGCTCGTGGAGACACTCGGCGAGGGATGGTGCTTCTTTGTTAACGCCCTCAGCTACATCGCCGTGATCGCAGGTTTGTTGTTGATGAAGATTAAGGCACAGGTGCGTGTCCCGTTGCCCGGGTCGGCACTTGCCAGCATTATCGAAGGTTTCGGCTATGTCTGGCGCACAGGGCCTGTGCGTACATTATTGCTGCTGCTCGGTCTGATTAGTCTCTTGGGGATGCCCTACATTGTGCTTATGCCGATCTTCGCGGACCAGATACTACATGGCGGGGCGAGGGGGCTTGGGTTGCTGATGGGCGCTTCAGGAACTGGAGCACTCATAGGCGCCTTAGGCCTGGCCGCGCGACGCGGCGCGCGCGGGTTGGGTCGCATCGTCGCCTTTTCGGCGGCTGGTTTTGGTGCAAGCCTTATCCTCTTCTCATTGTCCCGTTCCTTATGGCTCTCTGCTGGGTTGCTCCTGCCGGTCGGTTTCTCCATGATGGTCCAAATGGCCGCGTCAAACACCCTCATTCAAACGTTGGTGGCGGATAAGCTGCGTGGGCGTGTGATGGCTGTCTACGGGATGATGTTCATGGGCATGGCCCCGTTCGGTGCGCTCCTTGCGGGCACGCTTGCCCATCATCTTAGTGCACCGGTCACCGTGGCGCTCGGTGGAGGCATATGTATGGTGGCAGCGATGATGTTTGGTTTGCGCTTGCCGGCTTTCAGACGTGAAGCCCGTCAAATGATCATTGCCCTTCAGATGGCCGGCGGAGACCCCGCTGATGAGACAACGGGGGGAGGGAGCGTCGTCGCTCCGCGGCCTCAGTGAGCGAGATTACCGAGCTGAGCGGAATCCGATTAATGGATAAAGATAGATATGTTGGAGTTAAGCGGATTTCCGCTCAAGCGACTTATTCGCGCCGTAGATGCGGCAAGTCGTTTGAGTGGTAGCTTAGCTCGGCATTCGCGCCACCGCCCATTATCCATTTTATTTCTTCTTTACGACCGCACTGTGTCCGCGCCTGTCTGTTGTAATTAGGCGGCGCGAACAATAGGACTTAGGAATCTGATCTTCATTCCTGAACAGCCGCATCCTGACCAAGGAGTACGGCAAGCGCTTCCTCCAGAGACCCCCGCCCCGGTGGTTCAACACAGGGAGGATATCAGGGAGGTGTTTTGTTGGAAGATTGTTAGAAGATACACCCCTGTTGGAGGTCAGGTGGTTCAACTATGTCTTCTTCGGAACGAATGCGTTGTTCCTCTGCGGTGAAGGCCGCAGAGTCCGGGCGAGGATCTCGGCCGCAAGATCGAGGTTGGTTTCCGGGTTCAGGGTGGGGCCGAGCAACCGGACCTGCCCAACCCGCTTAAGCAGGCGGTCATCATAGGCGGCCCCGGGGCTGAGCCGTCGCAGTTCGCTTATCATGTAGGTGAAGTTCAGCTCCCGTGACAGCTTCATGGCTGCACCGAGTCCATCGTAGGTCATGCCGTCCTGGCTGAAGACGACCGGCTGCTGCTGCCTGCCGGCGTAGAGATAGAGGAGCTTCCCGCGCTCTTCGGTTGCCACCTCCTTCTGGTGCTCGACCTTCTTGGACATCGGTATCCCTCCGGCAAGAATGGTCTTGCCGAGGCTGAACTTGCGCTCGGTAACCGTTTTTGTCTCGGAATACTCGACGATGCTCGTGGCCGGCAAGAGCAAGTCGATCTCTCCATAGGGGATCTCTGCACATTGTCGGTCGCCTGTCTCGATGCGCAGTGACGATTCGTGGAGCTCAAAATGGCGGACGATGAAATAGCTGGCTCTGCTGCAAGCGGCCGTGGCGTCGACGACCAGCGTCGCGATTCCGTTCTCATTCAGTTTCTTCACCAACACCAGGGCCTGCTGTGGATCAGCGAAACTGGCCACCACGGTCGGCCCGCCGCCGATCATCCGTTGCCGCGCTTCGAAGGCCGTGATTCCAAGCGCGCTGGAGATCGCTTGAGCTAACTCCGTCGTTTCTTCCTTCCATCCATGTATGACTACGACATGCACGGAGACCTCCCCGAAAGCAATGCTCTCCTACAGGGGAACGAAAAAACCGACACTATAGTTCTTCCACAAAAACTATAGGAAAATAAGAGGAAATTGTGCTTTCTCTTTTACGTCTAACGTTGTGCGCGTAACCTGCAGCCGCCGCAGGCGGGTATCAGGTTCACGCGCGTGTTAGGCCTCTCTCTTCTCAGATTGTCCCATTACCTCCCGTGCCCATTTCTCAGCCTCACTGCGATCACCCAGGTACCTCGATACTTGGGGGATGCGAATAGCCGCACTTATTGGCTCCGGATGCTCTCCTATGATTATTCCCCCGGTGCAGTTGACCACAGTATTTCCTGAGAAGAGCCCCCTACTGTTTACCAGGAGAAGATGGTCCGGGCGTATGAGCAGCTCGACTCCGTTCCTGAGGAACAGCCCGCGGTCAATCTGTACCCTGTTGGGAGGAGTGAATGTGATATCAACAAGGAACTTCCTCTTTGCCTCCCGGACAATGAGGTTGCGCCCTATAAACTCAATGTCCCATGGCTCGACTGAGTAGAAGAGTTGATTGTTCTTGATCTGAAGTACCAGGTCATTGTTTTCGTCGAATATCAGGAGATTCAGTAGGAGGTGCCCATCAGCCAGGATGAAGCCAACCATCGGGGCACCGTCAATCGCAACGGGGATGATCGCAGTACCATAGCCCTGATCACGAGTAGTGAACCGATTACTACCTATGACTATCTCGCACTCATCACCTGCGTAGTGGAGATCGTATGGCTTTGAAACCCCCTCCCGCAGATTGTACGGATTCGCATTCGCTTCGAGGACATCTTCCTGGGGCAATAGCCCACTGGTCTTCTCACGATGGTGAGTATCGCAAAGGAGGGTGATTTCCTCCGGTTCATGGCGTTCTACCTCAGCCCAACCCAGCAGATGATCGTACTCATAGAGTGGCATTCCACAGACAACGCAACCGAATCCGCATCGTTGTCTGATCGCCCGTTGCATTGGTAACGGGATATTGCGGTTTGTCGGTTTCTCGGCACTGGTCATTGGATAGCTTTTGTAGGCCTAACAATTAATATGCGAAATTCCTGTTTGCTCTGGAAAATGCTGGGCTGGCCTTACTTCTCCACATACGCATAGGCGCTGTGGTTGTGGAT
>CAZFIR010000229.1:0-2689 GCA_964519535.1 uncultured Thermodesulfobacteriota bacterium | reverse complement strand
GTGAATGAAATCAGGGAATTTCAGCGGATCCCGGATAAAGAAGACCGGGGTATTGTTCCCCGTCATGTCGTAATTGCCCTCCTCGGTATAAAACTTCAGAGCAAATCCGCGGGGGTCACGTTCGGCATCGGCCGATCCTTTTTCGCCGCCGACAGTAGAGAACCGGGCGAACATCTCGGTGCGCTTCCCGATCTCGGAGAGAAACTTGGCCTTGGTGTACTTGGTGACATCAGCGGTGACCTCAAAGTAGCCGTGTGCACCTGCCCCCTTGGCGTGCACCACACGTTCGGGGATGCGCTCGCGGTCAAAATGGCCGAGCTTTTCCAGCAAGTGCACATCCTGCATTAATACAGGGCCAGTGCTGCCCGCGGTTTTGCTGTGTAGGTCATTATCTACCGGAGCACCAAAACCGGTAGTATAGGTCTTCTTTTTTTGTGCCATGTGACACCTCCTCGTTTGATATGGTTGTTAAAACAGGAGGCGGCAATTTATCTCTTGCCTATAGCCTCAGCTAACTAGCTTTTATCGAGTTCGCACACCTCCATAGTCACTGCCTTGCCGCATTGGGGGCAGGTAGTGTCCAGTTCGTCGGAGAACATCTCCAACGCATGGCCGCATTCAGGGCAGCGGCATTCAACCGGGGTCACATTCCTCCCCTCTACCGCGCACCCCTTCAAGGGCCTCTCCTGTTCATTTTGCATGGTTCCCTCCTTCCCCATCTGTGATTATTTATGACGGGGCTATCTCGTTGCAAACTTTGCAACGTTTCCCTTCGTTCTTTATTCGAAGGCCATCTCTGGCTTCCAGACCTTCCACACCTTGCCTGCCAAATCAGGGCTGGGCTTTAATGTCGCTTTGCCTGGCTGCCAGCCCGAGGGGGTTGCCTCCCCTGTTTTACGGACGTGTTGGAACGCCTGGACCTGGCGGATCATCTCCGCTACATTGCGCCCCACCGGCGGCGTCAAGACCTCCATGGCCTGAATCACCCCATCGGGGTCGATGATAAAGCGGCCCCGGATATCGACGGCCCCTTCCTCGTCGTAGACTCCGTAGACGCGCCCGATGCGACCGCCCGAATCAGACAACAAAGGAAAGGGTACGCCGCCGGGCACCATCTTGGAAAGCTCCTCCTCCTGCCAGATCTTGTGAGAGAAGCGGCTGTCAACACTCATCGCCATCACCTCAACGCCCATCTTCTTGATTTCTGGATATTTGACGGCAACTGCCGTCAGCTCCGTAGGTCAGACAAAGGTGAAGTCCCCAGGATAGAAACAAAGGACCACCCACTTACCCTTATAGTCAGAAAGTTTGAGAGGCTTAAATCCTCCATCGATAAAGGCAATCGCCTCGAAGTCCGGAGCCGGTTTGCCGACCTGTGCGATCATCTTTGGTTCCCTCCTTTGTTCGTGCATCGGAGTTGCTGCGGATGTTTCTTGTTCCGGCACGATAGGCCCCCGTGCCGTTGCCACGCATTGTTCTTGTTCTTTAGCCATGCTTATTCCTCCGTTCTTCAGTGTTGTCGGTGATGAGGGGTAAAGCCTCTGACAGTTTTCAAAGTGGAAAAGTGTGTGGTTCTGTACAGAGGTATTCACAGAAGCTAATCCCACACCCCTCCTCATATTTGAACGATCCGTAACTCTTATCTCTTTGTCCAACAGTTAAAATTTATATCGAAATTTTGGACAAAAGTTCGCCCTCATTATGAGTAATTATGTCAGTGCTGCAGAGAGATGTATATTGGACTTTAGTCCAATACAGGCTGGCCACCCACCCCCCCGCGTAATAAGGACGAGTTGCCTATTTTTTTCTTATGCCTCTTGTTCTTCTTTTTTCCAGAGGCAAAACATATCCCCGGCATGGTAGTGGCATTGAACCAGTTCCCACCCCTGGTCGCCCTCCTCGTTCAAGACCTTTTCCAGGACCTCCATATTTTTTTCGGGGAGGTCGTGGACGAGGCAGTGACCTTTGTCGTCACAATCAATGGTCCTTTCGGATTCTGAAAACATCTCAGTCAGATTGTGCGTGCTTGCCTTATAACTCCATCGTGCCATCGTTGTATTACCCTCCTTCACAGATCTGACAGGTAGGACAGTAGTAGGTTCCCCTGCCGTTTAATGTTTGCCGTTTGATTGCCCCCCCGCACGTATAACACGCTGCGCCCTCCCGTCCGTAGACCAAGAGATACTCTTGATGTTCCCCTTTATTGCCGAAGAGATCGCGCCAGTCTGAAACCGAGGTGCCCCGGCAGGCGATGGCCTGCTTGAGAATCTTCTCTGCTGCTTCCCCGATTCCCTGCCATTCTTCGAGGGAGAGGCTGTTGACCCTTCGCGAGGGGTCCATGCGAGCCTGATGGAGGATCTCGCAGGCATAGATATTGCCGATACCGGCTATGCGGCGTTGATCCATGAGGAATGCCTTCACGGGCAGCGTGCTGCGTTGGGCAATTGCCTGAAGATGGAATGGATCGCAATCCTCGAGGGGATCGCTCCCAAGAGCAAGGCCATTCCCTTGTTTGTAAACAGTAACCGTCGCGAAGCGGCGCGGGTCTATGAGCACGAGCTTCCCCTGGGAAAAGGAGATCACCAGACGGGTATGCGGTAGCAGCCCGTTACCATTTTGCCACAGGAGCCTTCCCGTCATACGCAAGTGAAACACCAGTGAAAGGCCCCCCTCTAACTCGATGGCTAAG
>CAZFIR010000228.1:0-2985 GCA_964519535.1 uncultured Thermodesulfobacteriota bacterium | reverse complement strand
CTCCGGCGGAAAACGGGTCGCAACCCGTCCGTCATTCTTGTTCGCCTTCAAGTCTTCCGTGATGATGGCGCGGATGAAGTCAGTCGAAGGTTTCGTTAGCAATGTTGTCCTCTCGTGATCCATGGGTAGTTGCCTTGTCCGCAAGGATACCACGAGAACAGGGTGATGTCCATGAGGTGGAGAAGGCATGGGTGCGCTGAAAACATTACATTGCACCGCCCATTGGGCAGTGGTGGTTATCGGGTGGGGTTTCTGCGCTTGACTTGTTGAGAGGGATTGGTTTACATTATGTGTATAGTTTTCGTAATTTTATATCGGCGGTCACGGTCCCATCGTCTAGTGGCCTAGGACATCGGCCTCTCACGCCGAAAACACGGGTTCGAGTCCCGTTGGGACCACCAGCAATATCTAGGAGCTAGCCAATTCGCTAGCTCCTTTTTTGCTTAATGAAACTGTTTATTTCAGGAAGCAAAGGTCGCACACCACGGTGCGGTATGCGTTATATCTGGAAGAAACTACTCTTGCCTACCTGAGACGGTCTGAGTTTTCTTAGGGCCGGAGTCGCTCCGGCAGTCAAGATTGAAGTTTCAGCGGTGCATTGTGGTGCCCGACAGTTAGCATGATCCCGGGCGTTAAAGGAAAGCAAGCCCCCTAGGATACGAAGTGATTCAAAACCACGAACTCGGAGCGGTAGTTTCTTAGGAGAAAAAGTGAACTGAAACGTCGGTTAAACTGACAAAAATTGACACAAATAATGAAGTATAAATCAATTCATTAGACTTATGTCAAACAATTAACAAGGAAACTCGAGGGTTACTGGACATTATTACCATGGCACAATTTTTGCTTAAATTATTTAGGTAGTTGATGTAATGGGAAGAAAACAATATAATCTTTAATCTTATGGAAGTATGATAATGAAAAGGAGGTATTTATGTCTAAACTGATTCAGGCTTCAAGGCTTACTGTTGTATTTATCGTCCTCATTGCAGTTTTTTTTATCGTGGGATACGCTACTAGCCAAGTAGCTTCTGCCGCTGACAGTGAGGAGTGGGTTGGCAAAGTGACCGGTATGGCAACGGGTGATTTGGAGTTTTTTGTTACACAAAGGGGAGAGGGCGATGGTTCTGTTAGGGGCGAGTTGACCGTAGATTTGAACTTCACGGGTGCGTATGGAAGTGCTACTGCCATATGTAGTATCAAAGGCAATGTTACCAATGGAATCCTGAAAGGCATAATTTCCGGGTCCGTTATATTAGACGTCGCACCTACGGGTATAGACGGTGAACTTATTGGAACTATTATATCCGAAACACAAATGTCTGGAACTTGGAGTGTGACCCATATAGCAGGCTCACATTCAGGCGAATGGACCGCAGAAAAGGTGCGGTAATGTGTGGGGGTAGTGAGGGACGGAAGCGTTTGAAACTTGCGGGTTACCTGTCCTAACTTGCTGTCATCAGTCACCAGAATGCTTTCACAGCATGTGATGGATGAGATCTGATACCCTTTACCCCATAAAGCTCCCCTCTCAGGGTGTGAGACTCAAGTATGATAATTTCTGTAAAATCGATAACAAGCTCAGAAAAAATCTTATATAATTTAACACACTAATCCACTGAACTTGCTAATATCTGAGTAATTCCAATATATTCAAAACTATACCATCGGCCTCTCACGCCGAAAACACGGGTTCGAGTCCCGTTGGGACCACCAAAATAATTTCAAGGGGTTAGCAAACGAGCTAACTCCTTTTTTACTTGTGGTGTGCGAGTATAATGACTCCGCGCAATCTCTGCGCCGCTATTATGGCCCCCCCCGGTTAATAGTGTTGGTTATGGATTTCACCCTTTACTAAATCATATCTGCCCCCGCAGTTTTGCCCACGCGATGCCTAAATATTCATGAAAACCCGCTTCTGCTTTACGAAGATTACCCGCACCCGGGAAAAATGAAGAAGGACTCAGACCCTGCTTACGTATAACAAGATGTCCTGTGGGGGCGGGGATAGGATTCATCCCCTGTTTTTTAAACAGTGCGATTGACCGAGGCATGTGTGAAGCTGAGGTCACGAGAATAAAATGGTCATTTCCCACGAGAGGCTTTATAAGCTGAGCTTCATCCTTTGTATCTTTGGATTGAGACTCAAGAATTATATCCTCTTCGTCCACTCCGAGCTCTTGAGCAACATGAGCCATAACATGTGCAGTGGAGATCGAATCGAATCCCCTTCCTCCAGATAAAATAAGCTTAACGCGCGAATATTTTCTATAAATTCTGATTCCTTCGATCAAGCGAACCAATGACTCTTCACCAATCTGACTGGTTATAGGAAGTTTTGGGTCTGAGATATGTCCTCCACCAAGGACGACAATAAACTTTACTGGATGCCCACCTTCTGATACATAACTGTTATTCGAAAGTTGTATGTAATAGGGATCGTATTTACCTTCAAGAGGTCGCAGGAGATAATTTGGTATGAAACTGTAACCGAACAGCAATATGAGAAACAGGCCAATTGCTACGAAGGCCTTTCCAGCCCTTTGTTTTTTCGTGAACAATAGTAGCAGTAAACCAATAAGGGAAGCCCATAGCATTAAGGAGGCCGTTGATATCAATTGTGACAGTATCTTTTTTACAATGAACATACATTCACCTCTTCGTTGAAATTATTCTGTTGGCCGTAAGCACATACCGTACGTATGAAACAGATCCTTGCAAAAGGATATCACTGGGACGAAATAGGTGTCAATTGGCACAGACCACCTGTGCCTAGAGAGGCCAAAAAGATTGTCCCGTGACTCCTTACGAAAGAGGAGTCACGGGACAATACTCACACAGCAAGCAATTATTATTTAGGCAGGTCCTTGGGAACCTCCCAGTCCTTCATGGGCTTCATCCACTTTGCCCGTTCCACAAATACGTCATGGGCCAGGGGAACTGGTGGATGACACATCCACTGGGGATCGAACTCATCCTTCACTC
>CAZFIR010000227.1:0-5326 GCA_964519535.1 uncultured Thermodesulfobacteriota bacterium | reverse complement strand
AAGGGGAAGACGCTCGGCGTGGTCGGTACGGGCAATATCGGCAGTCATATGGCGCGGTTTGGATGGGCCTTCGGCATGAAGGTTATCGCCTATGACGTGAAGCCAAATGAGGAGATCATCGATCGGTACGACGTGACGTTTATGAGCCTGGAAAAACTATTGCAGCAGGCGGATATTATTAGTCTGCATCTTCCCTACAATCCGTCGACGCACCATCTCATTAACGCGGAAAGACTGCACCTGCTCAAACCGACAGCCCTGCTTGTGAACACTTCCCGAGGACAGGTGGTTGACACGGAGGCGGTTGCTGCCGCGCTACGCGTGGGGAGGGTGCGAGGAGTGGCTTTGGATACCTTTGAGGGAGAAGAGGTGTGGATCGAGGAAGAATTTCTCAAACGGGATGATCTGGCGGCTATCACGCTGAGGGAAGCCATGGAGAGTTTTTCAATTATGCGTTCAGAGCGCGCAATCATCACGCCGCACAATGCCTTCAATACAAAGGATGCCTTAGAACGAATGCTGCTTACCAGCGCTGAAAATCTAGCGGCATACTTTAGCGGTCATCCGCAACATGTTGTCGCGAATGCCCCATAATATTCTTTTGGAGGAGACATGATTTATACGGTTACGCTTAATCCTGCCTTAGATCGTACAGTATGGGTTGAGAAGATATACCCTGATGACGCCAACCGCATTGAAAGGGAAGAACGGTATGCAGGCGGGAAAGGGATAGATGTTTCCAAAGTGCTGACAACGTTGGGGGTTGAGAATAAAGCACTTGGGCTTGTCGGCGGGTTCACAGGAGAAGAACTTGAAGGCCGATTAGTCAACGAGGGAGTAAGCTGTGATTTTATCGGGATTGCCGGTGAAACCCGTACCAACATCATAGTCAACGATATGAGTACGGATAGGCAGATACTGTTCAGCGACCGGGGACCGAAAGTCAGCCCCTACGAGCTGATGCAGATAATTCATAAGATCGAAAAGCTTGATAAGCCTGATGTAGTAATTATCAGCGGAAGCCTTCCCGTCGGAGTCCATCCTGAAATCTATCGTAAAACCATCGCAATAGCTAAGAGGCTAGGGGCAAGGGTTGTCCTGGATACTGACGGGGAGGCATTGGAGGCGAGCATTCATAGTTCTCCTGATATTATTAAACCGAACATTCATGAGTTGAGCCGTTTGGTTGATGAGGGGTTGAAGGAGGTGGATGAAATCGTTAGAGGAGCCCAGAGCGTGCGTGAAAAGGGGGTAGGAATCGTCCTGGTTTCCATGGGAGCCAGGGGAATTCTTCTGGTAGGGGAGAAGAAACGGTACCTGGCCTCTCCCCCTACCGTGACGGTTAAAAACGTTATCGGTGCGGGGGATTCTGCCGTGGCTGGGTTTGTCTATGGTTTGGCAACGAACAAAGACCTCAAAGAGGCCTTAATCTATGCGGTAGCTGCTGGCACGGCTACTACGTTGCGCTCGGGAACAGCACTCTGTCAAAAAGAGGATTTCTTAAAACTCGTTCCAGAGATAACGGTGCAAACGCTCTAACGCAGAGGAGGGCTGGAGAGATGTCTAAACAAACACAGGATGTAGTTGTCCCCTTGGACGTCCCAATGGCAATGCAGGAACGTTATATCAGCAATTATGCAACCATTACCAGGAACAGTGGACGGCTGATGCTGTTCGCAGGTGATCAAAAGGTGGAGCATCTTAATAAGGATTTTTACGGCGAAGGGGTCCACCCCGATGATGGTGATCCAGAGCACCTGTTCAGGACCGCAAGCCGTGCAAACATCGGTGTGTTTGCTACCCAACTCGGTCTGGTTGCCAGATACGGCATGGATTACCCTGATATCCCCTATCTGGTAAAGCTAAATTCCAAAACGAATCTCCTTAAGACGTCCCTGTCCGATCCCTTCAGCCAGCAGTGGCTCGATGTTCAACAAGTACTGGATTTTCGTGAGAGCAGCGGGCTGCATATACTGGCTGTAGGTTATACGATCTATCTCGGAAGCGCGTATGAGGCGGCAATGTTACGACAGGCAGCCCAGATTGTCTACCAGGCACACCTCCATGGAATGATAACTGTGTTATGGATCTACCCCCGTGGCAAGGCCGTGAAAGATGAGAAAGATCCCCATCTGATTGCAGGTGCCACCGGTGTAGCGGCATGCCTTGGCAGTGATTTTGTCAAGGTGAACTATCCCGAGCAGGAAGGCTACGAATCATGCGAGATATTCAAGGAGGCCGTTCGGGCAGCAGGCCGAACCAAGGTCGTGTGCGCAGGTGGGTCCAGTGATGAGGTAGAGTCGTTCCTCAAGAGACTCCACGACCAGATTCACGTGAGCGGTGCTGCGGGAAACGCCACTGGTAGAAACATCCATCAAAAGTCCCTTGAAGAGGCGATCAGGATGTGCAATGCTATTTATGCCATTACTGTGGAAGGCACCAGTGTAGAAGAAGCTTTGAAGATATATCATTCACGGTAGAGAAAAAACGATGATAAGGCTTGTGTTGCTACGGCATGGGGAGAGTGTGTGGAATCTGGAAAACCTGTTTACGGGCTGGACAGACGTGGATCTTTCAAATAGGGGGAGGGAAGAGTCTCACCGGGCTGGGAAATTGCTCAAGAACGAAGGTTACTCCTTTGATGTGGCCTACACCTCTGTTCTCAAGCGGGCTATCAGAACACTGTGGATCGTGCTGGATGAGATGGATCTTATGTGGATTCCGGTGCATCGTTCCTGGAGGCTTAATGAAAGGCACTATGGTGCCCTGCAGGGTCTTAATAAAGAGAAAACAGCCGAACAATATGGCCATGAGGTTGTTCAGCAATGGAGACGCAGTTATGATGTTCGGCCGCCTGCATTGGACTTAACAGATTCCCGGCATCCCCATTTCGATCCTCGGTATGCCCATCTGCAAGATGATGAATTACCCAGTACAGAGTCCCTTAAGGATGCCGTTCACCGCGTGCTGCCCTACTGGCACGAGGTAATCGTGCCAAGCCTGAGGCAGGGGAACAGAGTTTTAGTCTCAGCCCATGGCAATAGTCTCAGAGGTTTGGTCAAATACCTTGATAGTATCCCTGATGAGCAGATTGCGCGACTCAATATTCCCACGGGGTTCCCCTTGGTTTACGAATTAGATAACGACTTGAGACCACTCGATCATTATTACCTAGGTGATGCGGAAGAAATTAGGAAGGCGACAGAATCAGTAGCCAAACAAATCCTCAGTTAGAGGAACACAGGTTTGAACTTACCTCGTCACAAGACAAAGATTGTATGCACGATTGGACCGGCCTCTCGTTCAGAGACTGTTATTAAGGAACTTATTAAGAGTGGCATGAATGTGGCTCGGCTCAATCTTGCTCACGGCACCCTTCAAGAGCACAGGCAAGACATAGGACGAATTCGCTCCATAGCTGCACTAATGACACAGACGGTGATGATTCTGATTGACCTTCCTGGTCCTAAGATTCGCATTGGTAAACTGCCACATGAGCCACTGGTGCTGAAAAAGGGGGATACTCTGTTCCTTACCACTCAGGAGAGTCCTGATAAAGCCTTACGTATAGGTGTCAATTATAAACGATTACCAGAGAGTGTTTCCAAAGAAAGTATTATCTATCTCAATGATGGTTTTATCCAGTTAAGGGTTCAGGAGATTATGAATACGGAGGTGAGGTGCAGAGTTATCATTGGCGGGCAGCTTTTCTCCCATAAGGGGATCAACCTTCCCGGCGCAAAAATATTTTTAGAACCTGTAACGGAAAGAGATCTCAAATATGTTGATTTTGGGTTGGGGGAGGGAGTTGATACCTTTGGCCTTTCATTTGTAGAAAAAGCAGCTGATATCATAAAAATTAAACAATTCGCAAGGGAAAGGGGCCCCTCTATTAACGTGATAGCAAAAATTGAACGGTCGGAGGCGGTCAAAAATATTGATGAGATACTGGGTGTGGCAGATGCGATTATGGTTGCGCGGGGAGATCTTGGTGTACAGATTCCTCTACAAGAAGTGCCTGCAGTACAGAAAAGACTTATCGGCGCGGCAAATCTCAGGGGGCGTCCAGTGATTACTGCTACTCAGATGCTTGAATCCATGACCGAGAACATTCGGCCAACTCGTGCCGAGGTAACAGATGTGGCAAATGCCATCCTGGATGGTACCGATGC
The DNA here is from genome assembly GCA_964519535.1 of uncultured Thermodesulfobacteriota bacterium. Classification (GTDB taxonomy): domain Bacteria; phylum Desulfobacterota; class B13-G15; order B13-G15; family RBG-16-54-18; genus CAYWLI01. Next base: position 1,154 of record CAZFIR010000227.1, on the reverse strand, counting down.
GGTGATGCTTTCTGAGGAAACAGCCATTGGTGCTTATCCAGTGGAGACGGTAAAAATGATGGCAAGAATTGCAGCGTCTATTGAACGCCAACGGAGGGTTATAAAATTATCATCGGGTCTTGAAGAGTATTTTAAACGTATTGTTCACCAAAAAAATGTGAGTATTGAGGATGTTATATCTCTGAATGTGATTGAAACTATGCGTGCATTAAAGGTACGCTATATATTGACTCCCACAGATAGTGGCAGTACACCTCGCCGAATCTCCAGATTCAAGCCTGATTGTTGGATTCTAGCATTTAGCAGATATGAAAGGACACAGCAATTTTTGACTTTGTCCTACGGCGTTTATCCGTTTTTGATAAAAAGTAAAATTGATAGTTGGCATGAGAAGATAGTAAAATTCATAGAAGATCGCAAATTAGCGAAGAAAGGTGATAAGATGATAATAACTGAAGGGGTATCTTCTGCCCAAGCAGGCGGTACAGATTCACTGAGAATAATTTCAATTGATAACTGGTAAACGTTTATCGAGACAGATTTTTTATTTAGCCGAAAAAGACATGCCACCCAAATTTCTCATTGAAGGAGGGAATGTATGGATGAAGTCAAACGTATTCTTGTGGTAAGCAGATCAACCAAATATTGCCACAAAGCTATTCACTATGGGGTTTCCATCTCAAAACAGTATGGGGCTCAACTGTATATTATCCATGTGGTTCATGATCCTTTCAATCCGGAAAGATGGAACCTACCATTTCCGTATCTGCGATTACTGCAAGAAGAATATAGAAAGATGCAGCAGCAGGTAAAAAAAGAGCTGGATAAGATGATAGCTTTAGAGAAGGCGCAAGGCATGCTTATAAAAGAATTTCTTAGGGAGGGAGACCCGGCAGACGAAATTTTAAAAATTGTGAAAGACGAGAAGATAGACCTCATCGTTATGCTTGCCCATGAGGAGGGTCGTCTGGAGCACCTGTTTCTCGGTCGCGATAACGACAAGATTATGCGAAAGATGCCCTGTTCAATTTTATTTGTTAAGCATGAATTGTTTTGATCAATTGTACACTCTATAACTTACAGGTTAAGGGAAATAGTATTGTTTGCTGTCAAAAACTATATCTACATTATTTTGCAAGGAAGGAGGGATGACA
>CAZFIR010000226.1:0-19028 GCA_964519535.1 uncultured Thermodesulfobacteriota bacterium | reverse complement strand
CACTCATATTTACATCTGACACAACGGCGCTTTTGTCGCCTAATTACATAGCTTTTGCTATAAGAACATCGAGGACATCTATGTCTCTTCGTCATGCCACCACTCTATCATATCTGGTGGCTTAAATGGGACTATACCCTTCATTTTTATGGGTTCCCCGTCGCCGATTTTCCCTTTATTAAAATGATATCCCCTTCTATCCCCCTCTTCCCATATCCCTATCAAATAGTGTGCGATCGTCCGCTGAGGGTGAGGGTGATCCCTGAAACGCCTTAGTTGGGGATGCTTTCTATAACCTTTTGTCTCCCCCCTCAGAACCTTCTGTGCCAGAAGGGCCTCTCGCCACCATGCTACAAGACCTGCTTTGTCGAGGTACACCGGGTGTATGCCCCATAATCTCATGAATTGAGGCGCCAGATGAAAAAGTTTAGCACCGCTGCAAAGCTCACCCACATTATATATGGTAAGAGCAGAAGACCAGCGGCCTTCGATATCTGAAAGGAATAAAAGATCGTCAGTGCAATCAGGATCCACAGCAGCGTGATGTCAATGAGCCCTGCAAGGGGAGAGCCGAGACCGAAGAATAGTGCTGACCACAAGATGTTAACGAGCAGTTGTGCCGCGAAGTAGCCGAGGGCGATCCTGACCGACCGCTTAGTGAGGCCGGTACGCCAGATGAAGAAGAGTGATATCCCCATGAGCAAAAAGAGCATGATCCAGACGGGTGAAAACACCCAGTTGGGCGGGGTGAAGGGTGGTTTGTCAATCGTCGCATACCAGGTTGGGATTGACGGCCTTGTAAAAAAAGTTCCGATGAACCCCGCACATTGACATATCAGTATGCAGATCGCCAGCGTCACAACTTCCCTCTTCTTGGTATCTATCATATACGCTCTCCCCGTGGTCTTTTGTTATGTGCGCTTTTTCCCTCTCATATTAGCATGAGAGCATCCCTCACGCACAGTGTTTTCATCGATGACAGCCATAAAACCCTCCCCTGGATATTTGACAAATAGTAACTTAATAATGGAAGAAATGATGCGTGATGTATAAACGAATAACGGCTGCTGGAGAGCCTTGCCCTTTCCGGGGCCAGGGAATATAATGTATTTACAGATGCTTAGATTCAACGACATAGCGGAACAGGTCGAATCGTACAATCCGTCAGCAGACCTTGGGCTTTTGGAGAAGGCCTATGTCTTCTCGGCCAAGGTTCACCAGGGACAGGTGCGCCGTTCGGGGGAGCCCTATCTTATCCACCCTCTTGAAGTGGCTGGGATCCTGGCCAAGATGAAGCTGGACGTCGCCACCGTCGCAACGGGTTTGCTCCACGATACTATGGAAGACACACTGACTAACCTGGAGGAAGTTAGGGAGCACTTCGGCGACGAGATCGCCAATTTGGTAGATGGGGTGACCAAGATCAGCCAGATGAGCTTTCAGACGCGTGAAGAACAGCAGGCCGAGAATTTTCGCAAGATGGTTTTGGCCATGGTAAAGGATATCAAGGTAATCCTGATTAAGCTCGCCGATAGGCTTCATAATATGCGCACCCTTCACTTTCTCGACCCCCAGAAACAGCGGGAGATCGCCCAAGAGACCCTGGAGATTTTTGCCCCCATTGCCAACCGCCTGGGTATCGATTGGATCAAGACGGAACTGGAGGAATTAGCATTCCGATACTTGGAACCTCAGGCCTATCGTGAGCTCTCCCAGAAGGCAGCCAAGGCCAAAAAGGAGCGCGAGAAGTACGTAGAGCAGGTAAGAGGGATTATCATAAAGAAACTCAACGAGTTTGGCATCAGGGGAGAAGTAACCGGACGGGTCAAACAGCTCTCCAGCATATACCAAAAGATGAGGCGTCAGGGAGTGGAGTTCCATGACGTATACGACATCACCGCCTTCAGGATTATCGTGGGAACCATCAAAGAGTGCTATGAGACCCTGGGGTTTATACACTCCCTCTGGTCCCCTGTCCCGGGGAAATTCAAGGATTACATAGCCCTTGCAAAAGGGAATATGTACCAGTCCCTTCATACCACGGTCATTGGACCCTATGGTGAGAGGATAGAGATCCAGATCAGGACTTGGGAGATGCACCAGCTCGCTGAAGAAGGGATCGCCGCCCACTGGAAATATAAGGAGAATGGGAGGATTGATGAGAAAGACGAAAAGCGGTTTTCTTGGCTGCGGCAACTGCTTGAGTGGCAGACAGATCTGGAGGACAACCGTGAGTTTATCCAGACGGTAAAGGTGGATCTCTTTCCCACCGAGGTATATGTGTTCACCCCCAACGGGGAGGTGCGAGAGTTTCCCAAGGGTGCCACCCCTGTCGATTTTGCCTACAGCGTTCACACGGACGTCGGGCATCAGTGCGTGAGGGCGAAGGTAAACGGCCGTCTGGTCCCTCTCGATTACCAGCTGCAAAACGGCGATACGGTAGAGATCATCACTTCGTCCAAACACCATCCCAGCCGGGATTGGTTAAAGTTTGTGAAGACCTCGCGGGCGAAGACCAAGATCCTCCAATGGATAAAGGCCCAGCAGCGGGAGAAGAGCATTGTCCTCGGGAAGGATTTGTGCGAGAGGGATTTCAAGAAATTCGGGTTGAAATTCTCTAAGCACTGGAAGTCAGAGGATTTTGAGCGGGTTGCCCACGATTTTAGCCTCACCAACGGGGAGGAACTCCTGGCCTCCATTGGCTATGGCAAGTTGACCACTCAGCAGGTGATCGGACGCCTTGCCCCTGAGAAGCTCAGGATGGATGAGAAAAAAGAAGACGCGGGAGGACTGAAAAAGGTCATTAAGCGGATGACCAGCCGTCCAAAGGGGCTTGTCAAGATTGATGGAATAGACGATGTCCTCATGAGCTTTGCCGGGTGCTGCAGCCCTCTGCCCGGTGACAAGATCGTGGGCTTTATTACCAGGGGGAGGGGGGTCACCATCCACACGGCCGATTGCATAAACGCCCTGGCTGCCGATCCCCGCAGACACATTGAGGCGCGGTGGGCACTCGATGGGAATTCTACCTTCCCCACCAGGATTCGGATCTGCTCTGCCGACAAAACAGGGATGCTGGCAGCCATCAGCTCGTCGATCTCCAGCAATGGGGTCAACATCACGGGTGCTCAGATCAAGACCGCCAGTGACGGGAATGCCGAGAGCACCTTCGATATTGAGATTGGGAATTTAAAACAACTAAAGAAGGTGATCAATTCCTTGCAGAAGATCGAGGGGGTGATAAAGGTCGATCGTATTAGGGGGTGGCAGGGACCCGCGGGGCCTTGACGATCCGTCCCGCCTTAATGCATTGAGTACATACCCTCATGCTCTTGACCTTGCCGTCTTGCTGTACCCGTATCTTTTGGAGGTTTGGCAGCCAAACCCTCTTGGTCCTATTATTGGCGTGGCTGACGTTGTTTCCCCTGATGGGACCTTTGCCACATATCTCGCAGACCCTGGACATCTTGGCCCTCCCATTAAAGAAGTTTTATTGTATAAACCTCTTTGGGGACGATGTCAAGGAGAACTTTTGCGTGCAATCATCGGCCGCTGATGCCGCTTGATGAGCATTTGACAACGGAAGGATATTTGATGTACGTTGTTCCATCCTCTGCACGGGAGGTTGTGTTGTGATCAAGATCGCCGGGATACAGATGTCCTGCAGCGAGGAGAAGGACGACAATGTTCAGAAGGCCTTACGGATGGGCCAGCTCGCCGCACAAAAGGGTGCCCAGATCATCTGCTTTCAAGAATTATTCAACACTCACTGGTTCCCCCGGGATATTGATGAGAGCACCTTCCTTCTGGCGGAGGGTATTGATGGGCCTACCATCGCGACCATGAGAACCTTGGCCAAAGGGAAAGAGGTGACCTTGATCTGTCCGTTTTTCGAGAGAGATGGCGATCAATACTTTAATACGGCTGCAGTGATCGATCAGCGCGGGGAGATCGTGGGCACCTATAGAAAGGTCCATATCCCCCAGATCCCCCTCTGGGAGGAGCGGACCTACTTTACTCCGGGGGATAAGGGGTTTCCGGTATTCGACGTGGGTCTCGCAACGATAGGGATCCAGATCTGTTGGGACAATTTTTTTCCTGAAGGGAGCAGACATTTGGCACTCCACGGCGCCCAGATCATCTTCGCTCCCACCGCAGCTGCCTTTGCCTCCCAGCAGCGGTGGTTAAAGGTACTAGCTGGCAACTCCATCGTCAACGGCCTCTTTGTCATGCGGGTGAATAGGGTGGGGAGCGAGCCCAAACAGGATTTCTACGGTATGAGCTTCTGCATCTCCCCAGAAGGAGAACTGGTTGATGAGCCAACGGGCCTTCAGGAAGGGATTCTGTTGGTCGAGATCGCGCTTGAGGAGGTATCGAGGGCACGAAAGGAATGGCCCTTCTTGAAGGATAGAAGACCAGAGGTCTATGCTCGACTGACTCAGCGGGAGTGATGTGAAAAAAGGTCTAAACGAGATCATCATGCGGGCCATTACACGGGGACAGGAGCGGGGGGAGTTGACAGAGGATACCCTGCCATCCCTGATCTTAGAATACCCCCGGGAAGAGCGGCATGGTGACTATGCTACGAACATTGCCATGGCCATTGCATCCCGCACCAAGGAGTCTCCCCGAGCAATTGCTGAGACCATCGTGAGGTGCATCGAAGATGATGAGGGGATCATCGAGCGGGTGGAGGTGGCCGGGCCCGGTTTCATAAACTTCTTTCTCAAGGAGGATTACTGGCGGGATTGTTTGAGAGAGGCGGACCGGCAAGGGGAGCGGTACGGCGAAGGAGAACGAGGCAAAGGAAAGCGGGTCTTGGTGGAATTTCTCAGCGCCAATCCCACCGGTCCCCTTCACATCGGACACGGCAGAATCGCCGCCCTAGGAGACGCCCTGGCCAATATCCTGGAGAAAGTCGGTTACCACGTGGAGCGGGAGCATTATATCAACGATAGGGGAACCCAAATGCAGCTCCTGGGGCAGTCCGTGTACCTCCGGTACTTACAGGAGTGGGGGAGGGAGATCACGTTTCCCCCCGATGGGTACCAAGGAGAATACGTCAGGGAGATCGCCCGCCACATCAAAGAAGATGAGGGGGATAGATATCTCCTTCCCACTGAGGAGGAGACTATAGACCCCATTGGTCACAAGGCCTCCGAGGTCATCCTGGGGTGGATCAAGGATGATCTGGAGCGGTTTCGGGTCCGCTTCGACAGGTGGTACCCTGAAAGTGATCTCTACAATAGTGGTTTGGCCCCTCGCCTCTTAGCAGAGCTGCGAGACAAGGGGTACCTGTACGAGCATGAGGGGGCCCTTTGGTTTAAAAGCACCCTCTTCGGCGATGAGAAGGACAGAGTAGTGGTGAGGGCTAATGATGCCGTTACCTATTTTGCCTCTGACATCGCGTATCACAAGGATAAATATGATCGCGGATATGACCTCTTAATAGACATCTGGGGGGCCGACCACCATGGCTACATTCCCCGCATGGAGGCCGCCATCGAGGCCCTTGGGTGTGACAGGTCGAGCTTTAACGTTATCCTCGTGCAGTTGGTCAACCTGTGGAGGGGCGGGAAGCAGGTGAGCATGTCAACCCGGTCGGGGGAGTTCACCTCTCTGCGAGAGGTGCTTGATGAGGTGGGAGTGGATGCCTGCCGCTATTTCTTCATGCTGCGCAGGGCCGACTCCCCACTGGACTTTGATTTAGAGCTGGCCAAGAAAGAGGGGGCGGAGAATCCCGTTTATTATGTGCAATATGTCCACGCTCGAATAGCCAGTATCTTTAAGAAGGCAGCGGAAAACGATATGGAGATACCAAGTTTTGACGACGTTGATATTGCCTTGCTGCATCTTCCGGAAGAGCGTTTATTGGTTAAGCGGGTGGCAATCTTCCCCGAGCTCTTAGACGGGATGGCCCTTGCGTTGGAGCCCCACCGCTTGACTTCCTACCTGCAGGACTTGGCCGGGCTCTTCCACGGCTTCTACAATAAGCATCGAGTCATTTCAGAGGACAGAGAGATGACGAAGGCCCGGCTCCTCTTGGTCAAGAGCGTTCGGGGGGTCGTGCAGACTGGATTGAGGTTGCTGGGGATCGTAGCCCCGGTGGAGATGTGATGAAGGATTATAAAGAGCCCATTTCCCGGGTGCAAAAACGCCATCAGCTCAAGCGCCTCTTTGGCATTATGGGGGGGATGATCTTCGCCTTTGCGATTTTCATCTTGGGGATCAGAGTGGGTATACAGTTGGAGAGAGAGCGGGTACGCATTGCCCAACAAACAACAGCTCGAACGACCGTCAGCGAGGACAAGGAAGCCCCAGAAAGCAACGCAAAAGAGAAGGCCACGCCTGCCCCGGAGAAAGAAGAGGACAACCTGCGGTTTACCTTCTATGATACCTTGACGAAAAAAGAAGGTGTCGATCAAGAGGTACAGAAAAAAGAAAAGACCACAGCACAGAAGGAACAGAAGAAGGTAACGAAGCACAAGGAAGAGGTGAAGACACCCTCTCTTCCGACTACGAAGGTTGAAAAAGCCAAAGAGGCACCTGTAGAGAAGGATCTCTACTTTGTCCAAATTGCCTCTTTCAGGGAGCAGGAGACGGCTGAAGCCCTGAAGGATAGATTGGCGAAAAAAGGTTATAAGCTCCAAGTAATCTCCGTGCAGCTCGAGGAGATGGGCTTGTGGTACCGGGTTCAGTTGGGGGGGTATACGAGTCTGAAGGAGGCCGAAGCGGCACAGAAAAAGGTCTCCTTTGAGGAAGGATTTACGGGGACCAAGGTGGTATCAGGACAATGAAGGGGGATTTGTCGAAGATCAGGAACTTCTCTATCATTGCCCATATCGACCATGGGAAATCAACGCTGGCCGATCGGTTTCTGGAGTGGACCTTCGCGGTCCCGGCGCGGGAGATGCGCGAGCAGTTCCTCGACCGCATGGATCTGGAACGAGAGCGGGGGATCACCATCAAGGCCCAGGCCGTGAGGATGAAATACCGCAGTAAGGATGGCGGGGAGTACCTTCTGAATCTCATTGACACACCGGGGCATGTCGATTTCGTCTATGAGGTGTCCAAGAGCCTGGCGGCCTGCGAAGGGGGGGTCTTGTTGGTAGACGCCGTGCAGGGTGTGCAGGCTCAAACCGTTGCCAACCTCTATCTTGCCCTGGAGAACGATATGGTGGTCATACCCGTGATCAACAAGGTGGACCTTCGCAATGCCGATCCGGCGAGGGTGAAGGAGGAAATAGCGGAGGTCTTGGGATTCGACCCCTCAGAGATCCTCACGGTCAGTGCCAAGGAGGGGACCGGCATGAGGGATCTTTTGGAAGGGATCGTATCCCGCATCCCTTCGCCTCACGGCAATGTCCAGGCCCCCCTTAAGGCATTGATCTTTGACTCGTGGTACGATCCCTATCACGGGGCCGTGATCATGGTTCGGGTCTTCGACGGCCACCTCAAGAAAGGAGACCGCATTCGCCTTTGCGCCAACGCCGCGGAGTACCTCGTGAGTCGCATCGGTGTCTTCTCCCCCCATGAACAGGAGGAGAAATCTCTGGGTCCGGGGGAGGTCGGCCTTGTGGTGGCTGGGATCAAGGATGTCAAGGACGCCCGAGTCGGGGATACGGTAACTCATGCGCATCATCCCACCAGCGAACCCCTTCCGGGATTCAGGGCCGTCAAGCCCATGGTCTTTGCCGGTCTCTATCCCGCCGATCACGGACAGTATACCCTTTTACGGGAGGCCCTGGAGCGTTTTCGTCTGAACGATTCCGCCTTTACCTTCGAATCGGAGAGCTCCGTAGCCCTGGGGCTCGGGTTCCGCTGTGGCTTTTTGGGGCTGCTCCACATGGAAATTGTGCAGGAGAGATTGGAACGGGAATTTTGCCTGCAGCTCATCTTCACCTCTCCGACAGTGGTCTATGAGGCGGTGACGCGCCGGGGCGAGACCCTGCGGGTGGATAACCCGAGCAAACTGCCTCCATGGGGGGCGATAGCATCCGTCAGGGAGCCCTTCATCACCTCCAGTATCCATCTCCCAGCGGAATTCCTCGGTCCTATCCTGCGGCTCTGCGAAGAGAGGAGGGGGCGGCAGAAGCGGATTGAGTATTTCTCCCATCAGAAGGTAACGGCAACATACGAGCTCCCCCTCGCCGAGGTCCTCTGGGATTTTTACGATCGCCTGAAATCCTTGAGCAGAGGGTATGCCTCCTTTGACTATGAGTTCTCCGACTTCCGGGAATCGGATCTCGTAAAGCTCGATATCCTCATCAACGGGGAGACGGTGGAACCCCTTTCCCTTATCGTTCACCGGGACCAGGGCTATTACCGCGGTAAGGAGTTGGTCAACAGAATGAAAAATGTCATCCCCCGGCAGACGTTTGAGGTGGTGATCCAGGCAGCGGCGGGCGGAAAAATTATCGCCAGGGGAAAGATCCCCCCCTTGCGCAAGAACGTGACGGCGAAATGCTATGGGGGTGATGTCACCAGAAAGAACAAATTGCTCCAAAAACAGCGAGAGGGGAAGAAGAGGATGAAGCGGGTGGGCAGGGTCGATCTCCCCCAGGAAGCATTCTTGGCCCTCTTACAGGTCAGGTGAAAGGAGGTACTGAGCGGATGTCCGAAAAGAAGAAGAGCAAGGTGCGGGAATATGCAGAGACCCTCATTATTGCGTTACTCATCGCCCTCTTCGTGAGGGCCTTTGTGGTCCAGGCATTCAAGATTCCATCAGAATCCATGAAACCGACCCTCCTCGTGGGGGATCATATACTGGTCAACAAGTTCATCTACGGTATCAGGATACCGTTGCTTGGCAACAAGGTTTTCAGGTTCAGTACGCCACGGCGGGGGGATGTCATCGTCTTTATTTTCCCCGTCGATAGGAGTAAGGATTTCATCAAGCGGGCCATCGGACTTCCGGGCGACACGGTGGAGGTCAGGGACCGGAAGATCTACATCAACGATCAGATGATCGAAGACCCCTGGGGTGTATACGCATCATGGGGTCCAAGAGCCCCTGACCCCTATGGCCCGAAAAAAGTCCCTCCTGGTTCCCTTTTTGTCTTGGGGGATAATCGGGACAACAGCCAAGACAGCCGTTATTGGGGGTTCGTCCCCCTTGATGACGTACTGGGGAAGGCCTTTATTATGTATTGGTCATGGGATTGGGGGGGGTCCTCCATCCTTTCTAAGGTCCGCTGGAAGAGGATCGGCCAACTCATCCGCTAGTACTCCCGGATGTCCTTGTCCTTTTGAAAAATCTTGGCGATGAGGGTCACCCTAACCCACATCCCGTTTCGCGCCTGGCGCCAGTACATGGCCCGCTTATCTGCATCTATCTTCACGGGGATTTCATCTCTCCGAGGCAGGGGGTGCATGATGATGGCGTTGGGGGGGAGGACCTTCAAGTACTTTTCTTTAAAGTAGTACTTGGTATAATCAATCTCCTTTGACTCCCCCTGTTCGTCGTATTCATCTTGTATCCTGGTCATATAGACGGCATCCACGAGGGGGACGACCTCCTCGAGGGTGTCACTTTCTTCAAAGGGGACCTTTTGCTTGCGGAGATACTCCTTGAGGTCATCCCCCATCTGCAACTCCGGGGGGGCGACGAAATAAAACCTGATTCCCTCATAGTTTCTGAGCAGGTAGACGAGTGATCTCACGGTCCTGCCCCGCAGCAGGTCGCCCACCAAGGCGATCTTCTTGCCGTCAATTCCACCGTAGTTCTCGAAGGAACGGTGCAGGGTGTAGATATCCAACAGGGCCTGGGTGGGGTGTTGGTCCTTCCCCGAGCCGGCGTTGATGATGGGCACTGGTCTGCTGATCTGATTCAAGAGAAAGGCGATTCTTTCGGCGAACCCCGTTTGGGGATGGCGCATCACGATGAGGTCCACATAGCTGCTGAAGGTCCGAACGGTGTCCTCCTGCGATTCGCCCTTCATCTCCGAAGATGTGGTCGTGTCCCTCACCTCTGAGCATTGGATGCCCAAGATCTGGCAGGCAGCCATGAAGGAGAGGAAGGTCCTGGTGGAAGGCTGAACAAAGTACAGCATCGCCCTCTTTCCCTGCAGGAGGGATTGGAGGAACGCGACCCCCTTATTCCCCTTGGAGATCCCTCTGATCTTGGTGGCCAACTCGCATATGTCATCGAGGAACGCGCGGTCAAATTGCTGGGACATGATGACATGGAAGATGTTTCCGTCCCGCGTGAAGTATGTCCTTTTTTTGCTCCCGCGCAGCTTATGGAAGGTTTCCCAATCGATACCCTTTGATACTTTGTCCATTCATTCCACCCCCGTTATCCTGTATCCTAGCTCCATTGAGGGGGAAAATCAAGGCACGGAATTCTTGACAAGGCCGAGGGTGAGGCATAGCTTTACAGAAGATGAGGCGTGAAAGGGTAAACGCAATGGAAAGAAAATCGTGGGCCCTTATGGTTGTCTTGCTCCTGCTTCTTCTTCCCACGCTCTGCGGCGCCGGGGAGATCCTCAGGACCAGGCTGGATAATGGGATGAGGGTTGTACTGTGTGAGAACCGCACGGCGCCGGTGACCGCCTTTCAGGTCTGGGTGGAGGCGGGAAGCGCCGACGAGCGCCCCGCGGAGGCGGGGATGTCGCACCTCATTGAGCACATGATCTTCAAGGGAACGAATCAGAGGAGGGCAGGGGAGGTAGCCGGGACCATAGAGCGATATGGGGGCCGCATCAATGCCTATACTAGCTATGAGTACACGGTCTATCATGTGGTGATTGCCAGCCGCTACCAAGAGGAAGGCTTGGAGGTCTTGGCCGATGCTATTCAGCACCCCTCCTTTGACCCCCAAGAACTCGCACGGGAAAAGGAAGTAGTGGTCGAAGAGATCCGGATGGGGCAGGACGATCCCGGGCGCACACTCCATGAGGCCCTCTTCAAAAACAGTTTTCAACGCCACCCCTATGGAAGGCCCATCATAGGTGATGAGGAAAAGGTCAGGGGATTCAGCAGGAAGCAAGTCCTCAGCTATTATGATACGTGGTATGTGCCTGAGAATATGGTCTTTGTGGGGGTGGGGGACTTCAAGACTTCGGAGTTGTTGTCCCGACTGAATGGCCTCTTCGCCGCACGAGTCCGCCAACTCCCCATGCGGCAAAGGGCATCGGAACCCCACCAACAGGCCTTCCGCCACGTCATGATGCAGGAGAACATTCATGAGCGGTATTTTGCCCTGGGCTTCCACATCCCCGGCATGGGGGAAGATGATACCTTCGCCCTGGATCTCTTGGCCGTCATCCTGGGACAGGGGGAGTCGTCACGGCTGCAGCAGGAGTTACGGTTCAAACGCGGGGTGACCAGCTCAATCTATGCCTACGCCTTTACTCCTCAGGACCCGGGCCTCTTCGTCATCGGAGGGGCGTTCCAACCGGGGGTCATCCAGGAGGGGATCGAGGGGATAATCAGGGAGCTCTCCCGCATCAAAGGGGAAGGGGTCAGTGAGGAAGAGCTTCGAAAGGCCAAGGTCATGCTTGAGTCTGACTTCACCTACGATCAAGAGACAGTACAGGGAGAAGCCCGGAAACTCGGCTATTTCGAGGTGGTCATGGGGGATGCGACGAAAGAGCAAGAATACCTGCAGGGTATCATCAGGGTTGGTGCGGAGAAGATCCGAGAGGTGGCGTGGAGATACCTGCGCCCGGAAAATCTCACTCTCTGCTTGCTGTTTCCTCAAGAGGAAGGGGGAGGAGAAGGAGTGGATTCTCCTACCGTGGAGGGATTGGTGGAAGGATTGGCGGTAAAGCCGGCCGCGCACGAGACAGCGGGGGAGATAAAGAGGGCCGTGCTGGAGAACGGGATCACCCTCCTGTTTCAGGAGGACCATTCAGTGCCCGTGGTGGGGATATGCGGTGTATTCCTGGGAGGGGTGCGGTTTGAAAAGGAGCGCACTGCAGGCCTTACCCACTTTCTCTCCGAGATGTTGACCAGGGGTACCGAATCGTACACGGCCTTACAATTGGCCCAGGAGGTCGATTCCCTCGGGGCAACCCTGGAGACCTTTTCAGGGCGCAACAGCTTCGGGGTGCAGGCGAAGGGTTTGAGCAAGGATTTTCCCGAGCTTTTAAGACTCGTGGGAGAGGTCATCACCAAACCATCCTTTCCCCCTGAAGAAATGGCGAAAGTGAAGGGTGAGATCGTGGCCGCCTTGGGTAAAGAACAGGATCAGATGATCCCGAGGACCATGCGGCTCTTCCAGGAGACCCTCTATGAGCAGCATCCCTATCGTCTCAATGTCTTGGGGGCGGAGGAGACGATAGAGCGCATCGGGAGACGTGATCTCCTGAGGTATTACAAGAGATATGCCCTCCCCCAGAACATGGTTCTGGCCATTGCGGGTGATGCCAGGTGGGAAGCGGTACTGGATGTCGTCACGGGGGCCTTTCAGAGGATGCGCAGGGCAACCTTTTCCCCACCTACCATCCCTCAAGAAAACAAGAAGGGCGGGATAAAAAAAAGAGAAGAGGTGGTACAGGCGAAGCAGCAGGCCCATATCGCCCTCGGCTTTCCCGGCACTACCTTACAGGATCAGGACCGCTTCCCCTTAGAGGTCTTAGAGGCTGCCCTGAGCGGGCAGGGCGGAAGATTCTTTATCCAATTGCGTGATAAAGAAGGGTTGGCCTATGTAACTGCCTTCTTTGTTCGATCTGATCTTGACCCCGGCTATCTGGTGATATATCTGGCTACCACTCCCTCGAAAGTAGAGCAGGCGCTCCAGGGAATCGAGCGGATCCTTCAGGAAGTATGTCAGCAGGGTATCAGTCCGGAGGAGCTGGACAGGGCCAAGGCCTATCTCATTGGGAATTATGCGATCGGCCTCCAAGGCCCCCTCGTGTTGGCCTCTACCATGGCCTTCGATGAGCGATACGGCCTCGGCGGGGATTTTTATCGGCGGTATCCCCGTGAGATAGACGGGGTGACGAGGGAGGATGTCGTGCGGGTGGCTCGAAAATATATCGATCTTGATTCCTATACCCTCGTTATCATCCGGCCCCCATCTCCCTGAGCCTCTTGAGGACGGACTGCCTTTTCCCTCTTATCTTCAATTCTTTGTCCCGCCGTTCGTCTATTTTGATGGTGGTGACTACCCGCTGGACCCCTTTTGCAAAAGGGGCCCGGTGCATCAGTGCGGCCAACCGCAGTAACTCCGCTACATCCCCCTCCACCTCTGTTCCCATAGAGGTGACCTCGTACCGCAATCCTTGCTGAGCAATTATGTGCACGCACTCAGCGACAAACGGGCTCACACTGGGGCTCGCAGTGCCCACCGGCACGACGCTGATCTCCATGATGGCCATGGCGGAAAATCCTCTAATATTACTGATGGATGCTCTCGATGATGAATCCCCCAATCAGGCCGAAGAAGACATTGGGTGCCCAGGCGGCGATAAAAGGGGGAAAGGTTCCACTATGCCCCAAGGCGACCGAGATGGCAAAGCTCACCCAATAGACGAAACCGATGACTATGCTGAGTCCCACCCCTTGTGCGATCCCACCCCCGCGGCCGTGGCTCGCCGCCAGTGCCAGGGGACACCCCATCAATACCATGATCAGCGTTAAAAAAGGGAAGGCCACCTTGGCGTGGAGATCAACGACATAGCGGGTGAAATCATAACCCTCACCCCGCAACTTCTCCACATATTCCTTAAGCTCCCGGTAGGTCATCTCATCCGGGTTTTTCATCCCCTTCTTAAAGTCCTCTGGTCTCTCCGGTATGGGAATATTCCTCTCATCGTAGATCTCCATCGATACTTCTCCTCCGGGGAGAAAGTCCCTGATAGCCACTTGATAGAAGGTCCAGCCATTCCCGTTCCATCGGACCTCACGGGCATCCGTGCGCTGGCGGAGGTTGAACAGTTCATCGAAGCGGTAGATCGTTACCCCCTTGAGGAGATCTTTCTTCGGATCAAGGAGGCGAATGTTGTAGATGGTGTTTTCGCCACGATACCAGATCTTGTTGAGCTCGAAAAAGGCCCGTTCCTCCTCCTTTTTTACCTTGACCGACCAGACATAATTGGCCTTGCGGGCGGAGTAGGGGACAACGGTCTCGTTGCAGAGGAAGATAAAGGTGGTGACCGCGGCGGCAAGGACTACAAGGGGTAACATGATCCGGTACGTGCTGATTCCATGGGCCTTCATGGCCACGACCTCGTTGTTCCGCGCGAGGACCCCTAAGACAATCAGGGAAGCCAGAAGGGTGGCAAAGGGGAGGGTTTGAGAGAGAAAAAGTGGAGTAGTATAGAAGAAATATTCCAGCATAAGATACAGAGGCGCCTTATTGACGATGATGGCGTTGATCCGCTCGAAGAGTTCCACCACGAAAAAGACAAGAAAAAAGGTTGCTGTCCACAGGAAGAGGAGTTTCAAAAACTCCCTGGTGATGTAACGACTAAGGATTTTCATACCGCTCAATCCCTGCGGCCTCATGCCTTTCTTATTGCCAAAGGGCAAAGTGAGTTGAGTTGAAGATTGATCTACATCTCACGGGAAAATCTTTTCCATTTCTCCCTCAACCATTCCATTCCTTTGTCACCCCAGGTGAGGATCCGCAGAGGAGACTCCCGAGCCGTTTTTATCAAGAGGTAAATTCCTAAGGCCCCCAAAATAATATTGGGAAACCAGGCGGCCAAAATCGGGGATATGATCCCGCCTGCGCCTAAGTCCTTTCCCAGACAGTAGAGTACATAATAGAGAAGGAAGATGACGGCACACAGAACAAAGCCCCACGACCGCCCCGATTGCGTACGCTGCACCCCCAGGGGAAGACCCACGAGGCCGAAGATCAGGGCGCCAAAGGGTATGGCAAATTTGAAGTGGAGTTCCACCAGTTGAGGCCGGACGTTTATCCCGGCTGCCTTCAACCTTGTGATCTTCTTGCGCAGGTCACCGATTGACATCTCCTTCTCCAACATCCGCACCTGCGCCCTGTTGCGCGCCTTGTCTATCTCATCTTGTAGGAATATGGTGAACTGGTAGGCGTTGAAGTTGATGGTACGATAGGTCTCCTCCTTTGTCTCTTGAGAATGGATGCTCCCATCGAAGAGATGCAACACCAATTTTTGGGCCTGAGGGTTTGGGGTCAGATAACCCCGGCGGGCGACGATAGTGCTGTTCATCTGAGGGTCTCTCTCATCATAGATCATGATCCCCTCCAATATCTTCCCCCGTTGAGAAACCTTGTTCACGTAGATGACCAAGTCGCCGAACGTGGCGTTGAATATCTGCTCCTTTACGTCCAGCTTCGCCTTCGTTCCCGCAAGCCGAAAGAAGGTCTCCTGGAAGTTTTTACTTCCCCATGGAACGGCATAGAATACGAGAAAGGAGGTGAAGAGAAAGGCGATGATTGAAAGGAGGATCACAGGAGGGCTTAGCCGGTACAGCCCAACCCCTGAAGTCTTGAGGGCGATGATTTCGTTATCTGCGGACAATCGCGCCAGGGCCGTGAGGATACCGAGCAAAAAGGCCATGGGGAGGACGAAGACAAGAAAGGCGGGGATGAGACACAAAAAAAGCTCTATCGCGTACCCCAGGGGGACCCCTTTGTCCACTACCATCTCCATGACCCGGAACAACTTGCTGACCAAGAAGATAAAGGTAAAGATCCCCAACCCAATACCTGTGGGTACCAGGATCTCCTTTAAGAGATAGCGATCAATGATCTTGGGTGTCATGCGTTCCCTGTTTATTCGCCCTCAAGATAGAAGTTCGCTCTGTTAGGAAGTAAAGCGACTATTCCATAATATAGCAAAAGAAAAGGGGTTTTTCAAGAAGGGCGAATAAAGCGTCGCTGACTTTTTTCACCTTCTTTTTTTGAGGTTCATGTCAACACTGTTGTTGCATTATGAGTAAAAGGGTATTATTTTTTAGTGTAGTGAAAGCAAGCCGGTCTTCTTTTTTTATCCCTTTTTATGGGATAATGCCCGGTATTGTCTCACGCTCTCTCTTTGGCAATCAGGCGGCAATGAAGTGGTTGGGTATTATTTGTATGACCACCGGAGCCAAATTTTCGCTTGCAAAAGGAGGGGGTGGTGTGTTAAAGGTCATTTTCATTAAACACGCCTCTTGATCGATTTGGGGGTGCCCGCGAGGGTTCCAAACGAGTTGAGGGGGGCGGAAGATACAACCAAAAGGAGGTACTATGCCCGTTGTAACTATGAAGGAGCTTTTGGAGGCTGGGGTCCATTTCGGCCACCAGACAAAGCGTTGGGACCCCAAGATGAAACCATACATCTTCGGGGCGCGGAATGGCATCTATATAATTGACTTACAGCAAACGGTTAAGCTCTTGGATGTAGCTTACGAATTTATTCGGGATACCGTGGCCAAAGGTGAAAAGATCCTCTTTATCGGGACGAAAAGACAGGCCCAGGAGGGCATCTATGAAGAGGCCACGCGCTGTGGTATGTTTTATGTCAATCATCGTTGGTTAGGAGGGACCCTCACCAATTTCCAGACGATCCAAAAGAGCATTAATAAGCTCAAGGAACTGGAAGGATTGGAAAAAAATGAAGCATTTCAGCGTCTTCCTAAAAAAGAGATTCTGAGCTTGCAAAAGCAGGGAAGCAAACTGAATAAGTATTTGGGGGGAATCAAAGATATGAATAGATTCCCCGGCGCCCTCTTTATTGTTGATCCCAAGCGGGAGAGAATAGCAGTCAGTGAGGCGCGGAAATTGGGGGTTCCCACGGTGGCCATTGTGGACACCAATTGTGACCCCGATGAGATCGACTATGTGATCCCGGGAAATGACGACGCCATACGGGCCATCCGCCTTTTCGCCTCAAAGATTGCCGATGCAGCAATCGAAGGGAAGAGGGTTCGTGAGGAGGAACTCCAGGGAGAGACAGGCGAAGAGACCTCGATGGAGACCGTTCCCGATGAAGGAGTTGAGGGGGAAGCGGTGAGCGAAGGACGCGAGGATGCAGAAGAACACGGGGAAGAAGAAGACAACGACAAGAATGGGGTTTAATCCACGCAGAGGGGGATGAGGAGGCAGACAGCAATGGAGATCTCCGCCGGTGCGATTAAGGAGTTAAGGCAAAGAACAGGGGTTGGCGTTTTGGATTGCAAAAAGGCCCTTGTGGAGTGTGCGGGCAATGTTGATGAAGCCATTGACTTACTGCGCAAGAAGGGGCTGGCCAAGGCAGCGAAGAGGACTGGTCGGGCAACTGCCGAAGGCCTTATTACCTCCTATATACATCCGGGTGGCAAGATAGGAGTCTTGGTCGATGTAAACTGCGAGACGGATTTTGTGGCCAGGACTGAGGATTTTCAAAATCTGGCGAAAGAAATCGCCATGCACATTGCTGCCATGAACCCCCTTGCTGTCACTCGGGAAGACGTCCCGGCGGATATCATCGAGAAAGAAAAAGAGATCTTGCGGGCCGAGGCCGAGACTTCCGGTAAACCAGAGAAGGTACTGGGCAAGATCGTGGAGGGAAGGCTGGAGAAATTCTTTATAGAGCATTGCCTGCTGGAGCAGGCCTATATCAAGAATCCAGAGATCACGGTTAAGGATCTCATCTACGATACCATGGCCAAGGTGGGGGAAAATATCGCCGTACGACGCTTCACCAGGTATCAATTGGGCGAGGTCTGCGGTGAAGACGACGGCTGATCCCGCGGATTGACTGTGGTTATCTTCAATGCGAAAGAAACCCGCATATAAGCGAATATTGATAAAGCTGAGCGGTGAGGTAATGACAAAAGAGGGGCGGGCGGGCATTGAACCTGCGGCCCTTCGGGGGGTGGCCGAGGAAATCAGGGAGTTGAAGGAGCTAAAGATCGAGATGGCCTTGGTGGTCGGAGGGGGGAATCTCATCCGCGGGGCGCAGGCCACCGATGATGATATCGAAAGGGTTACGGCGGATCAGCTGGGGATGCTCACTACCATTATGAATGGTCTCGCTCTGCGGGACGTCTTGGAGAAACGAGGAGTCTCGACCTCTGTACAGTCTGCCGTGGCCGTGGGTGACATGGTGACATCCTATGTACGCGCCAATTCCTTAAGGGACCTGCAGGAGGGAAAGGTGGTCATTTTTGTGGGTGGAACGGGCAACCCTTATTTCACCACGGACACAGCGGCGTCCTTGCGGGCCCTCGAGATAGGAGCGGAGATTATCCTCAAGGCCACAAAGGTGGATGGTGTTTATGATTCTGATCCCTTGGAGAATTCCGCTGCGGTTAAATTTGATCAGATATCGTACCAGGAGGTATTGCAGAGGAGATTGCGTGTGATGGATGCTACCGCTATTTCCCTCTGTATGGACCATAAGCTCCCCCTGGTTGTCTTCAATATCGGGGTCCAGGGGAATATGCGGCGGATAATCTTGGGAGAGCAAGAGGGGACATTGATTAGTTAGGGGATCTTATGGAGTCTCAGATTATCAAAGAATGCGAAGCGAAGATGCAGAAGGCCATTTCAGCCCTGGAGAAAGAACTGGGAAAGGTGCGTACCGGCCGAGCGTCCTTGGCCCTCTTGGATGACATCAAGGTAGATTATTACGGCACCCCCTCTCCCCTCAATCAGGTGGCCACCATGTCGGTACCCGAGAGCAGGCTTATCGTTATTCAGCCCTGGGATAATTCCTTGATTGGTCAAATAGAAAAGGCGATCCTCAAATCGGAGTTGGGGATGACCCCGGCAAACGATGGAAAGGTGATACGCATCACCATTCCGAGGCTGACCGAGGAACGAAGAAAAGAGTTGGCAAAGTTAGTCAAAAAGATGGGAGAGAATAACAAGATAGAGGTGCGCAATATCAGGAGAGAGATCATCGAAAGATTGCGCTCGATGGAAAAGGAAAAGGAAATTTCCGAGGATGAGTTACATCAGTTGCAGGATCAGGCACAGAAGGCAACGGACGCCTTCGTCGAACAAATCGATGAGGTGATTGAGGCAAAAGAGAAGGAAATAATGGAGATTTAACAATAAGGAGGTGAGAGACGTGGCGTATGAGATCAATGATGAATGTGTGGCGTGCGGAACCTGTGCAGAGGAG
>CAZFIR010000225.1:0-5510 GCA_964519535.1 uncultured Thermodesulfobacteriota bacterium | reverse complement strand
GTTCTCTGTGCTCGCCGTTCTTGGCGCACGCTGGATCGTGGTCGTTCCAGAAGTCCTCGCGTCCATTAATCCGTTTTATGCGATAGGGTTTTTTATGAGGAACCGGGTTACGGGCCTTTTCGTGCTCGGTGCGGTCTTCCTCGTGGTAACGGGGGGAGAGGCGCTCTATGCCGACATGGGGCATTTTGGCAAGAGGCCCATCAGGATGGGTTGGTTCGCGGTGGTGCTGCCCGCGTTGCTCATCAATTATTTCGGTCAGGGGGCGCTGTTGCTCAGCAGGCCTGAGGCCTTAGATAATCCCTTCTATTATCTCGTACCTCCCTGGGGTTTTTATCCCCTTGTATGCCTTGCGACCGCGGCAACGGTCATCGCCTCGCAAGCAATCATTTCCGGCGCATACTCGCTGACCCGCCAAGCCATGCAGCTCGGGTATGTGCCTCGACTTGAAATACGCCACTCTTCTCCCGAAGAGATCGGACAGGTCTACGTGCCCTGGGTGAACTGGGTCCTTTTGATCGGGACGGTGGGGCTGGTAGTGGGTTTCGGTTCTTCCGCCAACCTGGCGGGCGCTTACGGCGTTGCTGTGGTGACGACGATGATCTTGACTACCATTCTGGCTTTCGCCTGTATGCGTATATGCTGGGGTTGGAGCATGCTGAAGGCAGCGGCCCTGGCGGTGTGCCTCCTCGCCGTCGATCTCGCCTTTTTTGCAGCAAACATACCAAAAATCGGGCATGGGGCTTGGGTTCCCCTTGCCATTGCCGCTCTTGTCTATGTCTTGTTCACCACGTGGAAACGGGGCAGGATCCTTCTCAGGGATCGGTTTCGCAAGGAACAGCTATCGGTTGAAGTATTGCTGAGAGATTTAGCGGAACATCCACCGATTCGGACACCGGGGACCGCGGTTTTTATGGATAGTAATTCTTCCGGCATTCCCCGCACCCTGCTTCACAATTTAAAACACAATAAGGTTCTACACGAACGCGTCATACTGTTGACGATCATCACCGAGGAAGTTCCAAGAATTCCATGGCCCGAGAAACTCGAAACCCACGAGCTTGCACCGAACTTCTTCAGGATTATTGCCCACTATGGTTTTATGGAGACGCCCAACGTCCCGGCGATCCTCCGTTATGCAGAACGAGATGGGTTGGAGTACAAACCAATGGAGACGACCTTCTTTTTAGGTCGTGAGACGTTGGTATTGAGCCGCTCGCGGGGGATGACCTCCTGGCGCAGGCGGCTGTTTGCTATTCTGTCACGGAACGCACAGCAAGCGACCCTGCACTTCGGTATACCCCCGAACCGAGCGATCGAGATCGGTGCACAGATTGAGATGTAACTGGAGAAATCGACGCTGACGGCCAGCAAGTCGTTATAGTAAGACATTCTAGGGAAGATATTGTAAAGACCACGTTAAGACATTCTCCATGACGATAGAATCTCTCATTCAAACCTATGGCTATGTGGCCATCTTCGTTGGCACGTTCCTAGAGGGTGAGACAGTTCTTGTGCTTGGTGGACTTGTAGCACACCAGGGATATTTACAATTGCCTTGGGTAGTTCTGGCTGCTTTTGCCGGTACGCTCATTGGGGATCAGCTCTTTTTTTATCTCGGTCGATGGCATAGCCACGCCATGCTGGCCAAACATCCGGGCTGGCAAGCTCGTGTCAATAAAGCACAGAGGCTGGTAGAGCGTTACCGTACCATGGTGATAATCTCATTCCGCTTCATGTACGGACTGCGAACGCTGATCCCTTTCGTAATTGGCATGAGTCGCGTACCGACAGTAACGTTCATCATACTTAACATCATGAGCGCCCTCGTTTGGGCACTGGCGATAGGAGCTGGAGGTTATTTCTTTGGCTATGCGCTGGAGATTGTTATCGGGGACATCAAACACTATGAACTCGAAGTGCTTGGTGCCGTTGTCATTATAGGTGTGATGCTCTGGGTTATACATTTGTATCGTCTTCGAAAACTTAAAGCCAATGATGTCGAATCATCGCAGGGTTCGTAAGTGAAGAAACAAGATCGTAGGGATGCGATTGACCAAGGCCTCCTTTAAGGACACGAGTCCTGCAAGTTTGTGATAGAGTTGTGAGAGATTGCATCTTCGCAGAGTTTTCAGGGCGAGGTCTTTTGTCAACTCTATCTCGATTCCTATAAGCCTCTACCATTAAAGCCTGAGACGGTGGTTTTATAGAGGATCAGGTTAAGAAGAGTGAAGGGGGTAAGGGTCGAGAGGTTTTTACATTAGTATGAGGGATTTTGCAGAAATCCATAATAGAGCAGGGCGATGAAGATTCCGATGAAAGATCAGCTTCCACCAAAAATAGCATGTTCTTCTTGACCCCTTTTTTCTTTAAGTCTTTTTAATAAGGAATCTAAGAATTCAGAAACAATTTCGTTTTTCTTGTCGATCTTTCGTATCCAAATTTGTATCAAGAGCGTTATGTTTGAGCTTGAAAACTCTGAAATCATAACCCGTGGTTCAAAGACGCTCATGTCAGTTTTTGTATCAAATAGCCGCCGCAATGGAGGATAGTTTAAATATTTTTTTATGATAAACTTTTCCTTCTGGGGTATATTTGGAAGTATTTTTTTGTTTTCATTGGCAACTTCTTTAATAATTCCTTACGATTTTTTCATAATGGGATTCGAAAGGAATGCTTATCTGTATGGGGACGTTTACCAGCCCCGATTTAGTATAGTTTGTTATTTTGGAAGACAATAAGGAAGAATTTGGTATATAGAACAACTTGCCATGTATATCTCTTAATACCGTTCTTGTTAACGTAATGTCCTCGACTTTGCTTACGTCAGTTTGTACGGGCCCACCGATTTCAACCCATTCTTCGATCTGTATCGGCCTCCCTACAGAAATCAATAAACCAGCAATGAAATTTTGGATAATTTGCTGGGCAGAAAAGGCAACTGCAATCCCAATAATACCGAGTGATGCAGCGAGTGCCGTCAAATCTAAATGAAGCACATGGTATATACTATAATAGAGTCCCGCTAAAAAAATTGCGTATTGTAGTATTCGTCCCGTCAACTTGGCATTACTTTTGGAAAGTCTATTCTCTAGAAATCTCCTCGTTAATGCGTTTATCACATTGCCCAGAACCAATGTTACAATAAAAATAAATATAAATATCAGGGACGCTTCCAGCGTTACTTTGCCTATTAAAATCTTATTTCCAGCCATAAATTAATTAACTCCTTCGTGGCGGTTAAATCGTTCCGTTAATGAGAGCCATGTTAAAATGCGGGATACGATCGCGTATTTATCTAAAAATATTCTCATGCAATCTGTCACAATCGCACATGTGAGCTTTTATGTTACCTAAAAACGAGCCATTTTGCGTGAGCAAGTCGAGCACACACGCGCTTTTCTTAAGAAGTTTTCAGCTTCGAGGAGATATATTTCCAAATGTAATCAGGTATCTCTTCCCTGCTAATCCGCTGAAGTTCCATGGACAAGGAGAAGGCTTTGGATATATCGGTGGCAGCTTCACCTCGCTCTCGAAGTTTTCTGATCTCATCCATGAACTCTTTCTTAATTTTTTTGAGCATTTCAGCGGCATTCTTTTCCCAGATGGCAAGGTACTCAATGAGCAAATGTGCTGCCAATCCTACTGCAACCCCCTGAAGGATCGTCAAGCGTCATAGATAGGTGTCCTTCGTAGGATAAGAGTATACCCACACTGGGACATTGTCCAGAATCAACTCAGCCGATTGTTGGGCAGGCATCTGTAAAAGATCATCCAGGGCCTGTTTTTTTCTCTCGTTCCCAATCTGTTCAGTGCGCTCCGATTCCGCATGGTCGATCATAGAAGAAGGAATGGGGAAGGGGATATGATCCCGCACAACATAGTCCTCGACCTGTTTCCAGGCTTGTTCCCCGGCCTTTTTACGTAAAAACCGCAGAAGATTACATTCAACATGCTCATGAAACGATGTCTTCTCTGAACATGCCGCCTCATGATCGGCCTCCTTTTGCATCAAATCATGGAGAGACCGCAGGTCGTCCGCAGTGAGGCCGGTCCCAAATTCACGATGAGACCGGATAATATCTTCGAAGAGCTCCTCCTGAGCCCTGTTTCGCTCTTCGATAAAACGCCGGTGCTTTATTTCTTCTTCTGATATTCGATTTCCTTCAAGGGTGTGAGAAGGTCGAGCCTGCTGCAATTTCTTGCGGATAACCTCTAGGCTCGAATCAAGCTCTTTATCAATGGGAAGAAATTCATCTTTTTCGGCTTTGCCCGGAGCGAGGAGGGTACCTATGTGATGGCCGAAAAACGACACAGAGGGCTCTGTCTCTTGTTTCCGTTCCTTTCCGGGCTGCTCCGTCTCACGAAGGGCTCGTTCTTCGGTAGGACTTTCTCTTTGGGAGGAGGGGGCGATATAGATGTGTAGGCGATCATCAACAGAGGTGATCACCCGATTGAATGAATAACCCTTTTTCCTCTGTCCCACTTTGTGTAGCCGTTCTTTTTTAAAAAAGTATTTTCTCCGGCCGAAGGTTACATGGTGCTACTTCGAACAAGATTCGCCACCTTGCTGAGTCTAAGACACAACTCATGACGGTATCAACAGGTTTCCCCGGCAAATAACAGGATAGGTGGCCTTTTCCGATGAGTAATCACCGAAAAAATTATTTGCTTTTGATGTTTGGAATGATATATTCTGGTTTCGATTTTCAAGGCGGGCTTTCGATAAAAGACGAGAGGCACAAAGCGACACCGAGCGAGAAATGACCTTTCTATGAACACAATGATAATACCCGTGCAGATGTCTGACTCCCCATGATTCCGCTAGAACCCCTTTTGAAAACCTACGGTTATTGGGCTGTGTTAATAGGCACCTTTGCCGAGGGTGAAACCCTCTTGGTGTTGGGAGGATTTGCCGCCCAGCGCGGCTATTTGGCCTTGCCCTGGGTAATACTGGCTGCCTTTATCGGCAGCCTCTGCGGTGACCAGTTGTTTTTTTATCTCGGTCGCAAGCATACCCAGTGGGTGCTGGACAAATTTCCCTTGTGGAAGGCCCGTATTGATTGGGCCCATCGGCTCCTGGAACGGTTTCGAACCCCCCTGCTCCTGGGATTTCGATTTATGTACGGGATGCGTACGATCATACCTTTTTTATTTGGTATGAGTTCTGTGTCGAGAAGAACATTTATCATCTTGGATGTCATTGCGGCCTTTGTGTGGGCCGTCGTCGTCGGGACAGGAGGATACTTCTTCGGCCACATACTGGAGGTCTTGCTCGGTGATATTAAGCGGTATGAATTACTCATTCTTGGGGCAATAGCTATCATTGGCCTGTTGCTGTGGGCGTTACACCGCTATAATTCGAGGAAAAGGAAAGCCGCTCGGGTCGAATCATCGCCTGGTTCATAGGTGATGCCCAAAAGGATATGGGACGATGGCGCCGTGCCGTTGTGAGTGCCCGGAACCGTTCTCGTGCATCAATCGCCTTTATGCCCTCAGACTTTGCGTCCACG
>CAZFIR010000224.1:0-5152 GCA_964519535.1 uncultured Thermodesulfobacteriota bacterium | reverse complement strand
CCCTCCGCTGCCCTGCTGCATGATCATGGGGGCGTCGGCGCGGTGTATCAGGAGTTGGGCCCCGGTGGCGTCCTTGAGCCCCTTGTTCCCGCCGGTATGGTCGAAGTGACCGTGAGTATTGATGATATAGACCAGGCGCAGCTCATCCTTGGCCAGGGCCATCAGGATTCGATCGACATCCCCTCCGGGGTCGATGACTGCTGCCTGCCTGGTCCGCTCACAGCCGAGGATATAACAGTTGACTTGCAGCGGTCCGACTAGCAAATGCTTTAATATCACGACTGACCTCCTTAATTTTTTGTCTATTTAGGGACGAAACCCATCGCCTTTAAGCGAAGCATTGATTTTTGTTACTCTTCCCTCGATAAGGATTCAAGGAGTCAATCCCGCTCCTTAATTTAGATTTTATAGGATGCGGGATCTGTCGCTTTGCGACACCCCATCCATAAAAATATCCGAGTGGTAGGGGACCGCAAAGCGGGAGGATTCTAGGGGTCGAGTGAAAAAAGAATAGGGTTTACTTGAACCCTGCCGCAAGCGGCATCCCGCGTCCTTGAATTTATAGTGTGTCGCTTTGCGACATCCTGCATTCCTTAGACTTAAAATTTAAGGAGCAGGGCGGGGCGGGATTGGCCCCTGGACCCCTTGAACCCTGAGTCCATCCCGCATACGGGATGGACGTTGCTTTTAAAACAATGCCTTCAGGCCGCTTGACCCGAAGTACAGACCGAGGATGCAGAGGAACCCCCCGCACAGGCCTATGATCCATCGATAGACGTGGTCGTTCATGATCCGCTTGCCCATGGTGACGGCCCACGCGATAGCGATGTACCAAGCAAAATCCGACAAGATGTGGCCCGAGTAGAAGGAACCGAGCCCGGCAATACCGTGCCGCTGGGACAGGGCGATGTACGAGAGCCCGATGGTCGCCCACCAGATGATGAAGTATGGATTGGAGACGCTGGTGAGGAGACCGGCGAGGACAGGCCTGCTCCGCTCCCCCTCATTCAGCTCGAGTTTCAGCGTGGCCGTCTTTATTCCCCGCACCATACCGATCCCCATCCAGATGAGGACGATTGCCCCTCCGACCCCCACGATGCCGAAGACGATATCATGTTTGAGAATGGTCCCGAGTCCCAGCACCAATGCGATGAAGAGGGCGAACTCTATGATCCCGTGACCCAGCACGATGAGCGGGCCTGCCCAAATACCCCGCTTGGTGGCCTCGGCAATAGTGACCGTCAGGACCGGACCGGGCATGATTGCGCCGGAGAATCCCACTCCAAAAGAGCTCGCGAATATCAATAATAAAGGCCACATATGGTTTCCCTCGGTCTATAGGGAATATAACAATGCGCGGATGGAGCTTCAAGGAGAGATTGGCTTGCTGGATTTTCCGCGAAAATTTCCTATATCGTCCTTGTTTCCCACGAATCCAGTCTCGGCGGGAAAATCTATTCTCTTCCCCTCTCCCCTCCCCGCTTCAAAGACCAAAGACGGCGGGATCTTCGACAAGGGGAGAGGAAAGAATTTTTTTGGTACATGTAATAGATGGAGGGGGGCTTTCACCTCTTTTTTCTTAGGTCTATGGACGGTGTCTTCAATCTTTCCTGGATGAGATGACCTGCCAGGTCAAAGACCTGCGCTGCCTGGTCGATGACTGCGGTGTCGCTGCTGGCGCAGATCCCCTCATATCCGGCCATGATCCGTTCCGGGACCCTGACTGCCGAGGCGTCCCCCTGAATCCCCCTTTCTGTCATCAGGCCCCTGATCCGGGCGGCCAGCTCCCCGCTCCCGCTGATGGGGGCGTCGAGGAGGAAGCGGGTCTCCCTCGGACCTGCTTCCGCAAGGAGGTCCATGATCAGCCCCAGGGCCTCTTGTGTCTCTTTGGTCTCCTTGTATCCACCCGAGACCCCGGAGATGTCCCTGATAAATGCATCATCTGCCAGTAAGATGGTCTTGCCTTTGAGGGCGCTCTCCAGGGTGATAAGGCAGTTGTGGCCGTCAATGGCCAGGCCTTTGCCTTTGAGGTCCTTCACCGATACCTGCTTTGCGCCCCGCTCCCGGGCAACGGCATGGGGGAAGACCCCCCGGCGCAGGAGGTGCCTGCAATCACGGTCAAGGTTGTATTGGTTGCCCACCAAATGAAGGGAGGCGTTCCTGGGATACCCCCTGTCCAGGAGAAAGCGGAGGTCCTCGGCAGCCTCCCAGAGTTCTTCTGATATTTTCATTATTGAATGCGCCTCAGTCCCTGTGGGCGATACCCTCTTTTCAATCAAGAGGGAGCGTTCAGGCGAAGGCCATGCTGGCGAAGGTCACTGCCCCCTTGTCCTGGGGGTCATGCCACTGCTGATAGTGCAATAATTCCCCCTGCCGGGCCTCTATGAGGTGTAGCAGGGCGTAGATGGGCGACAGGCCGCAGATGTTCCTCCGGTCCCCCTCGGAGAGGATAAACCGGTAGAATTCCTCCCCCTGCAGGTCTTTTACATAGCGTAACATCTCCAAGTCCTTCGCCTTGACCTCGGCGAGGACCCCGGGGGTGACCGCCCCTTGATCGCCGAACTGGGGTCCGACATGGGCCAGGTCGGCGCTGGCAACAAGGCGAAGGGAGGGAAGGGGGGCCAATTGCTCCTTGAGGATGGAGATGGCATCTCGATACAGGAGATATTCCATCGGGGAGACCCCCCCGAGGATCATGTCGTGGAAGGAGTTGCACAGGATGGGGAGGATCTTGAAATCCGTTTTCCCCAAAAGATACCGGAGGAAGATGACCTGAAACTCTATGACATGCTCGTTGCGGTGGGAGAACTCATCGTGGAAGGGATCGAAGGGGAGTTGTCGGGCAATCGCCTCGATGCAGTCCTTCGCGACCTCCACCCTTCCCAACGGCGTCTCAAATGCCTTGAGGGTGAAGGCGAAGGGGTAGCGCATGGGGGTGTGACAGGTCCCGAGGATGCAGTAGAGATCAGCACCATTAGATTCCCCCAGGGATTCACCAAGCGCCTTATAGGCGTGGGCATAGCACGTCCCACCCCGGGCGAAATCTATATGCGGGGCAATGATCCCCTTCAGGTCGTTTTTTTCTCCTCCCTCGTCGGGCAGTCCCGGGCCACCCTGCGCGGTGAAGTACCCCCTGAGCTGTGCCCTCAGTAGCTCGGCGTCGCCCTCATACCCCCTGTTTGCAAAGACGGCCTGTCTGACCTGCCCCTTTTTGAATTCTTCTTGGAGAAGCAGGAGGTGGTCTTCAAAATTGCGGTTTTCCAGGAGAAAATAGGAGTCCAGTTGTGAGATGAGGCCCTCAATCTTATCGCTGTAGAGGAGGGTCCCGTATTTGCGCATATAGGCCGCCTGCATGTCTCGCAGGCTATTGGACCCATCCATGAGGCTGATGAGGAAAAAGGCCTCCGGTGGGACGAAGACGACCTCCAGGCATATGCCGACGGGGTCCTTGATCCCGACCATTTCCTTCCCCTCGACTTGTAAGGGGAAGGCCTCGAGGGGGCGGACCCTGGGGTTTGCCTGTTCTTCTTTTTCCTCCGTCACCACCACCCATCCTGTTCTTCGATGATCTCCGCGGCGATTGCCTGCCCCGCAGGATTGCTCCCCCAGAGGGCATAGCAGGTGCGCGGGGAGCGATACCTTGAGATAATCTCCCGCAAGGCCACCCGTAAAGAAGGTTCCTCGTCACCCTCGATGGTGATTACGGACTGGGTGATCGCCTCCAGGTCCTTGTCCAGGGTTGCCTCGCGCCCCGACTTGACATCCCCCCGCACTTCTGCGAAGGCGATCTGCAGGCCCCATTGGTCAGCGATATCGCGCAGATCCGCTTCCTTGATCTCCTGGAGGGGGTCACCCGGATAATATCTGAACTTCACCAGATAGCGCATCGCCTTCACTCCCCCAGATAGCCCTTGTACTTTCCGGCCATCTTTTTTCTCTCTTCCTTGGTCTTCATGAAGAACGCCTTCGATGGCTTGAGGTGATAGGTGAAGTGGCGCTGCAGGTTCTCGACGCTCCACCGGTGCCGCTTCACCGCTTCATCCGAAAAGACGACCTTGATCTTTTTTCCTTCCGCCTGGAGGACCCCCCTCACCGCGCACACCGGGCACTCCACCGTCTCCATGTCCTGCAATACCCTGAGGTTTCGGTCGTGGCAGATGGGGCAGATGCCCGCTTCTCCCTGGTAGGTGTGGTCGCCGGTCTTGATGGCCCGGGCCACCTTTTTGCCCAGGTTGCGGGCGCGCTCCATTGCCTGAGGGAACAGGGGGGCCTCGCTGGTCCCCTGGACGTGGATGAGGAGCTGATCGATGACCTTCACCCCGAGGGAGAGGAGCCAGGTGTTGGTCTGCTGGAAGGCGTTCTGGGTCCACCCGCGGGTGGCATAGGGGACGATGACACCCCCCACCTTACCCCGGACGGTGTTCTGCTGCATGGGGGCGAAACCGCGATCGATGAGCTGTTTCACGATGGCGGTGGCCTCCAATATGTAGCAGGGGACCCCGAGGATGATCCCGTTACTGGCAGCCATGGCAGCAAAGATCGCATGAGCATCATCCTCGATGACGCAGTCCCCCTCCCGGAAGAGACAGGCGGCGCACCCCCGGCAGGGCCTCACCTCGTAGTCGGTGAGGCGGAGGATCTCCACCGTGGCCCCCTCCGCTTCGGCCCCCATGAGGGCCTCCTTGGTGAGGATCTCCGAGTTTCCGAGCCTTCTCACGCTCCCTACCAATCCCAAGACCTTCATTGCCCTGATCCGCCTTTTTTCCCTCCTATATCATCTCCGGATGGTGTCGTCAATATAGGGAGGGGTGAGAGAGACGGCCGATTTTTTTTTGCGGACGTGTTGACATGTGGAGATAGTACGGTATCCTTATGCTGCAGAAGGGCTTTGAAAGGGGCCGACCCCCTTAATTCATTGTCACATACAACCGAAACCTCAGGGGGAGGATCTACCATGCCCAAGGCGAAAAAAGGCGACTTTTTTGACGACCTGGAGGTGATGTCCGCGCATGAGCGGGAGCGATATCAGCGCCAGAGGTTACGCGAATCGCTCGAGCATGCCTACCGCCATGCCCCCTCGGCCAAGGAGATCTTCGACCGGGCGGGGATCAAGCCCTCCGAGATCGACACGGTGAAGGACCTCGCGCAGCTC
>CAZFIR010000223.1:0-2717 GCA_964519535.1 uncultured Thermodesulfobacteriota bacterium | reverse complement strand
GACCCACTTCATGACCGCTCTGGCCGAGTTCGCCGATGCGGTGCGCCCTGAGCTCTCCATCGTGGATGCCAGGGCCATCCTCACCAAGGGGGGTCCCACCAGGGGAAAGGGAGAAGTCAAGCAGGGGATCAACCGGTTCATCCTGAGCGGGGACATGGTGGCCTTAGACACCTATTGCTCGCAAATCATGGGGGAGCACGACGAGACTTACACCACCGACATGATCGTCCCCTATTTACGGGTGGCCGAACGGTTGGGTCTGGGGACCATGGACCTGAACAAGGCGAAGGTCATCAAGCTTACGGTGTGAAATCGGGGTTAGGTCGCCCTTGCAACACCCCATTTCTCTTGATTCGTTGAAGAAGCCTGCCTAATATTTTTCCTCCAAAATAGCCTATCAATTAGGAGCGCAGTGCCCCGGGACCCAGACCCCATTGGGGGGTCTATGGTGGCCCGAGACCCAGTGCTGGCCCGGTGGACAGCGCCCATGCCGCGCGCGCGGTGCACAGGAAAGAACGAGAGCACCGAGTAATACTATGAGCAGTAAAACGGCACTGTATTTGGTAAATCTAGACATAGTTAATCTCTTGAAATAACTATCAACTATTGAAGGCCTGAGCTTCAGATTTCACCTCTCCCTTTTCAACTGTCGACTGATGCTCCTGATTATCTCGTATTCGTATCGATCACATACCACTCGTCTTCAGAATCCGATGCCGTGTCCACCACAAGATGCACCATGGAAAGGGTGGGGAAGCGATCCTTGAACTCATCGAGGGCTACGGGCTCGAATCGCTTCTTATTATTGAAATACGCCTGGGATGTCAGGGCATTGGATTCATAATCATCTTTTGTTCTTTTGGAGATCTTGTTCAGGGAATATTCCTCGGGACACTGGGTCTGCTGTATTATAAAAGTCTTGTTGTTTCGTGCGGCCACCTCCGCAGCCCGCATTCTTAGCTGTTGGCTTATAAAGGTAGCATCCAGAATTACACCCGTGCCCTGGGAAGCGAGATCGTCCGCCAAGGCAAACATCCGATCATAGACCATCTTTCGTTTATCCATGTCCGAGGCCACCTTTTCATCGAAGATATCCTCACCCTTGAGCACCTCTTTACGAATGAGATCCGTACGCAACATCTCATACCCCTTGAGCCGCGCGACGACCTCCATGGTCTCGGTCTTGTTGGTGGCGGGAAGCCCGCACGCGATCAGGACCGCATCATCTTCCATTTCCTTCTCAACAAATTCCTTAAAGGGTACCCTCATCATGTAGCACCTCTACCACCTGTTTTTATTTGGGTATGTCCCAGAAATTGCTCCCCCACATAATCCGGGACAGCCACCTCGCCCATGAGCACGGGGTCCTGATGGCAGTCCGATCCACCGGAGACCATGAGCCCCCTTGCCCGAGCAAAGGCCTCGTATGCCTCCGTGGTCGCCTTGTCATGACGGGAGTGCCAACACTCAATCCCGTCGATATATGCCATCATGGCATCCTGGATAATCTGCAATTGCTCCTTCAGCAAGGGGGTCAGATTTATCAAAGAAGTACCGTTCGGGTCGTTGGGGTGTGCAAGCATGATCTGCCCTCCTGCCCCACGGATGAGTTCCGAGGCCTCCTTGAGGCTCACCGGCATCTTGGGTACATCGCATGTTACCAAATACCGGTCAAAGGCCTCCTGCTTCGTGGTTACGAT
Source organism: uncultured Thermodesulfobacteriota bacterium (assembly GCA_964519535.1). GTDB lineage: Bacteria > Desulfobacterota > B13-G15 > B13-G15 > RBG-16-54-18 > CAYWLI01. Next base: position 1,017 of record CAZFIR010000223.1, on the reverse strand, counting down.
GCCCTTTTGGATCATATACGCGGCGATGTGGGGCCTGCCGAGGGTCCCATCAACAGTGGTCTGTATCGCATCGAGGTCCGTAGCAGTAAATTCCGCCAGGCCTTCTTTGGCCAGTTCACGGTTCAGATTCTCCAGGATCCGCTCCGCCCGTTGCTTCCTGTGGCCTCTCATGACCTTCAGCTTCTCAACGAGGGGCGGATAGTGAATATCGAACTGATAGCCAAGCATGTCGAGGGAGACGGGCCTTCCCCTTTTATAGCCCGGATGGGAGAAGGTCACGTTCATCTCCACCCCCGTGAGATACGCGATACCGTAGGATCGGCCCAACTCAAAGGCGCGTTGCTGAACGTGGATGGAATCGTGGTCAGTGATCGAGATCAGATCGATCCGACGTTTGTGCGCCTCAGCAAAGATCGCCTCCAAGGTCCAGCGCCCGTCTGATCCCTCTTTCGAGTGTATGTGAAGGTCTATCTTCATTTCTACCTTTTTTATTGCCCCTTCGCCTCTTATAGTATACGAACCGACCTAGGTCTCGTCCGGATGATCTCCCCTGTTAGATAGTGCCTCGGACATATGCACGTGCCAAGTCGTAATATTCTTTTGCTCTGCGAAAGACTTCTTCCTTAGTCCGCACGGCCAGCCCTGCATCATCCAGCATAAAGGAGGTCACCTTAGCCCTCACATAGGCCCGGTACACCTTGTAGAACACAAGGACCTGTGCCAGGGTGGCATCGCCGGAGGCCTCGATGTATGCATCTACAAAGGTCCTGGCAAACTCGGAATGGCCGTTGAAATCCAAATCCATGGCAAGAAACGCCACGTCCGAGGCCACATCGCCGAAGCGAAACCGTTCATTGAACTCGATGCAATCGAAGATGTATATCTTCTCCCCCTCAACGCAGATGTGCTGTAGGTGCAGATCGCCATGGCACTCCTTGATAGAACCCTGAGCCACCCGTTGCTCGAACAAGGCTGTATTCTTCTTCATAAAGGCGAGGCTCCAGGACTCGATGGTTT
>CAZFIR010000222.1:0-10543 GCA_964519535.1 uncultured Thermodesulfobacteriota bacterium | reverse complement strand
CTTATCTTGGTGGTGCTTCCCACGATCCGCTGGGCGAAATCATCTACCCCGACTTTTACTAATTCAGCACCTTGGGGCATAACCCAACTGTGTCCCTGGTGGTAATACAGGCCTTCTGGGATAGAGAACCATTGAGCAACCGAGGCCATAACCCTTCTCGCCACTTCGATACCCGCCCGTGCTGGTGCCCGCAGGAACCTCCAGAAGGGGAAAAGGACCAGGAGAAAACCGATCACCAGGAGATATTCAATGCCTTTTGTCGCGAAGAGGTCTACATACGTGAAACCTTCCATTCTGCACCTCCTTACCGGTATAATTTTCTGCTTCTCGTCGTTCAGGCCGTATGAGACGCTCGATAGTTATTTCTTGCGCTTACGGGCCTTTTTCTTTGTAATCTTATCGCCGCCATCGGCCATGGTGAACCCCAGTCGTGCATCAGGTACCAGTACATAGTCGTGCTGAAGGGCCTTCGCCCGCTGTACACCATAATGCTTCAACACCTGGAGACCACCGCCGATGGTCCTCGCAAAGGGGTAAAAGGTAATGTAGATGGCATATGCCAATATGGCTATGCCGAGAACCACCCCGATGCTCACCAATACAATAGTAGTAATGGTTCCTAACATGGCTCATCCCTCCCTTCTTGCTAAAAAAGTCTTTATTAACAGATTCCATTGTTTCTTGGAGATGGCGTCGCGAAGATTGCTCATCAGCTGCCCACCATCACCCATGGTGACACCGATCTCCGTTTCCAGAACATCGTGGAGCCGGTCTACCTCATCCTCCAACCACGTGCGGGCCTGAGAGGCCGGGAAAAATCCTTCGCCTCCCTGTTCCAAACGGGTTAACTCGCTTTTGGCCGGGCGCAACTCAATCAACCACCCCTCACCATAGGGGTCGGTACTGACCAGAGAACTATTTCGACTAACCTCATCATTGACTTCCATCACAATGCCGGAAAGGGGAGAAGCGATCTCGGCCGTCCCGTGGGAACAGCTTATGTGCAGGAGGGGTTGGCTATGCCCCACTCTCCTCTTACGCACGGGAAGGGTTATTTTGTTTATATCACCCAGCAACCATTGGCCAAAATCGTCCAATCCAAGCCGGACCTTTCCGTTAATTCGCTGCAGCCAGAGATGACCTCGGTGATAATAGACCGTATCGTTGAGCAGGAAACCCCTGACCGTAGCCTGCTCACCGGGAGCAACGTCCCCCCGGGCGATCTGCCGATACGCCGGGCAGTCGATGTAGGCTTCGGTTGTACACGGACACTCCAGTCTGAAGGCGCTGGAGGGTATCATCTTCTTAACCGGATAGACCCCGCAAAAGAGGACTTCCTCGACCTCCAGATAGGGACAGACTTTCTTATTACTGGAATGGCTGGAAGCTCGCTCATCCTCTTTATCACGATAGACAGGACAGTTCAGGTGTTCCTCTCGCATACAGATATTGTCCTGTTGATAGAGACGATCATAGGGAAGCATCTTCCTGAAGGGAGAGGCCTTACAAAAGGCCACCTTTTGATCTTTTAAAAAGGGACATTTTATTTCCATATTTAGCAGCCCCCTTTCTTGTTCACCTTCATTACCACAGCATTTTCTATGCCACAAAAAAGGCCACTCCGCATCTCGCTAAGTGGCTTAAATCATTATATTTTAAAGAAAGAGGGTTTTTAGCCTACTTACTTCTGTGTTCCCTGGTTGTTGAATTTTTCAACAAAAATCGTTTGTATCTTATAACTTATTGGTTTTAAAGCTTTTTTCTGTTGAATAATTAAACATAAAAAGATAGCAATTCAACATCCGCGGTCTTGATTACTTAATCCTTTCTGCTGACGTATCGAAGTAATTCCCTGCAGCTTTCGCAGAAGGAGCTCCCTTTAGCATCTACATCGGCGATATTGTTGGCTACGGACATCACACACTCCCTGAGGGAACAGTGGATGAGCCCAAAGGTATGTCCTAATTCATGAGTTATTTCCTTGCTCAGCCTTCTCCGTAGGAGGGCCTGGTTGGGTGGCAGGCCGTAAAACTCCTGCTGTAGCCGGGCAAGGGAGACAATCCCCACTTTCCCATCTAATTGGGCTTCACCAAAGACAAAAGTTAAGATCGGTATAAAGAGGTCAGAGGAGGTGATGCCGATCATTTTCAGGGCATCGGAAGGGAGTTCGTCCAGCATCGCCTTCAGAATCTTGGTGGAGTGATACTGATTGCGCGTCGGATCATAGAAGTCCTCCGGGTTAATCGTGCTCTCTAAAGTCTTCGTGGGGAATGCAAACTCCTTTTTTATATTTTCCGCTAGTTCCTTAAGGTTGAGCAATTTTCCTGCATCTGCGATGAGGAGGCTATATATATATCGGCTTTTTTCTGTTTTCATTAGTACCATGAAAATATCATGATGAGCGTAGCGGTTCAAGGGTGTTTTATTCGCCACGGTAATTATGGAGCCGTATGAGGATTACCTTTTTCTCAATGGTCCTCTATGCGCTGTCGGATCGTGCGTATGATGAGGTAGGTGCGGAAAGTTTGTCTTGACAATGCCGAGATGATTTGTTACAAAAAGCACAAACTTCAGGGGAGACGCCACGTAAAATAAAAGAAAGACGTTAGCCCTGGCTGAAGATTGGAGGAAACGCTTGAAGCACGCTCGCCCGGTTCTTGTCCCTTTTTTACTGCTGATTCTTTGTTCCCCCTGTCTCTGGACGGAGTTGTCTTTTGCTATAGAGGATGAGACATGTCTCGAATGCCATGGGAGCCGCGATATCCTCGAGATGAGCCCTGAAGAGAGGCTCGAGGTTGTCATTCCTACCCCCGCGAAACAGGCGGTGAGAAAGGGGAAGCTTACCCTCTATATAGATTATGAGAAATTTCGTGCTACAGTCCACCGTGATTTGAATTGTGTCGATTGTCACGCCGATATCGAGGATATTCCCCATCAAGAGAAGTTGGGCATGGTTGACTGTGCGCAGTGCCATGACGAGATTGTAGGACAGTATGATAAGAGCAAGCACGCCAAAGTCAGCCAGAGGCTCTGCTTTGAGTGCCATAATCCCCATGCTACCACCTCTTTCCGGAAACTCTCCCAGCAAGAGCGGATGGACATCTGTCTCCCATGCCACGATAAGAATGGACATCGATGGCTACCCCAGCGGGAGCTGCACTTCAAGTACCTCGAGTGCACTGCCTGTCATGCCCCCCGGGCTGAGAAAGGGCTTTTCTTCCATCTCACCGGAGAGGGGAAAGATGGAAAGCAGGTGAGTCTTTCTTATCGACAACTGCAGGACTTCACCCGCGGGTATGGCGGGGATGTGGCAAAGGCCATCGATCGTAATGGAAACAGCATCGTGGAAGTTCATGAGATCAACAGATTTATCGCCAAGTTAAAGGAACGGGGGATTAAGTCCCCGCAGCTTGAAGCGGAGGTCCTCGTATTGCAGCCTTATCATAACTACACCGATGAGGTCAGGCGCATCAAAGACTGTACGATGTGCCACGTCTCAGGGGCACCATTCTACTCCCAGGTGATGCTCAGGCTGCCAGAGATGAATGGTGGGGGATGGCGCACAGTCACGATGGACAAGGCCATTATCGGGAAGATCCCCCCCATTCCCTCCAAGGACAACTACTTCGCCACAGTTCACGGTCAGAGTGGAGTGGAGTGCATTGATTGCCATGCCGATTTGACCATCTTGCGGGCAGGGGAAGGGTTTCAGGTCAAGGGGTTGAAGCCCCCTGTCTGTGAGCACTGCCATGGGGATGTGCTGGCGGAATACAAAGACAGCCTGCATGCCAAGGTCAGCGAAGAAATCTGTTTTGGCTGTCATGATCCTCACTCCAGTGAACCCTTCAGGCAATTGACCGTTGAGCAACGCAAGGCCATCTGCACCAAGTGTCATGATCCAGAACGGGGACACGGCTGGCTGCCCCAAAGAGATCTGCACTTTAAATTCCTGGAGTGTACCATGTGTCATGCCCCCCAGGCGGAAAAGGGGATCGTCTTTTTCCTCCAGCGGGTGGATACGGGCGAGAAAGTACAACGGCTTGGATATAGAGAGGTGGCCAATCTGTTGGATATGGAACAGCCTGACCTGGCAAAGCTCCTGGATAAAGACGGCAATGGATTCTTGAGTGATCGAGAGGTCCTTTCTTTTCTCAATGTACTCAAGGAAAAGAACCCCCAACAAGCGATAGAGCTGGGGGTGAGGGTCTTGGTACTCCAACCTTCGCATAACTATACCGATAAGGGGACCAAGGCGAAGGATTGTTCTCTCTGCCATTCCTCCCAGGCTGAATTCTATGCAAAACTGGTCATGGAGATACCTGAAAGCGGGGGTGCTATAAGGACCCTTCCCATGGACAAGAGCATTTTAGCGGGGATTCATACCATTCCGGTCACGAGTGATTTCTATCTGCTGGGGGAGAGCAGGATTTCTAGGCGGGATATCGGAGACCTCATGTTCGTCGTGAGGAAGATCGGTTATAAGTGGTTGGACGTTATTGGGATCTTATTCATCTTAGCTGGCGTGGGTTTCGTCAGTGTACATGGTCTGCTCAGGATCGTAACTATAGGTTTGAGAAAGAAGCGGCAGAAGTAAGGACCGAGAGGAAAGGATATATATGGCCCTGCGGAAGAAAGACAGACAAAAAAGAGATCAAGGGAAGAAAGAAATATTACATCCGATTTTGATACGCATGTGGCACTGGGTTCACGCAATCGCCATTGTTCTCCTGGTGCTCACGGGGATGCAGTTGCGTTTTCCCAACTTGATCACGTGGTTTGGAACCTTCAGAATTGCGGTCACCATCCATAACATATTTGGTTTCATCGTGTTGTTCGATTACCTGCTGTGGTTCGGTTTCTATGTGTTGAAAAGAGAACTGGTCAAACAGTATGTCCCTGTCCCCGAGGACTTTACCATCGGTATGCCGACGCAATCGACGTACTACTTCGCCCGCATCTTTTTTGGTGATCCAGCTCCCTTTGAGCCCACACCAGCGGCTAAATTTAATTCCCTACAGAAGATCACCTACTTCGGCATCATGTTTGTCTTCGTCCCCCTGCAGATAGTGACGGGTGTCCTCTTGTGGGATCTGGAAAGATTCCAGTCTATAATAGCAGCGCTGGGAGGGGTGCGGGTCATAGATGCTTTTCACATAATCCTCGCGTATATATTCACTGCCTTTCTGATTGTTCACATCTACCTCTCGACGTTGGGACACACCTTTTTTTCTCATATTATTGCTATGATCGTAGGATATGAGGCTAAGGAGGCACGGCATAAGAAGGCCTCTTCCTAGGCACGATCCCTCTTGACGTAAAGGTCCCTCTGTACTGAGGGGATATAAAGGTTCTTTCTGAGATAACCCTTGAGGAGGAGGGAGGGGACGGCTTATCGGTGCGGTTGCGGGCTTGGATGGAAGGTCGATGAGCTGCCGTGAACATCCGTTATGACCGTGAGAGCTGACCGAAAGAGGGCCATGGGAGATGTGCATCCCATGGCTCCTTTTGTTGGAGGTGTTGGATGATCGCCGAGAGGTTGAAGGGGATAAGACCCTCGGGGGTACGACGCATATTCGACATGGCCAGTCAGATGAAGGACCCCATCGATCTCAGTCTCGGGGAGCCGGACTTTGACATACCCGATGAGATAAAAAGGGAAGGTATTCGCTGGATTGAGAGGGGCTTCAACAAATACACCCTGACTCAGGGGATCCCCGAGTTGAGACAGCGTGTGGAGGAATATCTCAGAGAAAAGGGAGTTCAGTTTGATAGCGTCATGATTACCGCCGGGGTCACCGGAGGGCTCCTTTTGTGCTGCTTGTGCCTCATCGATCCTGGTGATGAGGTCTTAATCCCCGATCCCTATTTTGTCATGTACGAATACCAGGTTTTGTTGATGGGAGGGGTGCCAAGATATGTCGACACCTACCCGGATTTTCGCCTGCGTGAGGACAAGATCCGTGAAAGTCTCTCACCCCGAACGAAGCTCGTCATCATCAACAGCCCCGCCAACCCTAGTGGGACCGTTTATTCAAAAGAGGAACTTGCGATGGTGGCTCGGATTGCCAGGGAGAGAGGGTTGATGGTGATCGCCGACGACATCTATGAACGCTTCGTCTACGATGCGACCGCAGCGCCCTGCATGGGTCAAATTTATGGCAACACCATCACCCTGAGTGGGTTTTCCAAGACGTGGGGTATGACGGGGTGGCGCTTGGGATATGCCGCAGGACCCGAAGATATCATCCAGCAGATGATCACGCTTCAACAGTATTCCTTTACGTGCCCGCCATCTTTTGCGCAAAAGGCGGCCCTGGTGGCCTTCGATTGTGATATGGCGGTGCATATAGACCACTATCGGGAGAAGAGGGATTTTGTCTATGAGGCCTTAAAGGAGAATTATAGAGTGGAGCGGCCACAGGGAGCCTTCTTTATATTTCCCGAGGCAGAAGATGGTGATGGGGAGCGATTAGTGGAGCGAGCCATCAAGAAGGGGGTTTTTATCATACCGGGTGGTGTCTTCTCACAGCGCAAAAGTCACTTTCGCATCTCCTTTGCGGCCCCCATGGAAATCCTGGAGCGGGGGGTAAAGATACTTCAGGATCTGTAATCTTTTCACCTATGAGCAGTTATAAACTTATCCGTCAGTCAGTGCCGGTGACTCTATATGGCAGAGTAGGTATTTTTACTCGCCTATTGTAAAAAAAGGAAGGGGGGAATTCCCCTTCCTTTTTTAATTGTTGTTTCCTCTTGAACTATTCTCAAGATTACTCTACAGGGTACCCTGCCTTCAGCCACGCTTCCCAGCCGCCTGCTATGCTCACGACGTTTTTGTACCCCATCGCTAGCAGGGTACTGCATGCCAAGCAGGCCCTCCCTCCGCTCTTACAGTAAGCGAGGATTTGGGCATTTTTATCGGGTATCGAGTTGCCGACTTTGAACTCTAAAAGTCCCCGGGGTATGTTGATGGCCTTGGGGACGTGTCCCTTTTTGAACTCATCAGGCTCTCTCACATCCAGGATAAATAAGGAGGCACCGGAATCTATCTTCTCCTTAGCCTCGGCCGCTGAGATCTCACAGACCTTCTGCTTCGCTTCATTGACAAGGTCCGTTGCGGTCTTATCCTTGGCCACCACGGTGCTGACATAGGTGGAGAGTGCCAGGGTCACGGCTATCGCGATTACCCATACGCCCTTCATTCGTCGAAATCCCTTCATTTCCTTCACCTCCTTTCCCTATTTTATTTTCTCAGTCCCTTATCGTTACCGATTGTTACTGAGGTATGGCATCTTTTGGGACGATGGTCCCTTGATTAGCCGCCCGTTCCTCAGGTATCACATCCTTTTCCATGAGAAAAAGCTCATTCTTTCCATGGCACGATTTACAGCTCTCGGTCTGAGGGGTTTTACGCTGGATGTTGTGAGGGGTGGCCAGCTTCCAGGTGGGCAATACATCGAAGTTGGTCAACCCGTCCTTCACGTAGAAATCAAAGAGCCCCTTGCTCACCGGGACATGACGAAGGGTGACAAACTTATAAGGCCTGTTCTTGCTGGGATGCGGGTTGAGCCCGATCTTGAAGGCCATGTCGGTCTTTTCCGTCTTAAAGTAAGGAAGCCCTTTTTTGTCTTTGCCGACGTGGCAGCTGTAACAGTTTTTGTAGGCCACCGAATGGCATACGTGACAGCTTACCTTGCCGTTATGTATCCGATGGGTCTTGATAGTGGCCTTGGGGCTTACAGCATCCTCGTGACACTCCTCACACCGGGGGGCATTTTTCGCGTCATAGCGAGTGGTATAATCCTTTCCCATCCCGTGCATCTCCTCCCCGGTGTGACAAGCGATGCACTTCATTCCCCTCTTGGCATAGTGGACATCACCTGGTATGCCCGGATTTTTGCCCAGATATTCCATTTCCACCCTGCTGCCGTGGCAGGCGGTGCAGTTGGTCTCCATGGGAGGTGTCTTGAGGAAGAGGTGTCCTTGCACGAATCCACCTTCAACCGAGTCAGGCCGGGAGACATGGCACTGGCCGCAGCTGCTGTGACACGTGAAGCAGTGTGTATCCATCGCCTTGAAGACCTTCTTTCTCACACCCTTTTTGGTGTTTGCCCGCATGCCGATGATGTGCTTGTACGGATTGAGGGATACGTGAAGGCTGGTCTTGTTCTTCGCGGTAACATCTTCGTGGCACTCGCCGCATGTCTTGGATGGATCGGGGTACGTGGGATCAGAGACCAGACCTTTGTGTGCGGCCTGTACTGTGGTGGCCCGGGGATTCCCCCCGTGACACTTCTCGCAGGCGATCTCCCCGTGGGGATCTTCTTCAAAGAACTCATCGTCGATGAGCACCTGCTCATATGGCTCCAACGGAGCCACTGCACCCCCTCACCCCTCTCCTTTGCTCTCAGCCGACTTCTGAGGAGGACTCTTGGCCGCAATCTCCCTGGTGATCCTCACCAGCTCCTTGACCGAGGTGTGGCAGGAGATACACGTGCTTTCCTCTTGGGATTGTACTGTGTGAGTGGCGCCCCAAAAAAAGTGGCATCCCAATACAATGAGGACTGCCACTATCAGGTACAGTACGCCTCCAGGTTTTTTCGTCATTTTTTCTCCCCTCCTTCCGCGCACATTGTACCTTATGTTGTCTCCTTAAGGCAAGGAGTTTTATCATTTTTCTCGAGGAGTGCCTTTCTGTGGTGACATGGCCCGCTCTTCGATAATATCGGCTATTCCGTTGATATCTTTAAAGCCCAAACAGGGGATTGTCAACGGGAGGGGATCATCGCTTACCACGGCTATGACATTCTCCAACTCAGGTGCCAGGGGGTGAGGATGGACCTCTTTCCTGAAGACCTCCACTTTTGGATATTTTTCTCGTTTAAACCCCTCGGCGATGATGATATCTACCCCCCTGATAAATCGGGTGGCTAGTTCGTCTGGAGAGAGGTCGTGTGCGACATCTTCTACCACGGCGACCTTCTGCGGCGAAGAGACGATTACTGTTTGGGCACCGGCTTCCTTGTGGCGCCAACTGTCTTTCCCTTCATGATCTATCTGGAAGTCTTTCCCATGGTGTTTTATCGTCGCTACTCGGTAGCCGCGCCTGATGAATTCCGGAATTAATTGTTCCATGAGGGTAGTCTTGCCGCTCTTGGATCTGCCGACAATGGAGATGATAGGAATCATGGCGCTGTCCCCTTCCACCCTGAAGGGTTTTTATACTACAATCGTCTTGAAAGATAGTCAATATCGGATCAGTTTCTCCCTTGAGGTTCCAAACACGCTGTGTTAAAGATAGTTCATGTCCTCGTATGAGGAAAACCCGGATCAGATAAAGCGAGCGGATATCGTCGTCGGCATCCCTTCCTACAACGAGGCCAAGACCATTGCGCATCCTACCACCCAGGCCAGTCTGGGGCTCCTGCAGTACTTTGGGGATAAAAAGGCAGTGATCATCAACTGTGACAACGACTCCTTCGATGGCACGAAAGAGGCCTTTTTGAACACCCCCACCGCGATCCCCAAGATCTATCTTTCTACCCCCGCCGGTGTCAGGGGAAAGGGTAACAACCTGATGAACCTCTTTGCCAGGGTCGATGCACTGAAGGCCCGCGCCTGCATCATCATTGACGCAGATCTGAAGACCATCACCCCCCAGTGGGTCAGGCACTTGGGGGAGCCTCTCTTCATGGATTTTGGTTTCGTCGCGCCTCTCTACGTTCGGCACAAATATGACGGTACTATCACCAATAATATAGCCTATCCGCTTCTTCGTTCCCTCTACGGTCGCCGGGTGCGTCAACCCATCGGGGGAGAATTCGGCATTTCCGGTGAACTGGTGCGCATATATCTGGAACGTGAGTTTTGGAATGAAGAGATCTCCCAGTTCGGCATCGACATCTGGATGACCACCCAGGCCATCGCCCACGCAATACCCATCTGCCAATCTTACCTGGGGCGTCCGAAGGTGCACCGCCCCAAAGATCCTGGTGCCGATCTGGGACCGATGTTCAGCCAGGTGGTCGGGACCATCTTCGGTATGATGGCCCCCTGTCGGCCCTATTGGCAAGGAGTGAAGTGGAGCAAGCCAACTGCCATATTCGGCTTCGGCCTGGGGGAGATAGAAGAGCTCCCACCGATGGAGGTGAACAAGGAGAGACTCTACCAACGTTTTTCCGAGGGCCGAACCGAATTTCAGGGGGTTTGGCAAAGGGTGCTGGCGCCGCAGGTCTTTGCCAAGCTGATGGAGGCGGCGGAGATCGGGCGGGAACACCTCGATTTTCCCTCCCAGCTGTGGGCCCATATGCTCTTCGATTATGCCATGGGATATCAGCATGTTGACGTTGAGAAGGAGACGCTGCTGGCTTCCCTCATGCCCCTCTATTTTGGTAAGGTCTATTCCTTTGTCCTGCGCACCGAGAGGATGTCCATCCAAGAGGCGGAAGAATATATCGAGGACCAATGCATGGCCTTTGAGGAGGCCCGCCCGTATTTGGATGAACGGTGGGGAAACACGGGAGAAAAAGATGCCCAAGATTCTCGC
>CAZFIR010000221.1:0-11449 GCA_964519535.1 uncultured Thermodesulfobacteriota bacterium | reverse complement strand
AAACGTCACGTCGTACCGATCGATGATCTCCTCATTTGGCTTCACGTCATAGGCGATAACCTTCATGCCGAAGGCCCATCCAAACCGCGCCATATGACTGCCGATATTGCCCGTACCGACCACGCCGAGCGTCTTCCCCTTTAAATCTATACCCATAAGGCCGGTACGGCTGAAAAATCCCCGCCCTACCTGTTCAATGGTTGGTTTAAATTTGCGGGCAAGGGCTATGATAAGACCGAAGGCGTATTCCGCTACTGTGTTATCACCGTAAGAGGGAACGTTACATACCGTGATATTACGGGCCTTACAGGCCTCTAAGTCAATATGATCAAAACCGCTGGACATGGTATTGATGACCTTTACCGTAGGCAGTAGGTCCAGTACCTCCTTGGTGATCCGAGATTGGATAAATATTCCTATACCGTCCGCATCTTTCGCTGTGAGGGCGCTGTGTGTATCAAGAGATTTTTGATTGAAGCTCAACTCAAAGGTTTTTTCTCCGGCAAATCCCCTTGATAAGACAGCCTGCTCTGTTTCATCCACATCAAAAAAAGCAAGTTTCACCATCATAAGCCTCGTTTTTGTATAAAGCCCATAACCCGTAAGTTTTACACTGCTAGTTTAGCCTCTCGTGACTTGAAATGCACTCATTGAAAAACAGTACGCTTATTGGTGCATACAGCTTGTGCACTCGCCACAAAATCCGGTATTATTGTTTAGCAATATAATCAGCTAAATCGAGCAGACGGCGTGCATATCCATATTCATTGTCGTACCAAACAAGTACCTTTGCCACTCTGTTGACAATCACCCGGGTTGATGGTCCATCGACTATCCCAGAATGTGTATCGCCGATGATATCGGCAGACACCATTTCGTCGTCGCTATAATCCAGAATACCCTTGAGTCCCCCCTGGGCAGCCTTTTTGTATGCTGCATTGACTGTTTGAACCGAAACATCCCTTCGCAGGTGGGCCACAATATCTGTTATAGCTCCATCCGCAATGGGGGCCCTCACGGCAATGGCGTCCATCTTTCCTTTGAGCTCAGGGATAACCAAGGCGGTGGCCTCTGCAGCCCCCGTTGAAGTCGGTATGAGGGAAACTGCTGCGGTGCGCCCTCGGCGCAGTTTACGGGCCGCCCGGTCCACCAATGCCTGGCTGGCTGTATAGGCATGAACCGTTGTGGCCATAAGGTATTCGATGCCGAAGGCATCGTTTAATACCTTGACAGCTGGGGCCAAGGAATTGGTCGTACACGATGCGTTTGAAATCACCTGATGACGCTGAGCGTCATATAATTGTTCATTGACTCCCATCACCACGGTCAAGTCGGCACTCGCAGAAGGGGCGCTAATGATGACCTTGGATGCTCCCGCTTGTATGTGTTTTTCTGCATCTTCCCGTTTTCCAAAAAGCCCGGTACATTCCAAAACAATATCAATATCGAGGTTCTTCCACGGAAGTGTCAGAGGATCCTTTTCGCTGGCGATGGTTATCTTATGTGAGCCGAGAGTCATATAATCTGATCCGGTTTTTATGGGAAATGTAGCCCTTCTATGCACAGAATCATAACGGATCAGATAGGCAAGCTCATCAATCGGGGTCAGATCATTGGCTGCAACAATGTGTACCTGATTTGGTGCGTGCACGAGATAATGTCGCAACACCATACGCCCAATTCGTCCCAGTCCATTAATAGCAATATTCTTCATGGCAACTCCTCCCTTTTTATCCCTTTTTGTCGATATAATCTCTTGGAGATATCAATAGTTATTCCTCCACAGATGATTATGATTTCTTAATACCGGGAAACTTGTTCTTTTATAGAGAACTATAAAAAAGAAGTATGCCAAAGAGTCTGCCATTTAAAATTATCTTTTATTGTTAGACTATTTGGACCTACTATTATCTTTTTTCTTCAAAATTTTACCTTCGCGTAAAAGATCTTTTTTGCCATCTCCGCCGCAAAGACATAAAGTGCAATTATTCCCACCAGCACGAAAAGAAATAAAATGGGCAGCGACCGAAATCCAAATGGTTCAGCAAGAGGGCTGAAAGGCAAAATAAGCGTCACCCCGACAACCATGAACGTTGCTACGGACAAATACTTCCCGGGCTTACTTCTGAAGAAAGGCCTCCGGCTCCTGATAATCAAAACAATAACGGAAGCTGAAATTACCGACTCAACAAACCAGCCGGTTCTAAAGAGGTCCTCCGGTGCATGGAGGAGGAAGAGCAGTACGCCAAAGGTGAGGTAGTCAAAGGCGGAACTTATTATGCCGAACGTAACCATAAACCTCCGGATGAACGTGATGTTCCAACGGCGAGGCTGCCCAACCATTTCGCTATCAACGCTGTCGGTAGCGATCGCCATCTCTGGAAAATCCGTCATCAGGTTGGTGAGCAAAATCTGCTTGGGCAAGAGAGGAAGAAACGGCAGAAAAAGGGATATCCCTGCCATGCTGAACATGTTTCCGAAATTGGCGCTTGTTGCCATGAATACATATTTCAAGGTGTTCGCAAAGGTTCTCCTGCCTTCCCGCACACCACGTACGAGGACGCTCAAATCTTTTTTAAGCAGCACAATGTCAGCCGCTTCTTTGGCAACATCCACCGCGCTATCAACGGAAATACCGACATCGGCAGCATGGAGTGCTGAGGCATCATTGATGCCGTCTCCCAGGCAACCGACGACATTTCCAGCTTTTCTCAGAGCGATAATGATGCGTTCTTTTTGATTGGGCTCGATCTCTGCAAAGATGTCTACATCGTTCACCCGCTGTAACAGGGCTTCATCACTCATCTGACGGAGATCCGAACCGGTGAGTATCTGTGGATTTGCTATGCCTACCTGTTGGCTGAGATGAGCAGCGACCAGGCGGTTATCCCCGGTGATGATCTTCGGGGAAACGCCAAGGTGTCTGAGGTGGCCGAGGGTTTTAATAATCCCCGATTTGGGCGGATCGAAGAGGGCAATAAATCCTAAAAATATCATATTGGCTTCATGGTCTTTCGTGATGGGCGGTTCAGAACCCACATCGCGATAAGCCACGCCGAGCATGCGATAGCCTTTATTACTATACTCCTCAAAATGCCCTTGGATCTGTGCGCGAACAGTTGCTATGTCTACGATCCTTTTCCCCAAGGTCTCTGCTGATGAACAAACAGCGAGCACATTCATCAGGGCACCTTTGGTCACCATCAGATGGATAGTATCTTTTGAGACCACGATGCTCAAACGCTTACGAATAAAATCATACGGTACTTCGTCCAGTTTTTGATAACCTGATATATCAAACTGGCGATGGTTGCGGATAGCCTCATCTATAGGGTTGGTAAAGCCCGACTCGTAAAAAGCATTGAGGTAGGCGAGAAAAAGGACCTTTTCGCTCTCATTGCCGTTAACATCGAAGGCTGCATGCAGGTGCACTACCCCTTCAGTCAGGGTACCGGTCTTATCGGAACAGAGCACATTCATGCTGCCAAAATTTTCAATCGAGGCAAGCCGCTTGACGATGACCTTTTCCCGCGCCATCGCCTTGGCGCCGTGGGAAAGGTTCACACTGATGATTGCAGGCAGCAGTTGTGGGGTAAGGCCAACAGCAAGGGCCAGGGAAAAGAGCAGAGAGTCTAAAAATGGCCGTGCCAGATAGACATTGACGGCGAAAATGGCTATCACCATTACAAGGGTAACTTCCATGAGGAAGTACCCAAATCGTCTCACGCCGTGTTCAAACTCGGTCTCCGGCGGCCTGAGCTTCAGCCGTTGAGAAACGGCGCCAAATTCGGTTTCTGTGCCGGTGCGCACTATTACCACTTTTGCCGTACCGCTGACCACATGGGTTCCCATAAAGAGGGAGTTTGTCCGCTGGCTGAGCGGGGTCTCTGACGGCATCATCCCCCCCGCCTTTTCGATCGGGTAGGTTTCACCCGTTAAGGCAGCTTCATCGACAAACAGATCCGTCGATTCAAGAATCCGGCAGTCTCCAGGGATAGTCCCGCCAGCCGAGAGGATGACAATATCCCCCGGTACAACCTCTTCGAAGGAAATTTCTACCGGATTTCCATTGCGCAACACTTTTGCTTTCGTTTGCACGATGGCGAGCAACTTTCCTACGGCGTTAGCCGCACCTCTTTCTTGCCAGAATCCAAGAATACCGCTGATAAAGACGATTGCGAGGATGATGAGTGCGTTGGCAGGATCACGCAAAAAGAATGATAGGCCTGCTGCGAAGATGAGAATAAGAATGAGCGGGCTTTTAAATTGCGAAAGAAATAACGAAAGCGCATTCGACCGTTTGCGCGGCTTCAAGAGATTGGCGCCGAATGCCGTGAGGCGTTCGTTGGCATCGTCACCTGTTAAGCCCTCGGATGTTGTATGCAGTTGATTGAGTAATTCAGAAGCAGCGACACTCCAAAAGGCTTGTGCGATCTCGCTCATCTCATATTCCTGGATTTCGTCTGGCACGAGATGCAAAAAATGCTATCGAACACTGAGCAGAGCTGAATCATCCAAGCCGGAATATCCTCGGCTAGGAGAAGCCCCTTGTCTCATGCAATGATACAGGCAGGCGGCGCAGATCATAGGTTCGATTGTTTTTATAGGCGCCGTTCCGGTTTCGCTTCTATTGCTCAACCTGCATAGAAGGATCAGCCCTGCCGATAGTTTCGAGAATCTCTTTCCTCTTTTCTTCTCGTCTGGTTACGTCATCCGCTTCCAGGTTCAGACGCATAAGGGGTTCTGTGTTGGAAGCCCTGAGGTTGAACCACCAACTATCGTATTCTATGCTCAATCCATCCAGATGATCTTTATGGGCGTCCTTATAGTTTGCCTCGAGGGCAGCGAAAACGGCTTCTTTGTCCTTAACCTGGATATTGACCTCCCCCGTTGCGTAATATGTTTGGAGAGGACGAATTAAGCCTGAGAGCGGCATATTTTTTAAAGATAAAAAGTTTAACATCTGAATCATGGTAAAGAGGGCATTATCGGTAAATCCCATATCTCGGTAGTAATAATGCCCGGAAAGCTCGCCGGCAAACAGGGCTTTGACTTCTCTCATGGTGGCCTTGATAAAGGCGTGACCTACCCGAGTACGTACCGCCTTTCCACCCAGGCGGGTAATGGTCTCGGGGACAACGCGGCTTGAACGCAGATCGTAAAGGATTGTTGCCCCCGGCTCCTTTGCCAGGAGGAACTCGGCAATGAGGGCAGTCACCAGATCCTCAGGAATTCGTTGTCCCTTTTCATCGATCAAGCCGCAACGATCGGCATCTCCATCAAAAGCCACACCGATATCTGCTTTTTCCCGAACGACCATGGCCTGCAAATCACGGGTGGCAGCAGGCAAGAGGGGATTGGCAATGTGATGGGGGAAGCTTCCATCCGGTTCCATATAGAGAGGTATGAGCGTCCAGACGGGGAATCTCTTGAATAAGCCGAAGACTTCCGGTCCGGCCATGCCATTTCCCGCATCCACCACAATTTTTAAAGGATTTGGGTTGTGGACAAAGGTGCTCAGTTTTTCGATATATTGCTCTGACACATCGAGTTTCTGGTAAGAACCACCCGCAGTGCGGCGCTGCCTTGCAGGCGGCTTCTCAGTGGCCAAATGCTCCAGTTCGGGCAACCCGTGGTCTCCGCTCAAGGGAATGGCTTCTTCCCGGCAGAGCTTTAAGCCGTTCATCCCGCCGGGAAGATGGGACGCCGTCACCATGGCTCCACCGTCAAACCGCCCTTCGATAATGGCATAATAGAGCAAAGGGGTGGTGACCATGCCGATATCGGTGACCGCAGCTCCTGATGCGACGGCCCCCTCTATAAAGGCCTTGGCAAGCGCTGAGGCAGAAAGCCGCATATCCCGACCGATAACAATGCGCTGAGCATTGAGTAATCGGACAAAGGCAGCCCCGATCTTCCTTGCCATCTCTTCGTCTAATTCATCGGGATAGAAGCCTCGTATATCGTATGCCTTAAAAATACCCCCCATTGATCCTGCCTCCTATGCCTCCTTCAGAGCATTGGTATAAAACTTCTCGATATATTTCCTTGATCATCCGCCTGGCAGAGCATTTTGGGCCATCGCTCCTGATGGGTTCCTTTGAGACCTTTTGCATCTCAACGGCGGCCTACTCTGCAATAATCACCGCAAATCCGTGAGCATGTTGCACTACCTTATTGCTAACGCTTCCCAACAGAATTGACTTGAGTCTTCCATGTCCCCGGCGCCCCATGACTACCGTGGAATAACCGCCGGCACGAGCCTCTTCCAAGATCTCTTCCGTCACACCGCTGGAGTCAGGCTCAAAATCCCTGGTTATCGCCTCCGCCGATATCCCGGCTTCTATTAGGCGTTCCTGCGCCTTTTGGAGCAAGCCCTTCCACTTCTTCTCCTTTGTTTCTTCCCAGATGGCAACTAAGCGCTCCCTGGCCTTTTTTTCTTCCTCCGTGAGGATGTGCCCCGTGTCCCAAAGCGCCGGAGGAATCCCCGGGAGAATATGGAGTAACGTGACCTTAACGCCGGGGGTTTGACCGAAAGTCCGCGCCACATACTCTACCGCCCTCCAAGCCCCTTCTGAGTTGTCCAAGGCTATCAGTATGTTATGGGTCATCACCTACCTCCTTCCTCAAGGTACATTGTCCCTCACGTATACCGTACCGGGACTCTGCCTGTGCCGCAGCAAGGCTGCAAGCATAGACGGAAAAATCCTTCTAATGCCAGTTCACGGTCAAAAAATGTGATGAACAGGAAAAGCAAGGATCATAGCTTCTTATAAGTTTTTCTATTGCCGCAATAATTTCTTGCTGAGAAGTATCGGCATCCACTAGTTGCTGGGCATAAGCTGCAATATCTTCATTTAAAGCCCTGAGAAACTGGGCAGTCGGCGTGACGATGTTTGCATGTGTTATTATGCCATTCTTATCAACGGTATATTCATGCCACAGAGTGCCGCGAGGAGCTTCCGTTGCAGCAATACCGTGCCCTTCTCGCAGTTGTACCGGGGCAATCTCCTCCTGCACCACGGCAAAATTATCGAGCAGATTAAGACATGTTTCCCGGTAATGCATCAGCTCTAACGCTTGTGCCACGATAGAGTGGTGCGGATTGTTTGAGGGAAATTGTATGGCTAGCCCTTGCATGTATTCTTGGGTTTTTGGGCCCAATAGATGTTTGCTGTTGTTGATCCTTGCTAAAGCGCCCACAGCGTACGATCTCCCCTCTTTAACCACAAAATTGGCCGTGGAGAACGGCTCATGATACTCCTGCACAAATGTATGGAATTCATGTTGATCAAATATATGGTCTCCTATCTTTATTGTTCCCTGGGAAGTTCCAAATTCATCTTCTTTGAAGATAGATAGATACTGTTTGTCACGTTCAAAGTCAGGAAACTCCAGGGACGCTATCATGTTATTCGTTTCCATGATGTCCTCATGGGCTTTGTCCAGTCTAGTGCGGATATGCTCAAGGTCTTCTTTTGGAGGAACATGCAAAAACCCACCGATTGTCGGTGCAACGGGATGGATCACGCGGCCTGTTATCAGAACAACCATGTCATTACCGAGTTTTATTAATCTGAGTGCTCTTGGGATTAGTTCCTTATAGTGAGGGGACATTGCCAAGGCAGATTCATAGCCAAAGTAATCGGGCAAAGCCAAGAAATAGAGATGCGTAGCGTGACTTCTAATTCTTTCACCGATAGTCTGCAATTGTCTTAACGTTATGGTTTGTTCTGTTGGCTTTATATCCAGCGCATCTTCAATGGCCATAATGGCGGCAACATTATGGGCGGATGAACAGATACCACAGATTCTCGTTGATATTTCCTGGGCCTCGTTATAGCTTCTTCCTTTCAGCAGTCCTTCAAAGTAGCGCGAGCCTTCGATACTGCCGAGATCACATCTCTTTAACGCGCCCTCGACTACTTCAAGGTCTAAACGGGCATGACCTTCTACCTTCGTTATATGATTTAATGTAATGCTTCCCATTGCGTTCCCTTCAGTTTTTTGTTCACTTCCAAACCGATGAAGGTTTCCATACGTTTCTTTATGACAGCAGGAGCAATCCCCTTTTGCGCCAAGAGCTTAAAATATTCCTCAAAGTTATAGTCATCGGTCAGACCACGGCATCCATAGCATTCAAAACCGTGGGTAGTGCATACTGCTAAACACCCACCTCTTGTTAATGGGCCCAAACAGATCTTGGTATGGTCCAGCAAGCAGCCGTTTTCGTATAACCTGCATTCCCTGCAGACCGGATCCGGATAGTTTCTGAATTCC
Source organism: uncultured Thermodesulfobacteriota bacterium (assembly GCA_964519535.1). Taxonomy (GTDB): domain Bacteria; phylum Desulfobacterota; class B13-G15; order B13-G15; family RBG-16-54-18; genus CAYWLI01. The sequence continues at coordinate 3,169 of CAZFIR010000221.1, read as the reverse complement.
TTGCCCAGTAAGATTTCTTTGATGAATTTTTTTATCTCGTTTCTGTCAGGAGGACAGCCCGGAACCGAATAATCCACGCTTATGAATTCCGCAAGAGGGGCGGGTTTGTCAATGTCGCTTATCTGTACATTTTTTTCATATTTCAGATAATCAAGCACTCTCTCATCCGCAAAATTCCTGAGTGCGGGAATATTCCCATGGCACGCACATGCTCCCAAAGCAATCACGCTGTCAGAACGGTCTCGCAACTTTTTTATCATTTCCAGATCATCCCGGGAGACAACCGTACCTTCAATGAAGCAGATATCCAGCGGCCCTTCGGAATTTTCCCCCTTTATGAAAGGAAACGCTACGATGTCCAGGGCATCAGCGATGTCCAAGATTTCATCTTCATTGAAGATCACGCTGAGCAGGCAGCCCTGGCAGCCCGTGATTGCATAAAATCCTACCTTTGGTTTAAGCATTCTTTTTCCTTTCAACTCTTTCCCCGAGGCGTTATCATAATCTTTTATGCCCAGAAACGATTATGACATCCGATAGGTACAGAAGGCCGTTAATCATCTTTATAATCTTTTAGTTCATCGTATCTGAATACGGCTCCGTCAACGCAGGTGTATTTGCCGTGAATCATACACCTTCCGCACTTCCCTATGCCGCAGTACATTAGTCTTTCAGCACCGATATAAATTTGATCCGTATTGAATCCTTTGTTGATCAATATGGCAGCGGTTTTCTCTATCATGACCGGCGGCCCGCAAATGAAGGCGACCCCGTTGGCGTTCTCATTGATCTGCTCATCCACAAGCTGTGTTACGAACCCCCGCCTGCCTCCGTAGCTGGTTTTTCCTTCAAGCCGGTCGAAGGCTATATGCATATTGAATTTATCTTTCCACACATCCAGCTTGTGGCGGAAGAGTATGTCGTCAGGACTCCTGAAACCAAAGAAAAGCAAGATATCTCCGAATTCATTTCTGTGCTTTTCGACATATTCGATAACACCTTTCAACGGGTCCACGCCACTGCCGCCGCCGACGATTATGAGGCGCTTGCGTTTAAAATATTCCATGGGATAAGGACTGCCGAAGGGCCCCCGCACCAATAGCGTATCCCCTTTCTTCAGCTTCGATAGGGCGTTGGTCACATTGCCAACTTCCCTGATGTTGAGCTCAACGTATCGCTCGGAATAAGAGCAAATTGAAATAGGTGCTTCCCCGATGCCGGGAAGAGAGCAAAAAACGAATTGTCCGGGATCGTGTTGCATTTGCCAGTCAAGTTTTATGGTAAAGGAGTCGGGAGTCTCTCCTTGATAATCGAGAATCGTAACGGCGTGTGGCTTATACGGCGAATTTTTTATCGTCTCCCTTTTCATTTTTTCATCTCATTGATGATTTCAACCCAATCGATTCTCACGGGACACCCTGCTATGCATCTGCCGCAACCCGTGCAGAATACGACACCATGCCTGTCCCTGAAATATTGAATCTGATGGTAAATTCTATGCTTAAAACGTGCTAACTTGGAGTCTCTAAAGATATGTTCGCCTGCTACTCTCGTAAAATGACGTAACTGGCATGACGCAGGTTCCCTTGTTCGTTTTCCGGATTGCAGATCGAAGTTTATCTCATCTTCGATACTGAAACAGTGACAGTTAGGACAGAGAAAAGTACAAGCGCCGCAAGCTATGCATATGTCGGCGCCTTTTTCCCAGGCTTCGTTGTTATAGTCATGTATTATATCCAAGCTATCCAATGTTTTTCGGTTGAGCGTCTTTTTGTCGTCTGCGGTTATGATATCCTCAGCCTCAGTGAACAGATATGAAAATCTCTGTATGAATTTCTGCCCTTTTTCAGAGCCTACTTCTATGGCATAGAGTTCGGTTTTGTCATAAAACATCAAATCGAAGAAATCCTTCAATTGAATCGAGTTGCAGAAGCAATAATCGTCTCCTTCCTTGCAATGCAATCCTAGTAATAACGAAGCATCTCTTCTGGCCTGGTAAAATGGATCTCCATACCCTTCAAAAAAAACAACATCCTGATGCCAGATGCTATTGAGATCGCACCGCCTGAGCCCGAAAAAGACCGTATCTTCCAAAGACATGGTAGGGTTTATGATCTTGTTTCCGCGAAATTCAAAGAGTGTTTCTTGGGGATGGAAAAAAAATCCTTTGACCGGATAATATGGTTTTTTGTCGAGGTAGATTTCCTGAGCGTTATCAATTTTCGTAAAAAAGCTCGCGTGTACCTGCTTGGTTTGTGTGCCGGATACCGGAGCGATAAACTCATATTCTGCTCTCACACCATCGACGAAATTATCAAAATCTTCTTTTTTAAGAATGTACTGTTTCATCTTCTTTACTGATCCTGGCTCCTATGCCTCTTTCAAGGCTTTGGCGTAAAACTTTTCGATATATTCCTTGACCATCCGCCGGGCGCAAAACCGTGGACCATTGCTTTTGATGGATTCCTTCATGACCTTGACCCAGCCATGGGGTACGCCATCATCGGAAACCTCGTAATGGAGGGGAATGATCTTCTTTTCAAGAATCTCATAGACGGTACTTTGCAGAGGGGGCATGCGGATGTCCTTCCCACCTTTAGTTCTATCGTTGCTGGAGCACTACAAAGCTGTTGACAGGATAAAAAAGACCGGATCAGATGTCTATTGGACCTTGGTCTTATATGATAAAGAAAGTGATCAGAGGTCAGTAATCGGTAATCAGTGGACAGTGTAATGAAAAGTGATCAGTGATCAGGAATCAGTGATCGATGATTAGTTATCGTTGGGGGGCTTAATGCCCGCCTTCTCGGCCAGGCGGATTAAATCGGCGATTGAGCCGACGCCAAGCTTCTCCATAATGCAACCACAGTGGACCTTCACCGTCTTCTCACCGATACCCACTTCGTATGCAATCTGCTTGTTCAGCATGCCGGTGATGACGTAACGAAGGATTTCCCGTTCGCGCGGCGTGAGTAATTCAAGGTGCCCCCGGATATCGTATGCTTTAAAAATACCCCCCATTGATCGCGCCTCCTATGCCTCCTTCAAGGCTTTGGCGTAAAACTTCTCGATATATTCCTTGACCATCCGCCGCGCGGAAAACCTGGAACCACTGCCTTTTATGGATTCCTTCATGACCTTGACCCACCCATGCGGTATACCGTCATCG
>CAZFIR010000220.1:0-10477 GCA_964519535.1 uncultured Thermodesulfobacteriota bacterium | reverse complement strand
GCTCATCCAACTCCTGTTGAATAAGATCTACAGTTTCGACAGCGCCTTTACCCTGCAAATGAGAGGCATCACGTATTTCTACCTTGTCATTGTTTATCCACAAATAAACAAGATCCGGGGACTTGCCGCGAAGGATCACTTTGTCATAACCGGCATATTTCAATTCCGGTGCCCAAAATCCCCCCATCATTGAAAAGGCCATTAATTTGGTCTGAGGAGAAATGGTAGAAACGATGGTACGATTACAACCGGTAGCAGGTGTGCCACATAAAAGACCGGCGCTGAATATGAGTAGATTATCGGGAGAAAAGGGTTCAACTTCCGGGGGGACCCTGTCCCATAATATCTTGGCGTTCGTACCCAGACCCCCCAGATAAAGTTCGGTGTCTCTTGGGTCGGTTTCTACCCTCTCAATGCTTCCCCGGGTTAGATCAACTTCCAAATTATACCCTATCTCTGCGTACCTCATCTTTGTTCTCCTTCTAAAATTACCTGAATCCGTGGCCTGCTTTTTGACTAATCATGTGTTGCAGGCATTTAACTCAATACGGCCTTCACCAATCGGGTGAAGGTTGAAATTGCGTAAGCTAAGGTTTCCGTTCTTTTTCGGTGACCGTAATTTTCTACCTGCTACTTTGTACAATTTATCACAAGACTACCTCTTTGTCAAGACAAGAAATCAAAACTTCTAAAAAAATGAGATGGGGTGCTATTGTCCATCTGAGGGGGCAAAATGTGCTCTTACAAATATTTTCATTAGAAACATCTTTTTTTAATGACTTTTCTCTCATGGTATAATAAACGATGATATGGTCTCATAAGTCCTCTCCTCGTGTGAATCGTTTTTGAGAATCTCATCTCTACACGATAGAGCCTTATGAGGATATTTATTTCTTACTTTTTGTAGCACCTCGTCATGGAATTCACGAATTACTATTGCGCTTATACGTTATAATATGTTAGACTTAGTATATTAATCCAAATCACTATCTTTCGCCCTGACCCGCTTCTCTCCGCATGGTACGATAAAGCCTGATTTCTTGTCCAAACATACCAGTGTCATGTTAAGTTTCAACCCCAGTTCCACAGCCATTGAAGTAGGATTCGATATGCTTATCAAGATCGGAATTCCGGCACGCGCGGCCTTCTGGATAATCTCAAAGCTGATCCTAGAGGAAAGTACCGCCAGAAATACATCGGATATTCTATTCCCCAGGAATAGAGCTCCGATTGATTTGTCCATCGCATTATGGCGTCCAACATCTTCTGCCTTGACAATGATATCAAGTCTCGAATCAAAGAGCATAACAGCATGTGTTCCCCGTGTTCGAACGTAATATTCCTGGTGCCGGAAAAATTTTTCAACACACTCAAGCACCTGTCTGTAACTTATCCCAGATTCTTCATCAACAACTTTCAGATTATTGGATAAATCTTCTATCATCTCCCTGCCGCATATCCCACAACTGGTCTGGCTGAGAAAACCCCTTCTCTCAAGCTGTTCGGAGACTAACTTCTTTCTCTTGCCATTTAATTTAACCATTACGCTGTTTTCATCAAGATCGCCGCAGAAACCTATCGAGGCAAAATCTTCAGGAGATTCAACCAGTCCTTCCGAAAGGCAGAAACCCGCCGCGTGCGCGATCTCATCACCCGGAGTCCGCATAACGAGAGCATAGGGGTTGTCTTCCACATTTATTAATAGAGGTTCCTCACGTACAAAGTCATGCGTAACCCTGTTAACAAAACCATCTTCATACCGCGCCAGATGGTAGGGCTGATAAACCTTTTTATTCCCGTCCATAAACCTTCTCTTTTACTTTAGATTCCAATAATTCCCAAATAACTTCCCCCCGAACACAATACCCACAGAATGAAGCTCACAACTACCACCCATTTGTCCGCTTCTCCACTTTATTTAGCATCTACAAATATAATAACCATCCCTTGATTCATTTTCCATGAAAAGGCATAGTAGCTACTATTGCCTATAAAATCAAGGCTTTCAGCTTTCTATGATGTATGGAGACCTTAGAATACGGCCATATTCTTTATATGCTGTTTTTTGAATTCTCCAAGAGGGAAGAGGGTGCGGGAGAGCTGCTTTTGTGAAAGTAAATGAAAAAAATAACTCTGGTACTTAGACCGGAAGCTGCCCTTTTTGAGAAGAAAGGTGATAATAACTTCCTTTTTCGGGCTCAGATTATATGGAATTCGCCATATAATTCATATAATTAGTGCTTTCTTACTACACACTCGCTCGGGGCATAGCACCTTTATCAAAATCGCGTGTGATCACTCTGAAATCCTATACAGCCTTTATCTGTACAGGTGCCCTTACGATCCTCCCCCTGGACGTCGGATTTCTCTACATTCCTTGTTGACACTTAGGTACAAGAGGGGTTTTTGTACATCTATATTATTTAGACAGCCTCACTACATCACCCGTCGCAATACCCCCTCCACTCACTATATCCGTTTCCGAAGCATCGATCCCCAAAAATTGGTTTACCTTTGCCTTACCCTTCAACATACCGGGTAATCGCCCAAGAGAAACACCAGTTACCGGATGTTTCACCTGCCTGCCTGCATTATAGACTTCCAGCACATCACCGACTTTTAAGCCCGTAGATTTACCCGCATTAATATATATTTTTTTCCCCTCAACGGAGGTCACACTTGTGGACCATTCCAGACCGGCCAAGCCCCTGATTATGCCATCGGTAACACCTTGTAAGGAAAAGTTGATAGCCTTAAGAAGGGCTTTGTCTTCGCTTAATTCCCCTACAGCTCGTGAGGCATAGACGGGATTTTCCCCTTTGATGGATCTCATGACATTTCCTGTCTCCGTGTCTCGTAATTGGACTTCCATCCTGGTGACGGCCATGGCCTCACCCCCTTTGCCTCGTTCTCCGGTGCCCACCAATGCGTCCTGCACTGTTCCGGTCACCACCCCCTGGACCCCCAACAAGGCCCGCAATTTCCAAAGGGCAGAAGGTGTTGTCAGGAACCCAACGTCTTCTCTCCCCAGGCTCTTTCTTACCAAATCCATGTCCACTAGTACCACCGCCCCACTCTCTTCAAGTTGTTTGGTCAGCTGTTGAGCGACGATAATCCCAAGCCCCCGTCTGCCCTGTTTGGTCTTGTCCTGAAACTCCACCACCACAATCTTATATTTGAGTCTCCCCAAGATATACGGCGCAATACCGGGCTTGGTCTCGCTGGGGGCAAGCGCAACGTCCTCCCCTTCCTGCCCAGCATAAGGCCTCTTGGAATAGGTAGTCGCCCTCTTCTGATCCCCGTATGGAGAAGGTTTTTGCGTGCTGTAGACCCACTGCCCCTCCTGTGCCTGATCATAGACTTGTTCTTTTTCTTTCTTTTTAAAGAGGCCGCAAGAGGAGATAAGAAATACAGTGGTTACAATTGCCACTAATCCTACGATCCTTTTTGCCTTCATGGTTGTTCCCCTTTCCTTATCTAAGGTTGTAGCGGAATGGAATACAATGATTTCATTTCATGCGTATAGCTGCCGTTAACGGAATAGACAAAAAGGGGGGGTAGCACTTCGACCCCTTCCCCTCCTCCTTTATGTGCCTCTGTAAGAATGAATTTGGCCTCTTCTCCTTCTCGCGAGTGCACCCATCGAAGCCTCTTCGGCTCTAATGAGGCGCTTCGTAAACTATCCAAAAGAGTGATGGCCCTCTGGGCAGGAAAGATGAGAAAGATTGTTCCCCTCTCCTTTAAAAGATAACAAGCCACCTGTAAAATATCATCGATGTTACACGTAACCTCATGACGGGCAATGGCCTTCTGTGAATGGGGGTTGATTCTTCCGCTTGATACCCGATAATAAGGCGGATTGGCCACCACAACATCAAACAAAGAAGGGGAAAACGTATCATTTAACCCCCTCATGTCTCCCTGATAGATAGTGATGAGGCCTTCGAGTTTATTGATAACGATGTTTCTTTTGGCCAATTCGGCTAATTTCCCTTGGATTTCCACCCCTATAATCTGTTCAATATCCGACCTACGCTTACCCAAGATAAGAGGAATAATCCCAACCCCTGTCCCCAAATCGATAACTCGGTCCCCTTTTCTGAGCCAGGCAAAACCCGCCAGTAAAATGGCGTCAATGGAAAAACGGTAACCATTTCTTTCTTGTACTACCCTTATCGTGCCGCCGAAAAGGGTATCAAAGGTCTCACTCGTCGTATAGGATGATAAAAGACCGGGTATCACACCAATGTTATCTCCTCATCGGGAACGATCTTGTAGATTACTAAACCGGTCGCTACTTTGGGGTAAAAAAAGGTTGTTTTGCGAGGCATTACCTCTCCCGCATCGACGACCCGTTTGATCTGTTGTATGGAGGGGGGATTCAGGAGAAAAGCCGCTTTATATCTCCCTTGATGCACCTCTTCGAGGGCCTCATTTCTGCCCTTGGATAATCCTATCTCTTCCCCTTCCACTTTGAGCAGCTCTTTCAAGATAAAACCATCCACCAGGGTCACATCGAGTTCCTGTAAAACCGCTGGATAACCCCTCAGGAATTCCCCCATTCTTATCCCCGCCCTGGGGGTCAACAGAATATATCGCCTCTCTCCTCCAATGTAAAGGCCAAAGGTATATCTGGTCGGGCTTTTTGCATCCAAGGCCTTAAAAAAATCCTCTCGCGCACCCTCTTCACCACCATTGTCATCAAACGCGAAACTATGGAGAGAAAACAATTTTTTCAAAGCAGTATAAAACCCGTTCCAATCGAAAGGCTCAAGTGGGATGATTAGGCGGTGGGTGGGGAGGATGAGAAGTCCTTCTCCTTCTATAGGGGTGAGATACAGCATCGTATATTCAAAGGGGGATTTTTCCGTATAGGCGGGATAATGCTCCCTCATTCGGTCACGATAGATGAGGGCAGTCTTATATCTATGATGGCCGTCAGCGATGAGGAGCGTTTTGTCCTGCATCCCCTTCTCAACTTCGGCGATAACATTGCGATCATCCACCTGCCAAAGGCGATGGATCACCCCGTCATCATCACGAAATTCATACCGCGGGGGCAAGGTCCATACACTGCCTAATTGTCCCTCAACCTCTCCTGCTGGATCTGAATAGAGGGCAAAAACTTGGCTGAGGTTCGCTCCGCATGCCTCCATAAGTCTAAACCGGTCCTCCACGGGTTTGGGGCTCGTACCCTCGTGGGGAATGATGGTCCCCTGCCCCCATGGTTCAAGTTTGACCAACGATATGAATCCGTTCCTCTCCCTTTTTTCACCCGAAGGGGAGGTAAAGATCTGCTGATATGGATACAGGGAAGGCCTTTCGTCCCTTATGAGGATATTCTCCTTCTCCCATGCCTGCATATAGCGTGCGGCTTCTTTATATCTGTCCGCCCCACCCTCCCCTGATGGAAGGATGAGTCTGATTATGTTGTATGGATGTCTCCCACGATAGTATCCCTCCTCCTCGGATGCGATTACATCATAGGGTGGTGTCGCAACCAAAGAGAGGTCAGCAACCTTTTGAGGGTTATAATAGAGACCACAGGCAGGGGCAATCTTTGCCAAAACATACTCCTTTGGTTTAAACGCAGAATTGTATCCGCCTCAATTCCAGAAGTCAATAACTTCTCTTAACTGATTATAATTATTAAATTCTTAATTCCCTAATAATAAAGAGACAGCACATTGGCGTATGATATCACGTAAGATATATGCGCTGATGCTGAGTAAATGCAAGAAAAAGGATTTAAAAAAGGCGAATATTTTTTCCGTTAATCGAACATAAATTTCTTCTTGGTAAAAAGTTTTATGCAGGTATCGACGACGACAGGATCATAGAGGGTGCCTCTATTCTTTGTGATCTCTTCGAGCGCATGCTTAATGCCGAGTGCAGGTCGGTAAGGCCGATCCGACGCCATTGCCTCAACCACATCAGCTACCGCTAATATCCTCGCCTCGAGCATGATCTCATCACCCTGCAACCCGTGAGGATAACCAGAACCATCCATTCGCTCGTGATGCTGCAATACGATCTGGGCAACAGGCCAGGGTAATTCTATCGTCTTCAATATATCGTAGCAGATCTGGGGATGATCTCGAATGATACTGAATTCAATTTCGTTTATCCGCCCGGGCTTGCTGAGTATCTCGGCAGGCACATTGATCTTGCCGAGATCATGGATCAATCCTGCCATGCGAAGTCCATCAAACTGGTCTTCCGTCAATCCCATCTCATCTGCAATGGCGCACGTAAGAAGACTCACCCGACGCTGATGACCCGCCGTATGGGGATCTCTCATTTCAATAGTTGATGCCAAGGTGTTGACCGTCGCAATCAGGGTTTCCTGCAATTGATCATAGCTTCGTTGCAACTGTTCTTCTGATCGTTTACGTTCGGTAATGTCACGGCATACCCCGAATACAGCGGTTATATTGTCTTGTTCATCGCGCAGTGGAATAACGGTTGTCTCGCAAACGCCTTCGGTTCCATCCCTGCGGGTGAAGTCGATCTCGCCTGTCCAACGACCATCGCTTAAAGTCCCATTGATGACCTTTGTCGCTAGCAAGCCGATGGTCTTATGAAAAACCTCATCCTTGTAAAAACCGAACATCCTCTCAGCTGCCGGGTTCCAGCTCATGATATTACCTTCAAGGTCAGTCACCACGATACCGTCGTATATATTTTCAAAAATGAGCGCCTGTCCACGTAATTCCTCCTCTGTTCGTTTTCGCTCAGTAGCATAGCATATGGCGCGAACCAATAAATCACTATTTATCTGACCCTTCACCAGATAGTCCTGCGCCCCTTCCTGAACGGTCTTAATAGCCATCTCTTCATCGTCGAGACCGCTCAACACAATAATCGGCACTCGTGGGGCCTGGGCGTACATCTTGGCGAAGGTATCAAATCCCTGGCTGTCAGGCAGATCGAGATCCAACAAGACCACCCCTATATCATTTGCGACTAGGCATTCCAAACCGCTTGAGAACCGGTCAGCGCACTCGAATTTAAACCGGGTGCCCGCTCTTTCAACCAATAACTCTTGAATCAGCTGGGCGTCTCCGGGGTTGTCTTCAATCAGCAAAACGCGGGTGATTGGGGAAGGTTGACTTTGAAACAGCGGTTGTTTAGTTATCTTTTTCTGCGCTCTAACCATCTTCATCGCCTGAGGGAAAATATTTCATTTTCCTTATAAAATCGTAAATAAAGATCGTCTTTGCTACTTTCATTTCTTAATTAAAAGGTGGACGGTTGTAACTCGTAGTCCTCTAAGAACTTTCTTTCTCTGCTTTTTCATATTTTTCTAACTGCGAACCCGGCTCTAAAGCCTTTTCGATTGTCCCCAATAACACCTGGGGATCATACGGCTTCGTCAGAAAATGTTCAGCACCGAGTTTATACGCCAGCTCCTCATCCTCCTTGTTCCCTTTAGCAGTGAGATAGATAATCGGAATTGTCCAAGTTTTCGCCGACTTTTTCAACGCCTCACACACCCGATGCCCATGCATGGCTGGCATCATGACATCCAGAATGATCAAATCAGGCTTCTCTTTGTGGGCAGAGCTGACACCCTGCATACCATCAAAGGCAACCACTACCTCGTACCCTGCTGCCTCCATTCTTACTTGGACAACGCGTACAAAGTCAGGTTCATCATCGATAATCAAAATTTTCTTTTTATCCATTTTCCCCTCCTTGAGCACTGTGCTCCGTTGTCTTTTCTACCCACAAACCTTTCGAAATCTTTTTGATGACTTCCGTCTGATCTGCTGCATCGTCAGGAAAGGTAACGACATCCAAAAAAAGCTCTATAGCTTTCGGCCATCCTTTTTCTTGCATCGCAGCTTTGATCTCCTGTCTAATCCTCTCCTTGACGGATACGGCATCTTTTTTCGCCGTATCCATCAAGATCGCTATAATAATCTCATCATACTTATATCGGGATACTATGTCACTTTTTCGCCGCAGGGTCTTGGCAATGAGTTCCTCAGTCTCCCGCAAGATGGCAAAAACCTGTGCATCCGAATGGGATCTCATTACCTTCTCGATATGCTTCATGCGGATAACAACAAGGGAAAGCGGACAGTTTTTTATGGTCGCCTCTCGTAATTTAGTGGTCAGGTAATCTCGAAAAATCTCATCTTGAGTCAATCGAGGTAAACTAAGCGTAAAAGTACTTCCCTTTCCAATCTCACTCTCAACACATATCTTTCCGCCATGCATCTCAACGATCTCCTTCGAGATGGCCAATCCCAAACCCGTTCCTCTCTCACCTGGACCATAAACTCGATTAAACTGTGCAAACCGATCGAATAATCCAGCAATATTTTCTCTCGCAATTCCAATGCCGGTATCTTTCACGCTGATCTTCACCTCTCTGCCCGTATCTTTTATACCTAATTCAATACAGCCATGCGCCGGTGTGAACTTGATACTGTTTGCAATCAAATTGGTCAGGACCTGCCTGATCCTATCGGGGTCTATATAGAGAGGGGATGCGTCTTTTTTCATACGAGGCTTAAGCTGAATTTGCTTTTTTTCCACTTGATTCTGGAAAGACGAGAGGACCTCTTCGACAATTGCTGTAATGCTCACCGATGACTTCTGTAACTCTAATTTGCCAGCTTCAATCTGAGACATATCTAAAAGGTCATTGATCAAACGGGCTAACCGATCAATGTTATTTTTGACTCTCGCAAGCATATCCTTCTGACCTTCTTGAATAGATCCCAGGGCGCCATCAAAAATAAGGGCAATGCCTTCCTTAATCGTGCTTAATGGGGTACGCAATTCATGGGACACATTTGAGATCAGCTCAGATTTCATTGTATCGATCTCTTTTTCTTTGGTGATGTCGGACATTATATGGACCCCACCGACAAGCTTGCCATCGTCATCCAGCAGCGGATCAACTGAAATCCTTAACCACCGGGCACCCCTTTGTAAGACGACCGCTTCGCTGCTGCGAGTCTTCCGCATGCGCTCGAATGGGCATCCTTCAATAAGCTCTGACGTACCATGTACAAGTTCACAACAGTTGCGCCCAATAATATCGGCGAACGATTTGTTAAGAAATTGCGTCATGGCCTTGTTACATCGAATAATATTTCTTTCAGTATCAATAAGGCACAGAACATCGCTAATTCCATCGAATGTAGTACGCCACTCTTGCGCAGCATTGAGTAACATATCTTCCATCCGTTTGCGTTCGATGCCATAGCGTATAGCGCGCACCAGTAATTTGGCATCCACCTGGTCTTTGACCAGATAGTCCTGTGCACCTTTCTGAACCGCGTTAAACGCTAGTTCATCATTGTCGGTCACCGTTAAGACGATAATCGGCACATCTGGTCTTTTTGCATAAACCTTATTGAAGGTATCAATGCCCTGGCTGTCGGGTAACTTGAGATCTACTAAGACTACATCGATGTGTTCATCACTTAGACCCTGCAATCCCTCGGAGAGCTGTCTAACGCTCACTACATCAAAGCACGCATCCCTTACCTTTTCCAGCATGATCCGTATCACCTCAGCGTATCCGGGGTTGTCCTCGATCAGCAAAACGCGAATGACATCCGATGGTACATTTTTTAATACAGATTCTCTACGCTCAATGCTTTGAAATTCGTTCATCTTTCCCCACTTTAGTGTTTCAGCTGACCATTCTCTTAAAGGTTACCTTATGAAAAATCAAGAGATGTATAATTACAATACATTATATGTGAATCTTCATGTACTTTACTAGATCCCCACCCTATCGATGCGATATCTTACCAGAAGATACACTCCCCCTTCCTCCTTTTTGCGAAGTAGCTCATGCCGTTCTTAGTACTCCTTTAAGTCCTTCAAAAATATTTCAACTACAATTCGTAGCAACCCTGTAGAACAGAAATCAAGATGTCATCTGTTCATTATCAACAACTTACATGCTCTATGTATCCCTATACCTTTCGTCTTCGTCAAAAACCAACAGTTGATATTACCATTTTCACTTTTGCAATTGCTTGAACAACGCAGTTACTTTCTCAAATTCCGTTGATTTGTCAAAAAAGAAATCTGCCCCAAGGTCCATACACTTCTTCCGATATTGAGGATAGGGGTAGTTGGTGAGAATTATGACCAGCGGAGTTTGCTTATCCTTCTTGATATCTTGGAGCACATCCATGCCACTTCCCCCGGGCATGCGAATATCGAGTATCACTACATCGGGATGTAATGTTTTTATAGCGGTGAGGGCCTCGGGAACGTCCTGTGCATAACCCAAGATTTCAACGTCTGGAAGTTCGGATAACATCTCCGCTAATCTTTCTCGAAGTACGAGGGAATCATCCGCAATAAAGACCTTCATAATACCTCTCCCTTAAAGCTATGAATTGAAACCCACTACAAAGATGTGTGATAATAACTCTATGGGATGAACATTCGGGAGAACATCGGTATAAGCCTGATTTTTTTGTCCGTGTTTGTCTTACAG
>CAZFIR010000219.1:0-3037 GCA_964519535.1 uncultured Thermodesulfobacteriota bacterium | reverse complement strand
CTGGCCGCCGCCAGCCCTGGGTGGGAGGAAAAGACCTCATCCTGTATACCATCGGTACAGTCGGGGTAGACGGGGCCCTCTATAAGGCCATGGAGTTCACCGGGGAGGCCATCGATACCCTGGAGATGTCAGGGAGGCTTACCATGGCCAACATGGCCATCGAGGCCGGCGGAAAAAACGGGGTCTTCCCTCCCGATGAGATCACCCTGGAATACATTCGTGGGAGAATCGATACCGGGTATACCCTCTACCACAGCGATGAAGACGCCTCCTATGCCGAGATAAAGGAATTCGACTGCTCCACCATCGAGCCACAGGTGGCATGCCCCCCATCTCCTGCCCATGTGCAGGGGGCGCGGGAATTGAACGGGATAGCAATCGACCAGGTGGTCATCGGTTCGTGCACGAACGGGAGGCTGGATGATCTGAGGATCGCTGCCGAGATAATCCGAGGGAAGAAGGTAGCCCCGTACGTCCGGCTCATCGTGATCCCCGCCACGCAGGAGATCTATCTGCAGGCCCTGCGGGAGGGGCTGTTGGAGATCTTTGTGGAGGCGGGCGGCGCGGTGAGCACCCCTACCTGCGGCCCGTGTCTCGGAGGGCACATGGGGGTCTTGGGTGCGGGAGAGGTGGCCATTGCCACCACCAACCGTAACTTCGTGGGGAGGATGGGTCATCCCACCAGCAAGGTCTACCTCTCCAACCCTGCGGTAGCTGCAGCCAGTGCCATCAAGGGTAAAATCGTCCATCCAGAGGAAGTGGTAGATAAGTCAACTACCACCTCGTAAGGGGATGTATTGGGAGTCCGTAGATTCAAGGGTTCAAGTGAAACCTTTTTTATGTAAAATTCCTGAGCCCTCGAATCCTGTGTCGCAGGGCGATACATCCCGCTTCCGTAAATCTATATTGAGGGGCGGGATTGGACCCTCCCGCTTTGCCGCCCCCTACCATTCGGGTGTTCTTATGCCGCCGAAGGTGACCCTTTGGCCACAATATAGAGATTAGGATTACGGCCGGAGGTGGCCCTTTGGCCAGATCCCGAAACGGGAAGAGCGACAGAGCGGGATAGAACCCCTTATAAGATCGAACCTGAAGACTTTTGAGTACGGTGTCGGGAAAAACCAAAAATGATACCTCGTCCTCTTTCTCCATGGATACCATTTCTCTTCTCATCAAGATACCGCCCCACGAAATAGCCTACCTCAACTTCGTCTTCGAGTCGTATGAAGGGGTGGCTGCGGTCAGGACCGTTGATCCCCGCGAGGGCATTGTTGAATTGATGGTCTCACCCTCTTATCGGGAGGAAATTAAGGAAATCCTGAAGAGTCTCGCTGACGAGTTCCCCATTGAGGATCTTGATTCTAAGACTACAGGCTAATGCGTTGAAGCCGCTCCACCGCCTCCTCCAGCCTCGGTTCCGGCACGGTCATGGCTAAACGCACATACCCTTCCCCCGCGGCGCCGAAGCCGCTGCCGGGGGTAATCACTACCCCTGCCTCATTGAGTACAAGGGAGGCAAAGGAGACCGAATCGTGGCCAGGGGGAACCTTTGCCCAGAGATAGAAGGTCGCCCGGGGAGGGTTCACCTCCAGACCCACGGCGCGGAGTCCATCAACCATGATATCGCGGCGCTTTTGGTAGATGGCACACATCTGTTCCACATCGGATTGATCGCCATCCAAGGCCTCTACCCCAGCCCACTGAATAGCCTGAAAAACCCCTGAATCGATATTGGTCTTGGCCTTTCCCAGCCCGGCCAGGATCTCGCTGTTCCCCACCGCAAAGCCCAGGCGCCATCCGGTCATATTATAGGTCTTGGAAAGGGAGTGAAATTCCACTCCCACTGCTTTGGCACCCTCCACCTCCAGAAAGCTGGGAGGAGAATACTTGTCGAAGCAGATCTCGCTATAGGCCGCATCGTGACAGACGATCAAGCGGTAGCGCCGGGCAAACTCCACCACATCTGCAAAGAATTCTTTGTCCGCCACGGCCGCTGTCGGGTTGTTGGGATAATTGATAAAGATCAGCGCGGCCTGCTCAGCCACCTCCGGGGGAATCCCACCCAGATCGGGTAAAAAACCCCGCTCCTCCACCAGAGGCATGAAAAAGGATTGTCCCCCGGCAAAGACCGTCCCCGCATGGTAGACCGGATATCCAGGACTGGGAACAAGGGAGTACGCTCCGGGGTTAATAAAGGCCAGGGAGATATGAGCTATCCCTTCTTTGGAACCGATCAGGGAGATAACCTCACTATCCGGGTCCACCGTTACCCTAAACCTCCGCTCATACCACCGACTCACCGCCTCCCTGAACTCCCGCATCCCTTCATAGCTGGGGTAGCGGTGGTTCTGCGGATTAAGGACTGCCTCCTTCATCCGCTCCACGATCCGCTGCGGGGTGGGAAGATCGGGATCACCTACCCCCAGATCGATGAGATCCACACCTTTGGCCCTCAAGGCGGCCTTGCTCCGATCAAGTGCCGCAAAGAGATACGGAGGAAGGGCCGTGAGCCTCTCTGCCATCTCTACAGGTGTCTTATCCTTCAATGCCGCCTCCTATCTTTTTTTAGATAATTACACTAACATAATACGACAAGAAGACCGTGAGCACGATATATTACCTGCCATCCACCAAAAAATGCAAGAGGCGTTTGACTACCCACCCCGAAACATCACCTTTCACAATGAACGAAAATCGTTCTTAATAGAATATATATCTCTTTATGCTCCAAAAAAGACAGTAATAAGCATGATGATCTCCGATTAATGGCAATAAAGACAATTATTCATAAATTATAGGCACTGTCTCGCACCCATGGATCCTGTAAGGCGATACATGGACAGTCACCACATTTGGCGAATTAATAGTGACAAATATTGACATAGATGTTGAAAAGTGATAGATTTAGAGCAATTATTGCTTATACACCTATTCAGGAGACGAGGATAGCGTCATGTCTTTACGGCTTGGTCAACTCCTCCTAAAGGCGGAGATCATTACCGAAGAACAACTAAAGCAGGCCCAGGGCGAACAAAAG
>CAZFIR010000218.1:0-11538 GCA_964519535.1 uncultured Thermodesulfobacteriota bacterium | reverse complement strand
ATCCCAACCTCTTTATTTTTCGTTAAAACGGAGGGGGACTGACGTGGGGAGAGGAGATTTTAAAAGGATATTTTTAGCGTAAAGAATTTCTTAGGTGCGGTATGATGCGTTTATCTTGACGTAATCTGATGAGAGGTCGGTGGTAAGGACAGAGGCCTGTGCGCTGCCCGCATGCAGATCAATCGTAACCGTAAACTCCTCTTGCTTGAGCACCTTCCGCTGCTGCTCTTCACCGGCACCGGGGGCAGCAATCCCATTGTCTACAACCATGACATCATCAAAGAAGATGGATATCTTCTGCGGATCAACGGCAACCCTTGCATCTCCTACAGCCGCCATGATCCTGCCCCAATTGGGATCCTCGCCGAAAAAGGCCGTCTTTACCAAGGGGGAATGGGCCACCCTGAAGGCCACCCGCTCGGCCTCTTGGACATTCCTGGCCCCTTGCACGCAGATCTCCACCACCTTCGTCCTCCCTTCCCCGTCCTTGACAATGGCCCGAGCCAACTGGTCCATGACCCCGAACAGGGCCTCCCTGAAAGGGCGAAAGCCGCCATCGCCGGGGACAAGAGCGCTTGGGCTTGCCTCACCATTGGCCATCAAGATGATCATGTCATTGGTGCTGGTATCGCCATCGACGGTGATCCTGTTAAAGGTAGAGCTAACCCCTTCTTTGAGCAGGGCAGACAATACTGTGTGCTCTACCTTTACATCGGTCAGGATAAAGGCCAACATGGTGGCAAGCTGAGGATGAATCATCCCCGCCCCCTTGGCCATCCCAAGGATGGTGACTTCCTGATCAGCGAACGCCACCTGCTCGGTAACCATCTTGGGAAGGGTGTCAGTGGTCATGATGGCCTCGGCGGCATCATGAAAACCCTCAGAGGAGAGCTGGGCAACCAGGGATGCGATACCCCCCTCGATCCGCTCCATAGGGAGGGGGAGGCCGATCACCCCGGTAGAGGAAACCAGAACGTGCTGCGGGGGGCAATGAAGGGCGCGGGCGGTCAGCGTCGCCGTGGTCTCGGCGTCCTGGAGGCCCTTCTCGCCGGTGCAGGCATTGGCGTTGCCGCTGTTGACGATCAAGGCCCGACAGAGGCCCCTGCGCACCCTCCTCCTGGTGGCGAGGACGGGAGCGGCCTTGACCCTGTTTTTGGTAAAGAGGCCGGCCACCTGTGCCGGTACCTCTGAATAAATAAGGGCCAGATCTTTGGCCCCCGCTGCCGCCTTTATACCACAGGCGATACCTGATGCCTGAAAACCCTTCGGTCCCAGTCTGCTACCTCCCACAACACTTTTTGTATTTCTTTCCGCTGCCACAGGGGCAGGGATCATTGCGACCGACCTTTTTGCCCTCGCGCCGCACGGGCATGGGGTGCGGCGGCTCAGCCTCGGCCCGCATTGCCATCTCCGGAGGGGATGATTGCGGTGAAGACACCGGGGGGGGTACAGGCGGAGCTCCGAGCCCACCTTTGATCAAGAACATTCGCGACCCGAGGGCCTCCTGCAGCGTCGGCACCTCTTCCTCCTCAGCGAGTTGTACGGCGAAGAGCTTGCGAACGGCATCCTCCCTCACGCTGGACAGCATATCGATGAAGAGTTCATACCCCTCCCTCTTATACTCCAATAGAGGGTTCTTCTGGGCATAGCCCCGCAGGCCAATGCCCTCCTTGAGGTGATCGATGTTCAAGAGGTGGTCTTTCCAGTGGCTGTCAAGGGTCTGCAAGAGGATGAAGCGCTCCAAATCCCTCATCACTGCCTCACCAAACGCCTTTTCTTTTTCCGCATAAAACGTCCGGGCCTTTTCTATGACGGAAGCCCTCAAATCCTCCTGCTGCATTCCCTCGACGTTCTCCTGTTCGAGTTCCAACGGGAATGAGAAGGATTGTTGAAAGGCCTCCTGCAACCCCTGTATGTCCCACTCGTCGGGGTATCGTTTCTCATCAGTGTATTCGTCGACAATCCCCTCCCTTACCTCTTCTACAATGTCCTGGACTATCTCCTGCAAGCGCTCACCCTGCAAAATCTCCTTGCGCTGGGAGTATACCACTTCTCGCTGTTGGTTCATCACGTCGTCATATTCTATCAGCTGTTTCCTGATCTCAAAGTTATGGCCTTCCACCCTCCCCTGGGCGTTCTCGATGGCCTTGGAAACCAGGGAGTGCTCGATGGGCTGATCTTCCTCTACGCCCAGCCTATCCATGATCCCCGCTATCCTTTCAGAGCCGAAGATCCGCAATAAGTCGTCCTCCAGGGATAAATAGAAGCGCGATGATCCCGGATCACCCTGGCGCCCGGACCTCCCCCGCAACTGATTGTCGATGCGGCGGCTTTCATGTCGCTCTGTCCCGACGACGTGCAACCCGCCCGTCTTGATCACCTTCTCTTTCTCCTCGGAGGTAATGGCCAATGCCTTTTGATAGGCGGCCTCAAGGTCAGTTTCGTCCGCTTCTTTGCCCTCCTTTTGGAGGGCAATCATCTTGGGGTTCCCCCCCAGGATGATATCGGTCCCACGGCCGGCCATGTTGGTAGAGATGGTCACCCCTTTAAAACGACCCGCTTGGGCGATGATCTCCGCCTCTTTCTCGTGGTGTTTGGCATTGAGCATATGATGGGGGATCCCCTGCTTCTTTAACAACCTGCTCAATCGCTCTGATTTGTCGATGGAGATGGTCCCTACCAGGACAGGCCGCCCTATCTCATAGAGTTCCCTTATCTCCCGCGCCACTGCATTGAACTTCTCACGCTCCGTCTTATAGATGGCATCCGGATAGTTGGTCCGGATCAAGGGCCGGTTGGTGGGAATCACCATCACATCAAGGTTATATATCTTCTTGAACTCTGCGGCCTCGGTATCGGCCGTTCCCGTCATCCCCGCCAATTTTTCGTACATCCTGAAGTAGTTCTGGAAGGTGATGGTGGCCAAGGTTTGGTTCTCGCTCTCTATCCTGACACCCTCCTTGGCCTCCACGGCCTGGTGAAGGCCGTCGCTCCAGCGCCGGCCGGGCATGAGCCTGCCCGTGAACTCATCGACGATAATGACCTGGCCGTCCTTCACCACATAATCTACATCGCGCTTAAAGAGGGTGTGGGCCCGCAGGGCCTGGTTGACGTGATGGAGGGTATCGATCTGCCTGGGGTCATAGAGGTTTTCCACTTTAAGGAGCTTCTCCACCCTGGCAACCCCCTCTTCGGTGAGGGCCGCCGTATTGCTCTTCTCATCGAGGGTATAATCCCGCTCTTTCCTGAGTTGGGGACTAATCCGGTTGATCTTATAGTATTTGTCCGTGGACTCCTCCGCAGGCCCGGAGATGATCAGGGGGGTCCTGGCCTCATCGATGAGGATGCTGTCCACCTCATCGACGATGCCATAGTGGAGCTCTCTTTGAACATAGTCATCAAGGCTGAACTTCATGTTGTCCCGCAGGTAGTCGAATCCGAACTCATTATTGGTCCCATAGGTGATGTCGGACCCGTAGGCCTGCCGCCTGGCTGAATCGTCCATGTCGTGGAGGATCACACCCACCGAGAGCCCTAAAAATCGATAGATGACCCCCATCCACTCGCTGTCGCGCTTGGCCAGATAGTCATTGACGGTAACGATATGCACCCCCTTGCCCGGGAGGGCATTGAGAAAGGCCGGCAGGGTGGACACGAGGGTTTTCCCTTCGCCGGTAGCCATCTCGGCAATCTTTCCCTCGTGAAGGACGATCCCCCCAATGAGCTGGACATCAAACGGGCGTTCCCCCAAGGTCCGCCTCCCTACTTCCCTGACCACGGCAAAGGCCTCGGGTAAAAGATCATCAAGCGGCTCTCCTCTTTCCACCCGTTCTTTCAATTCACCTGTCTTGGCGGCCAGGCGCTGGTCGCTGAGGGGATAAATTTGGGGTTCGAGCGAGTTTATCCTCTCGACAAGGGGCTGAATCTTCCTCAGATCCCGCTCGTTTTTGCTCCCAACGACCTTCTTGACAACATCGCCCAGCATTGCTTCTTACCTCCGCACCGACGCCCTCGAGGGGCACACCCCTCAGGACGATGAATATTCTCTCAGAATACTATTGTACCCTTAACAGGGGAAAAAAGGAAGGACCTTAATTCAAGATGTAAGTCTGCGGGTTGATGGGGACGTTATTCAACCTCACCTCGTAGTGTAGATGAGGTCCGGTAGCCCTCCCGGTAGCGCCGATGGCAGCAATTCGCTCACCCCTCTTGACCCGTTGGCCCACTTGCACATAAGCCTTGGAGAGATGGCCATAGCGGGTAAGGATGCCATACCCGTGGTTGATCTCCACCATAAATCCGAAACCAAAGTTATTGAAGACACGGGCGACCACCCCATCGGCGGGGGCGATAATAGGGGTCCCGATCCTGTTGGCAATATCAATCCCCTCATGCAACTGCCGCAATCTGGTAAACGGGTCAATGCGATATCCGAACGGCGAGGTCAACCACCCTCGGGCAGGCCAAATAGAAGGTGTACATGCCAATTCTTTTTTCTTGCCCTCTAAAAATGAGTAAAGTTCTTGAAAGCTCTTCTCGCGAAACTCTGCTTCGGTACAGAGACGATCTAATTCTGTCTTCATCCGCTCCAGATCTGCTTCTGCCCCCAGCCCCGGTTCACGAGAAGAGGGGGTAACGCCACCTACCCCGAGAAAGGGATCGGTCTCTTCCGCATTCTCGAGATTGGCAATAATACGGAGTTTTACATCGAACTCCTTCAATCGCTGGAAATGCTGTTGAAATTCCCCTACTTGCTTGTTCAAGGAGGCGATCCAATTTACTTGTGCAGCCCGTTCTTTCTCTATCTGGGCCAACTTTACACTCTTTGATATGTAACTCATTGTAATAAAAGGAAAAGTGATAATGACAAAAAGTAGAATTGCGAAGAGGATTTTGGCGCTCCGGCCGGGAAGTTTGATTTTGTGTGGTTTAAACGGCCCGCCACGGAATACCCATATCGTAAAGATCCCCTTCTTTTTCATCTCAAATCCCCCTCTGAAAAGACTTAAGACGTCCCAAACCTTTCCCTCCGACAAAATAGCCATATACTAGACTATGAAAAGTTTGTCAACCCCTTTTAATAAGTAAAATTATATATGTTCTCCATAATCCTTAATCCGTCGGCATCCGGGACTATCCTCTAGTATGTTTGAATTATACATGCTGGCTGTGAAAATATACACAAATAGTACCTGCCCTACAAAACCGTTGATATATGATTCTTCATATGGTAACAACAAGGGGTCCTCAGATCAATTAAGATAAGCTTTTACGTATTCTTGTGCGGAGGTGAGAAGATGGCAAAGGCTTTTTGGGGGTGGATGTGTTGGTTTATATTGCTCTTCATCGTGGACTTCACCATACCTTTCCATACGCTGAAGGGTATCCAGAAGGTGCAGGGGAGCTTCCTGTTTTGGATCATATGGATGGCCATCGCCATCGTGAGCATGTTCGCCATCTTCCTCAGATGGCGGGAGGGGGATACAAAGGGTTAAAAGCCCAGATTCCCAGGGGCATGAACAACAGAACAGGTCAAAACAGTCGATGAGGTGCATTATGGGTGAAAGCTTCTATACGTGGTTGGCTATCGGTATCTATATCGTGGTAGGTATTATTATAGCGATCCTCGCCAGACGGAGGCTCGGCTTCGGGATGAATGAATTCTTTCTTGGAAACCGCCGGATAGGCGGTTTTGTCTCCGCCCTGACGTACGCCGCAACCACGTACAGTGCCTTTATGATGGTAGGGCTTGCTGGTCTAACCTACAAGCTGGGGGTTGGGGCCTTGGGATTCGAGCTGACCTATCTGTGCGGCCTGGTTCTAGTCGTATTCTTCGGCCCCCGGTTCTGGCTGGTGGGGAAGAAGTTCGATTATCTCACCCACGCCCAGCTATTAGCGGATCGCTACCAAAACCGGGCAGTGGGCGTTGTGGCCTCCCTCCTTTGCCTCATTTTCCTCATCCCGTATGCAGCCATACAGGTGATGGGAATTGGTTATCTCTTGGAGGGTGTTTCGCATGAAGCGATCTCCCTCCTTGTTGGAATGGTGCTCGCCATCGTATTGGCCATCGTCTGGTCGAACATCGCCGGCCTGCGTTCTGTGGCGTGGACCGATGCGTTGCAGGCCCTCATCATGCTCGTGGCATCCATTGCCGCAGTCTGTTTCTTGGCCTATCGGGGATTTGGCGGATTTGGGGGCTTCTTTGCGAAGATGAACCAGGAGATCCCCCAACTCCTTGCTGGACCGGGGTTGTTCAAATTCAATGTCTTTTTTGGGCTTGCGCTGCCGTGGATCTTCTTCTCCCTTTCCAATCCCCAGGTGACCCAGAGGCTCTTTATCCCGAAATCAGTTACTGCCTTCAAACAGATGATCGGAGGCTTTCTCATATTCGGGTTCATCTATACCGTCGTTTCTGTTTTATGGGGCTTCGGTGCCCTCTTGTTAATCCCCGGCCTTGAAAACGCAGACCAAGCGACCCCTACACTCCTGGCACATGCAACGATTCCATGGGCCGTAGCCATCATCGTCATGATCGGCATCCTCGCGGCAGCCATCTCGACCATTAATTCTATCTTGTTGACCCTGTCGTCAATGGTTGCCCGCGACATCTACAAGACCGGCATCAATCCGCAGGCCCCAGAAAAACGGGAACTCAGGATCGGCAAGATTGTCATCCCCATTTTGGCGGCCATTTTCTTTCTCTTTGCCTACTGGGCGGCGGGCAAAAAGGGGTTGGCCTTTATGATCGTACCCCTTTCAGTTGCCGCTTCGGCCGGGCTCCTGATGGCAGTACCAGCCATCATCGGCGCCTTCTTCTGGAAGCGGGCTACGGCAGCCGGTGCCCTGACCAGTATGGTTGTAGGTGCTATCCTGGTCTTGATACTCCAGATAAAAGGATATAAACCCCTGGGGTGGTGGCCTGGGGTGTGGGGATTTATCGTCTGCATCGCCCTTTACATCATCATCAGCCTCCTCACGCGGGCTCCGACTCAAAAAGCGGAAAGTTTTATCGGCTACTTGAAAAAAGAGCTCCCAAAACGGAACTTTATTTAGATTTTTTGCATAACTGAATCATAAAAAAACCGAAGCCTCACTGTTATGTTATGGGGAGGACCCTCATGGGAAAAAAGATAGGGGTCATCGTAGGGGACATCCAGGGTGATTTCATCGAATGGAAAAAGGGCTCACTTGCCGTCCCCGACACAGGCAAGGATTTCGTCAAACGGACAGAGGATGCTACCACAGTGTTGTATAAGGCGGGCGTCCCCATCTTTGGGGTCCAAGATTGGCACCCGCGTGACCACATCTCCTTTTATACCAACCACCCCGGCAGGAAACCCCTTGAGACCATAGAGATCAATGGGCGAACGCAGGTGCTGTGGCCCCCTCACTGTGTGCAAGGAACCGAGAACGCCAGGATATTAGTTGACAACAACCTCTTCCTGGCCATCGTTCAAAAGGGAAGGGATAAACAATACGATAGCTATTCAGCCTTTCAGGACGATGGGGGGCACAAGACGGAGATGGAGTCCATCCTGAGGAACAACGGCATAGAAAAGGTTGTGCTCTATGGGATCGCCACCGATTACTGTGTTCGGGCCACCGTCCTTGATGCGGTCCATGCAGGCTTTCAGGTAACCGTGATTGAGGAATTGTGCCGGGGGGTTGCCCCGGACTCCTCACGGAAGGCCCTGGAGGAAATGAAGGAAGCCGGTGCAGTCCTCCTTGAAAAATTCGATATTGCCAAGCTGAGCGGAAGCCGGGTAACTAAAAAATGTTGATATTTTGGTGTTAGGCGGATTTCCGCTCTAGTCTCGCAAAACGAGATTCGGGCCGGAGGTGCGACAAGCCGTCAGAGTGGCTCAGCTCGGCATTTGCGCCGCCGTCGCCCAGCATCTAGGTCATTTTTTCTTGACGGCCGGTTACGCCGTGCGCGCCTGTCTGTTATAATGAGGCGGCGCGAACAACGGGACCAAAGGCAAGTAAAAAATAAAAAAGGGGACCCTCACAAGAGGGTCCCCTTGAAGGACCGAAAGGGATCAAACGAGAGAAACCTTGGAGGCCTGGGGTCCCTTAGGCCCGTCCGTGATCTCAAACTCCACTTCTTGTCCTTCATAAAGGGTCCTAAACCCTTCCCCGTCGATGGCGGAGTAATGGACAAATACATCGTCCCCTTCATCCCTCTCGATGAAGCCATACCCCTTCTTGTCGTTAAACCATTTTACCCGTCCTTTAACCATACCGACAATTCCTCCTTCAATAAATTAAACTCTCTGAGGCCTTGCCCGACGCAGCCCCCTCTCTCATAAGCAAGATCCTTCAGGGCAATAAGAAGAGCATCACGGGACCCCTCTGTGGTCTTCATGCCGCCCTCAGAGGATCTCCACTTGTAAAACAGAGGTGACCATAGCAAATAAGGGGGGGCGTTGTCAATACAATAAAACTAAACCTGCCATCCTGAAAAGAGAGATTAGCGGATGACCTGTGTCTTCAAGCATCCCGTTCTAGGCATCTTTTAAGACCGCATCCTCACCCTGCAAGTAAGCTTTATCTCCTCCGCCTGGATGGGGTGTTCTTAATATTGAACATATACAAGACAAAGAATAGTGAGGCGCAGAGGTACCCCATAGCCCCCCGCGGACGAGCATATTTTGTTGACAGAGGGGGGACTTTTTGATACATTAGTGTCGAGAAACGCACTTTTAGGCTTGAAAAAGAAAAAAATATCGCTTAATATTCAATTTGAAGGAGAAAGAGGGGAAAGAAAGGGTAAAAAGATGCAGGAAAATCCCTTTCAAGCCCTTTTTAGTTGTTGATTTTTTTGGTGTTTCGCGTTTTAATTGAAAAAATGTGCTGGTGTAGCTCAATTGGCAGAGCGGCTGATTTGTAATCAGCAGGTTGCGGGTTCAAGTCCCATCACCAGCTCCATTTTGTGTCCGTTAAGGAGAGGTTCCCGAGCGGCCAAAGGGGGCAGACTGTAAATCTGCTGGCGTAGCCTTCGGAGGTTCAAATCCTCCCCTCTCCACCAAGGTGAGAGAAAAGGAGGCGGGAATAGCTCAGCTGGCTAGAGCGTCAGCCTTCCAAGCTGAGGGTCGCGGGTTCGAATCCCGTTTCCCGCTCCAAGAAGGCAACACGGCGTTCAGGCATCAGGAATTAAGGCGTCTTTACGACGTTAGTGCACGTTACTAACTATATTAACTATTAACTTAAAGGTAACGTTTTGAGCCCACGTAGCTCAGGGGTAGAGCGCTTCCTTGGTAAGGAAGAGGTCACGGGTTCAATTCCCGTCATTGGCTCTGATAAAATGAAAAAGTAATAAAAAAAGTACCAAAAATTAATTTAAACTAAGTTATGGCTAAGGAAAAATTTGACAGGTCTAAACCGCATGTCAATATCGGCACCATTGGTCACGTTGACCACGGTAAAACTACATTGACCGCTGCTATTACCCAGGTCCTTGCAAAACAGGGTCTTTCAGAGATCAGGTCTTTTGACTCCATTGACAATGCCCCTGAAGAAAAAGAACGCGGTATCACGATCAATACCGCGCACGTTGAATACCAGACAGCCAAGCGCCACTATGCGCACGTGGACTGTCCCGGACATGCTGACTATGTGAAGAACATGGTGACAGGTGCCGCTCAGATGGACGGTGCCATCATCGTGGTTGCAGGAGATGACGGCCCTATGCCGCAAACCAGGGAACACATCCTCCTGGCGCGCCAGGTGAATGTTCCCAAGATCGTTGTTTTCCTGAACAAGGTGGACATGGTCGATGATCCGGAACTGCTGGAGCTGGTTGAGATGGAGGTGCGTGAACTGCTCGATTTCTACGAGTTTGACGGAGACAATGCGCCTGTGATCCACGGCTCTGCCCTGGGAGCACTGAACGGTGACCCCAAGTGGGAAGAGAAGATTGTTGAGCTGATGGATGCTGTGGACGAGTATATCCCCATCCCGCCCCGGGATAAAGAAAAACCCTTCCTGATGCCTGTTGAGGATGTTTTCTCCATCACCGGACGCGGGACCGTGGCCACCGGAAGGATCGAGACCGGTGTGATCAATACGGGTGACGAGGTGAACCTGATCGGTCTGGGTGCCCAAGGCAAGAAGACCGTTGTTACAGGTGTTGAGATGTTCCGCAAGATACTGGATACAGGGGAAGCCGGAGACAATGTGGGTCTGTTGCTTCGCGGTATTGACAAGAAGGAGATCAAGAGGGGAATGGTCATTGCCAAGCCGGGTTCCATTACTCCGCATACCAAGTTCAAAGCACAGGTTTACGTTCTCAAGAAAGAGGAAGGCGGCCGCCATACTCCCTTCCACAACCACTACCGTCCACAGTTCTACCTGAGGACCCTGGACGTAACAGGTGAGATCCAGCTTCCGGAAGGAACTGAGATGGTAATGCCCGGGGATGACGTTGAGATCAAAGTTCAACTGATCTACCCTGTTGCCATCAACGTGGGACTGCGTTTTGCCATCCGCGAAGGCGGAAGGACCGTTGGTGCAGGGCAGGTGATCAGCATTGAGGAGTAGCATTACCGGCATCATCTGATGGGGAGCACGGGTCAAATGTCTTGAACCCGGCTTCTCTGTTTTTGAATGTTAAGCACACGGGTGTAGCTCAGTTGGTAGAGCACTGGTCTCCAAAACCAGGTGTCGGGCGTTCGAGTCGCTCCTCCCGTGCCAGATACATCAGTAATGAGGAGAATAATTAATTACCTGAAGGAATCCTACAACGAGCTGGCGCACAAGGTAACCTGGCCTACGTGGAAGGATCTGCAGAACAGCGCTCTGGTAGTCATGATCGCATCTTTGATATTCGCTCTGATTGTCTTTGCCATGGATATTACGTTCCAGAAGATCCTCGAGGGAATTTATAAACTAGTCTAATCCATGAGCAGCCAGGAAAAGAAGTGGTATGTTCTCAGGGCCATTGGCGGCAAGGAGAAGAAGGCCAAAGAGTATATAGAAAGTGAGATAAGCAGGTTAAACCTGCAGGATTATATTACGCAGGTGCTGATCCCCACCGAGAAGGTATATCAGATCCGGAACGGCAAGAAGATCAGCAAGGAGCGCAACTATTTTCCCGGTTATGTGCTTGTTGAAGCTGCGCTTGCCGGGGAGATCCCCCATATTCTCAGAAACATCCCCAACATCATCGGGTTCCTGGGCTCTGAAGGAGACCAGGCGCCAACGCCCCTTCGTCCCTCGGAGGTGAACCGGATCCTCGGAAAGGTGGATGAACTCTCCGCCAGCGACGAGGAGATCACCGTGCC
Source organism: uncultured Thermodesulfobacteriota bacterium (assembly GCA_964519535.1). Lineage (GTDB taxonomy): Bacteria > Desulfobacterota > B13-G15 > B13-G15 > RBG-16-54-18 > CAYWLI01. Next base: position 256 of record CAZFIR010000218.1, on the reverse strand, counting down.
CTTCTTCGTGGGGGAATCCGTGAAGGTGATCGATGGTCCTTTCAACAGTTTTACCGGGATTATCGAAGAGGTGAACGATGAGAAGAAGAAGCTCAAGGTGATGGTGAAGATCTTCGGTCGCAAGACGCCGCTGGAACTGAGCTTTATGCAGGTGGAAAAAGAAGGTTAGGTTTAAAGATATTACAATCTCCGGGCAATGATATATCCCATGAATGCTTCCTGTATGGTTGTCAACGGATGTTGTAAGCGGTAAGTA
>CAZFIR010000217.1:0-8700 GCA_964519535.1 uncultured Thermodesulfobacteriota bacterium | reverse complement strand
TATTTAGGAAAGAGGTGATTGATGCCCCTCGGTGCTTTAGGCAAAACCCTGATCATCTTTGGTGTAATACTGGTAGGAATAGGGTTGCTCTTGACCCTGGGGGATAAAATCCCCTGGATCGGGAAGCTTCCGGGGGATATCTACATCAAGCGGGAAAAGTGTACCTTCTATTTCCCCATTGTGACCTGTATCATCATCAGCCTCATCCTGACCCTGCTCTTTGCTCTCTTCAAGAAGTGATCCCCTTCTAGGTGAGGGATACTTCCCCTTGTTTTTCACAAAAAGCTTGACAAATAGTAGCTTTTATTATATCTATTAAATTAATGCTGGATGAAAGCAGTAGGGGGTCACAACCTTCAGCGAGAAGTAATATATCCGAAGTCGTTCGGATATCACCCCAAATTTGGTATAAAAATCGAACTTGGTTCGTCTGCGAACAAGATAGTTGCCATTTGGGCGAAAGAGAAATATATGCCTACACAACCAGTACAAGAAGTAATCTCTCGGAATCCTTCAAGCCACGAAGTATCCAAAGTACTCGGAAGGTTTGCCGATCTGATCGACGAGACAGTGAATTTTGGCTCTCATGTTCTCAAATGGCATCTCGAATCAGCACGAGGGGGAGACGATACTGCTCCAATCACACTGTCATTCAGGCACATTCTTGAATTACTCGATGCTGTTTCAATCAATATCCGCAACTCGTCACTAGATCCCTGTAAACTTTTGCTAAGAGGCGCACTCGAGAGTTACTTCGGCGTTGCTTACATCTTGGAAACCGATACTAAAAGAAGAGCAATGGCGTTCATGGCTACATATGTCAACCAGCGTCTCAAGACGTATAGAAAGCTTGATCCCACCACACAGCAAGGAAAAGAGTTCCGCAGTTTGCTCAAGAAAGATCCCCTTGCGACAACCATGGTTATCTCAATTCCGACTACTGCTATTCAGGCGGCCATTGCAAACTTAGAGAATCTTGAGAAGAAACCAGCATACAAGGATGCGCATAAGGAATATGATCGAGTAAGAAAGGCGGGCTCAAAAAACCCGTATTGGTACTCACTCTATGGTGGCCCGAGCAATATCGAAAAATTAGCTGACCATCTTAACCTACAAGCCTTCTATCATATTCTATATCGTAAATGGTCGAGTTCAACCCACGGAACCGACATCATAGAAGGAAACATTTCTCGAAGCTCAACAGGCCAGGTTGAGATTCTTCAGCTTCGACTACCAAAAGAGCCAGAAGTTCTGACTGTCCTTGCTGTCTCGATTGCTTTGAAGCTATTCCGATTGTTCATAGAGCACTATGCTCCTGAGAAATCCTCTGAGTACACTTCTTGGTATCAAAAAGAAATTCAAGCCATATATTTGCGGCTGACCAAAAACAAGATTATTCAGATTGAGATATGACGCCCAAACGGCAACTAACAGCACAAACCGAGACACTCCCTATATTAAAGGGATTATTGTTTGTGGTCGTTCCATTGTTTTTGCCATGAGAGAATAGGTCGTTTGTTGTAGCAAAAACAACGGCGTGGTCTGCATAGACGATAGCTAAAATGCTTTATGTTTTACTCTTGGGAAATATATACTTTCGTTTAACTATAAGGTCGTGAAGCACCACTTCAGCTATCACACGCATAAACGGCATGAATGCAAAATCCCGCCTACGGCGGGACTTAGATCAGCCACCAATCATCAGAGGCCATTTCTAATTAAAGAATAGATCAAAATGACTGAATTGTACAAAATCCACTTTTGTTTTTCTAAAAGTAAACGTTATCCTCAAGCTGTTGAGCTTTCCAGGTTTGCCCATCAGCATGAGATTCGAGGTGAGGGGGAAGACATGTGGCACATCGTTAGCTTTACGGACGAACAAAATGACTTGATGGCATCTTTGTACAAAACTGCCAAGAATCTGCCAAGACCTAAAGTCTATGGGACGGATGTTCTTACCCTTATTCTATATTGTCGAAATGGACATTATGACTACACCTACGCTTCCAAAGCATATAAAGATCGGGTTCGTTCCACTGCGGAAAGACTTAAAGCGGAAACTGGTAAAACCTTCCAAGAGTTGGTTGATTTTCTTAAAGAGAATTATTGGAAACCGTGGCAGGAAGACATGCTGAAAGTAAATGAAAAACTTCAAAAAGAAGGATACCTTGATTACTTCGATCCTGCAAGTGGGAATCTTATAAAAGCCAAAAAACGACCCAAAGAGTACATTGCCCAATATCAAGAAATCCGAGAACTCGTTGCCCAAGGAAAATATGAAGAGGGAGTGCAAAAGTACTATGATACTTTAGGAGATAAATTTTATGGTGGGCTTCATAATGAACTAATCTATCTCAAGCGTCTTGCGAACATTCCACTAAAAGGAAGAGATCTTTTATATTTTAGAAGCGAATCATCACGGAACGAATTGATTAATTCTAATCTCTCGGAATATTGCTCTTGTATAGATGCAGTACTTGAACAATATCGAAAAGCAGGACTTAAGTTGCCACTGGATATTATCATTGAAAATGCTCCTACTATGGAAGAGCTAATCGAACAAAGAAAGCAAGATTGGCATCTAGGTGTATACCTGTGGAATGGGGAGTTTAAGAGAGATAACACTCCAGTAACCATTGATTCATTTTCTGCTCAATACGACAAATGCCCAGAGGGTAGACTTTTCGATAGGTATCCGGACCAGATTCAGCATTGCAGAGTTATCGAAGCTCCCGAAGACCCGGAATATGTTGGCCTTTGGACAACGTATCCTCCCTCATATTATCAAAAACAGATTTTAGACAAAGGTTTTCATATCAATGGAATAGAAGTATATCGACATATATTGTGGAAAAGGCGAAAAAAAGAACCAGACTTTACTACCGTAACATCTCTGAGTGAAATCCAAAAATCAGACTACGGAACTAATAACATACGATATACAGGTCGTAGCCACAAAATAAGCGGAAAAGAATTCTATGAGATAGACTTACTAAGAAACAATCCCGATTTGGCTGAAGACCTTGGGAATCTTTTTAAAGAAATCGTTGAAGAAATACTCAGGGAAGCAGAAAATCTGCTCCGCGAAAATCATGGTCTTCCGAGAATCGGCGAGGGTTGGATTTCAGAAATGCAACTTTATAATTTAGTTAAAAATGCTTTCCCTGAAGCTCAGCACCATGTAACTCCTGAATGGCTCAGGCCGCAACATCTTGATGTTTTTGTGCCCTCTAAAAAGCTTGCTTTCGAGTATCAAGGAAAACAACACTTTGAACCGATTGACTTTTTTGGTGGCGAAGAATCATTTGAAAGACAAAAAAAACTTGATAGACGAAAATTACAAAAATGTAAATCAAACGGAGTTTTGTTGATATACTGGCAATACGATGAACCAATTAACCAACAAGTCCTTGCTGAGAAACTGAGATACGATAAGACGAATGTATAAAAATTGGAAATGGCGTCTAAAACAGTGTAAAAGATTGAACTTCACTCCGTCCAAATTCTAACGATGCGGGGTGGGACGTTGTTGACTAGCTTGACAAGGGATCGAGGTGAGGACTGGCTAGCAATACTGCTCAAATCCCGCAGTGCAGGACTATGCCGCCCCGCTAACTGCAATTACGGATATGAAAAAACAATTAAAAATACTCTTTTTAGGAGGATAGTATGAAGGTTATGTCACAGCGTGAAGAAGGACTATCAATATCAAAAATACCATTTATAAAGATTATCCTTATACTTTTTAGCCTGGTCGTTACCTGGCAACTATCAGCAAGTTGGGTAGATGCTATTGACCTTGAGACGGCATGTCGGCAATACATAGAAAATGCTGGTCCAAACTTCCAAAAGATTGATATTAATACAGCAACTGAGGAAGACCTGATAGCCCTCCCCGGCATAGGAATAAAAACAGCAAGGGCAATTGTAGCTTTTAGAGAAACCATCGGAGGTTATACGAGCTTAGAGCAATTACGGCTTGTTAGAGGTATGGGAGATAAGACTTATAATTGTTTAAAGCAGCTCGTGACTATAGAAGAGTCCCAGTAGTTGAATGGCAGTTAGGGTCGAAGTGGAGACAGGCTTGTGATAGCAGCCCAATCCTGACTTGCCGACTCGCCTTGCTATTTACCCACAGCAGGCAATGAGCGAAAGAAGCATAAGACTATTCCTCTTCCCAATATATTTTGCTATAATGCGTTTATCCAGAAAGGAGGGACACGATGAGTAAACCTCAACCGCAATACATAATAGATGAAAACGGCCGCAAAACCGCCGTAGTGATACCTGTCGAGGAATATGAAGAGCTTTTGGAGGATTTACATGATCTCGCCATTATCGCTGAACGTAAAAACGAATCCACCATAAATTTTGATGACTTGAAGAAGCGGTTGAAGGCGGATGGACTCCTATAGGATAGAGTGGAAGAGTTCTGCCGAAAAAGAACTGAAGGCAATTGACAGACAGCACATCCCCAGAATCCTTGAAGCAGTTGAATCTCTTACTATAAATCCCTTCCCAAGCCAGAGCCGAAAACTACGCGATGTTGAAAAAAGTTACCGCATACGGGTCGGAGACTATCGGATAGTCTATCAAGTTGATGAGAAAGAAGGTATGGTAACGATTTATCACATACGTCACCGCAAAGATATATACAGACAGCTATAAAAACTATACCGCCCGCCCCGAAATCAGGTTGACGATGAGAAGAAAAAGATGAACTTTCCCTCCATCCTTAACCCTGACTTTTCCGTTCTTGACATACCTGCCTGCGAGTAATACCCTTCTCATCAGCAAATCATCATGACCAGCCGAGCGAAGAACGAAATTAAAGCGTACGGGATACGCGTGCTCCAGTCGCGCCATCCGGAAATAAGAAGGCTCAAACGCCTCCACGCCCCCTCTATCCACGGCAACAAACACTGGGTGTCGAGCTGGTTGCTCATGGATTACTTGAGGCGCCATCCCTTGCCGGAGGGATCTCGTGTTATGGAGATAGGATGCGGTTGGGGTTTGGCAGGCATTTACTGTGCAAAAAAACACGGCGCCATCGTAACGGGTGTCGACACGGACCCCGAGGTCTTTCCGTACCTACTCCTCCACGCAGCGATCAACAAGGTAGACATTGCCACGCTTCATAAAAAATTCAATAAATTAAAAGAAACGGATTTGCAGGATATCGATGTCGTGATTGGTGCGGACATTTGCTTTTGGGATAAGATGGTCTATCCACTCAAGAGGTTTATCCGCAGGGCACTGAACGCGGGCGTGCAATTGGTAATCATCGCCGACCCGGGCAGGTCGCCCTTTGAGAAGATAAGCAAATACTTTGTTAAAAAACGAAACGGAGAAATCTTGCAGTGGAAAGTACAGCGCCCGCGAAACATTCAGGGGCAATTGCTTAAGATAAATAGCCAGGGTGGGGAAAAGGGGGGTTATCAATGAAAAAAATTCTATCGAACCTTTTCCAATGGCAATTGTCCAGGGAGACCCTCGTAGCAATCATCGCCGGATTCGTCGTCATCGGCCTCTCGGCTGCGATGATACCAACCCGCCATTGCCCCTGGTTGAGCATACTGATCAGGGACATCGGGCAAATATTCCTGGTGGGAATCCTCTTCCCCCTCGTATATATTCTGCGCTCAGGCAATAGGTTCGCTGAGTTCGGTCTCAGCCTCAAGAGATGGTACATCTTCCTGCCGATCAATCTGGTACTTGGTGCGCTTTTGCTCTTCATGTTCCTGTCCGAAAGTCCACCACCGACCGATTTCAGCTTGACCGCACCGGTCGTGTGGAAAGGGGCCTTTGTCATAGTCGCGGTGTTCTTTGAATTGGTGTTCTTTTATGGATTTCTCAGGACTCTATTCGAAAAGGCTTTTGGTATGGTCCCGGGGATCATCCTCGCCGCCCTCTTCTACTCCTTCCACCATATAGGATTTCAGCCGGAGTATGGTAAACTCATCTTCGTAGGGTTGCTCTATGCCCTTGTGTACCGCTTGGGGAACAGTGCGTTGCTGCTCTACCCGTTCTTCCTGGGAGTGGGGGGAACCTACGACGTCTTAATACAGTCACAGGCAGTTTCTCCTATTCACTATCCCGAAATCAGAACCGTTTATCTTTTTATTCTTATTCTGGCTGCGGTGATGTGGACATGGAAAAAGGCAGCGGTCTCGGGAGTTGCTCAAAAGAAAAATCAAGGCCAGACCTCGACCATTATCTAGAGAGCTGAGACATTTTCTATTGCAAGGCCTGACACCATACAGTGCTTTAGCTAATAAGGGAACATTTGACTGAAATCTCATGAAAAAAACAGATCATCGTAACAACACAGAGACATCGATGCAATATGACGACGAGAAGCAGATACACGTACCGTACTGTTTTGGGTGCAGTCCCAACAATCCTCTTGGTCTAAAAATCAATTTTACCATTAAGGATAATGTCGTTCTAGGCGAGTTTACTTCGCACACATATCATATGGGCCCGCCTGAGGCGGTGCATGGCGGTATCATTGCAACGCTTATAGACGAATCGATTTCTTTTTTCGGAAGAGGTGTCTTAAAAGAAGATGTGAGAACTATGAGATTGGAAATTGTCTACAGAAATCAGGCCCCCATCGGAGAACGAATGTGGGTTGAGGCCCGTCTACAAGAAGAAAAAAGAAGAAAGCTTATAATAACAGCTCAGGTGTATACTGAAGAGAACACCATTGCTGAAGCAACAGGTACATTATATAAAGCAAAGAAGAAACAAGTGGGAACACTCAACGCGTAGAACTGATATTCCACAAGATCAGCCAAAAGTCGAGGTCTAACTCTACTTCACAAAGTTTAGAGATAGTTCAGTTTTAACAAGGAGTTATTATTGGAATTCTTGGAGGAATTTTCTTAATTGCCTTCCATTATATTGCCTATGGGTTTAGCCTTGATAAATCTTGAATTCTTGGAATTGTTGGGATTTTTTTGGAATATACGCGCTAAAAAATTACAAGGGTAACCTGTTAATAGGTGAAGATAGTGTAGAGGTAGATGGTCAAAGGATACCTGCGTTTGCAATAAGAGAGATAGTGGCGGAGGAAAGGGGGTGGAAGATTACAATAAAAACCTGGGTAGACAAAGATGCGGTGATCTATCTTGCAGATTCCCTAGTATTTAGCAATAAAGAAAAACTAGAAAGAATATACAAGGAATTAGTTGAATTAAAGAAGAAGAATCAAGGTTAGACCTCGACTCTTAACTAATTACGTAAGGAAAGATGAAAGAGGGCTAAAGTTTTTGGCCCTCTTTCTATTTTGCCTTGGAGATCTTGCACACAATGCCCCGGAGCGTCGGGGTGCCCATCTCGCTGCCAGCGGGCACATGGTCTGCTGTCAGCATATTGATATTCGCCTCGTGCCAGCCGTACTGCCCTTCCGGCCCCTCCTCGGGAAACCACCAGGCATAATCGACCCCTGCCACGCGCGGGTCTATATCAGCGGTCACATGCGCCTGCTGTTTGATGCGCCCCTGCTTGGTCTCGATATCGACCCAGTCGCCATCCCCGATACCATGCCGTCGGGCCGTGTCAGGGTGCAGCCATACCACCGGATTGGGGTGGGCATCACGCAGCGGGGCTATCTGCCTGCCGCCGGAGTGGCGAAAGGGGGCCGATTTCCACGACGTGAGTACTAAAGGGAATTCCTCTACCAGATCAGGAGCGCTTAGGGGCATCCCCTCAGGTTCACGATATACCGGAATGGGGTCGAATCCCCATTCCTTGAGCCGATCAGAGAAGAGCTCCGCCTTTCCCGAAGGGGTGGCAAACCCGTCCCTTTCGTGTTTACGATATTCCTTCTCCCCCTGAAGCACCCCGATCTCCCTGAACTCCTCAAAGGTCAGACCCGCAGGCTCTAAGATGAAGTCCAGGCACTCCGTCTCCTTCTCCCAGAAGTACTCCGCTAAATCCAGGCGCTCGGCAAGGCCCCGCATGATCTCATAATCGGACCGGCACTCGCCGACCTGGGCGACCTTCTGCTGCACCTGGACCACGGGATAATAGGGCGGGGCCACGATATCATTAAACTCCAGATAGGTGCCCACAGGCAGGACGATATCGGCCATCGCGGCGGAAGGCGTCATGAACATATCGGCGACCCCCAGAAAATCAAGCTTCTTGAATGCGTGATGGACCTGTCGGGCATTGCTGTAGGTCAACAGCATGTTCCCCCCCTGGATGAACCCCGCATGGATCGGATAGGGGTCTGCGTGAAGGACGGCCTTGACAATGGTCTGCGGGAGGGCATAGTACGCCATGGGGAGCATGCCGGTCGCGGCATCCAGCCTCTTGGCGCGCTCCTCTTTGGAGATCTTATCGCGCAGATCGAGTTCAGGGGACCCCAGGGGGTTGAGGATGCCGGTAGATGAACAGGCCACTTCCCCCCCCGGCACGCCGAGGTTGCCGGTAATGGCCCGCAGGATAGCGACGGCGCGCGCTGTCTGCACGTTATTCATATTGTGATCAATGGCGTTTCCTATCTGAATAACCCCTGGCTTATGGGTCGCATAGAGGGCCGCTGCTTTTTTGATATCGGCCGCCTTCACCCAGGTTATCCCCTCGACAATATCCGGCGCGTACTTGTGGACGTGCTCTTTCAGCTCCTCAAACCCCACGGTCCAATCGCGAACAAATGCCTTGTCGTACAAACCATCAGTGATAATCGAA
>CAZFIR010000216.1:0-16269 GCA_964519535.1 uncultured Thermodesulfobacteriota bacterium | reverse complement strand
ATTGTTGACTCGTTCGACGCCGCCAAGGCTTCGGTGTGATCTCAGTCGGACTGCTCGGATCGAAAACAATCCCTGGTCTTCAGGCCGGAAAGTCGAAGGGTTTACGTGGAGGGAATTAAGGAATTTGCTCAAAGGGGGGCTGACCGGATTTCCTTAGTGCATCACCCTCATTAAGATGAACCACAACTCGTACAACTGGTGGCGCTGCAGGAACTGCAGGAGGCCCCCTGGGAGCTTGAGAAACCCTCGTCGCTCTTGTGACTGAAGGTGGAGAGGAACTTTTTGACCTTGGCACCGTTACAGGTGGGGCAGGTGACTTTCTGGTCACCGAAGACCAGGAGCTCAAAATCCTTGTCGCATTTCATGCAGTGATATTCAAATATAGGCAACTTCAGCCTCCGAATCTCTATCAGTACGCGACTTAAATATAACACCGCTCGGGACGTTTTTCCAGTCTTTTTGACTCGTTTCTCATCATCGCCTTCCATGATATAGTATTAAATGAAGGTAACATCCCACTATGGAATCGGACATGAAGAAACCACGCAAATTAAGTTCCCGACAGATACGCCGGTTTCAAAAACAGGTTTATGACCACTATCGGACAAACGGGCGGAAACTCCCGTGGCGCAAGACGCGCGATCCGTACAAGATCCTCCTGTCAGAGTTGATGCTGCAGCAGACCCAGGTGGGCAGGGTCATCGAGAAATACAGACAGTTTCTCCGCCGGTTTCCCACAATTGAGTCCGTGGCCCGCGCCCCGCTGCGTGCAATCCTCGAAACATGGCAGGGGTTGGGGTATAACCGCAGGGCCCTGGCGCTCAAAAAGCTGGCAACCATCATCGTTGATTGTCATGAAGGCAGGATCCCGCCGGTAATCGAGGCGCTCAAGGCCCTGCCGGGTGTCGGCGCTGCTACTGCAGGCGCTGTATGCGCCTTCGCCTTTAATAAGCCGGCCGTATTCATCGAGACGAATATTCGCAGCGTCTTCATTCATCTTTTTTTCCCAGAGAGAGGGGATGTCAAAGACAGCGAGGTCCTTCCCTTTGTAGAGCAGACCCTCGACGCAAAAAGACCTCGCCAATGGTATTACGCCTTAATGGACTATGGTGTGGCCTTGAAAGAACAGCACCCCAACCCCAGCCGCAGGAGCGCCCACTATACAAAACAGTCCCCCTTTGAGGGATCGCTGAGACAGGTCAGAGGTATGATCCTGAGGGCATTGGTGAAAGAGGCCGGTATCACTGAGGCTGCCCTGGTGAAAGATATAAACCGCGATAAAGCAATGGTGAGGCAGGTTCTGAGGCAATTATGCAAGGAAGGGCTCATCATCAAACAAGAAAAGCGGTTTTTCATACCGGATAGCTGATGGAATACGGGAGGGCATCATCAGCCCTGCGCCTCGTTACCCCAAATCCCCGAAGCGGTGCTGGAAGATACTCAGGATGCTCAGGGTTGCTGTCTCGGCCCTCAGGATCCTTTGCCCCAGCCCGGCCACGAGGAAACCCGAGGCCTGTGCCGTGGAAACCTCCTCCTCGGAGAACCCCCCCTCAGGTCCGATGAGGAGGGTAATCCCCCCTTGCGGATCGATCTCTTCTATGACCTCCCGCAAAGGGGTGGGTTCCCCCTCCCACAGGATCACTCGTGTACCTTCGCCCTGGGAGAGGAAATCCTCCAGCTCATGGATTGCCCCGATCTCGGGCACCACGGTCCTGCCGCACTGTTTGGCCGCTTCTTGGGCGATCCTGCGCCATTTCTCTATGCGAAGCGTTTCCCGCTCCCCTTCCATGATAGGGATGGAGCGGGAGCTCACGAGGGGGATGATCCTGTTAACACCCAGCTCGGTGGCCTTCTGGATCACAAATTTCATCCGCTCCCCCTTCAGGAGCCCCTGCCCAAGGGTTATCCTGAGAGGGGATTCCCGCTCCGGATTCAACTCCTCCTGGATCGCTAGATACACACCCCCTTCGTACTCCTCGCAGAGTACGGTTCGATATTCCCTCCCCTCACCGTCGAAGACCGTCACCTCATCACCCGAACCGAGCCGCAGGACCGTAAGGATGTACCGCGCCTCCCTGGACTGGAGGGAAATCTGTTCATCCTGTATCCTCTCTGGGGGGATATAGACCCTAGGCATCTGCCTCACCGGCGGAGCGCAAAAATGCCTCCACCTTTTTGTTGAATTGCCCGGGGCGCTCCAACATCACCATATGACCTGCCCCCTCGACGACCTCCAGATGGGATCCTGCTATCCGCTCGGCCAGGTAGCGGGAGTACTTGACCGGGGTGAGTGCATCCTGATCGCCGCAGATGATCAGGGTGGGGCTATCGATTCCCCCTACCTCCTCCATGACGTCGAATCGCTCACAGGCGGAGAAATCCCCGTGCAGGACATCGGGCGAGGTCTTCAGCATCTCCACTATTGCCACTTCCAACATCTCCTTGGGGACATCCTTGGCAAAAGAAAGCTCACAGATGAGTTTCACGGCCTGGGGAAATGCCTTTTTGATCTCATCGAGGATACGGGGGAGCACCCGCAATCGCGCGCCGGTGCTCACCAGGACCAACCCTTTGGTGAAGGCCGGAAACCTCAGGGCCAACTCCATGGTGACGGCCCCTCCCATGGAGTGCCCGATTACGATGGGGCTGCTTATCCCCAGTTCATCCAGGGCCCCCCTGATCCAGAGGGCGTAGCTCTTGACCTCTTGGGCCCCTTGCCCGTGGGCCTCTCCATGTCCCGGAAGCTCCATGATAAAGCAGTTGAAATCGCGGCTGAAGAAGTCCCGTTGCAGGTGCCAACCGCTCCAGTTGCCCCCTGCCCCGTGGATGAAGACGAGGGAGTCACGTCCCTCTTCACGTTCCCCCCTCCCGAAGACTACATTCCCCCGCATGCCGTAGGCATCGATAATGGGCATCAATTCCTTTCGTGGACGCTCTCGATGTATTGGAAAAACCCCTCCATTTCCCTGACAAGAGCTTCCTCGGACCTGATGGTGTTTATCCTCCCGCGAAACTCGGCCGCCGTGGGCAAGCCCTTCACGTACCATCCCAAATGCTTAATGAAGAGAATGATCCCCAAGGGCGTGCCGTTCCTCTGGAGGAGCATCTCCAGGTGCCCCCTGATGCACTTCGTTCTTTCGTCCCAGGTGGGGAGGGGGATATCTCGCCCCTCATGGATGAGCCCCCGCGCCCTCTTGAAGATCCAGGGGTTCCCGCAGCTCCCCCTCCCGATCATCACCCCATCGCACCCCGTCTCGCTGAACATCCTCGCCGCATCCTCGGGCGAACGGACGTCGCCGTTTCCGATGACCATGATGCCTGTTCGCTCTTTGGCCATCCTGATGAGCTCCCAATCGGCCTCCCCGCCGAACTGTTGCGACCGGGAGCGAGGATGGAGGGCCACCAGGTCCACGCCGCAATCCTCGGCCATCTGGACGGTTCTGAGCATGTTTAGGCTCTCTTCGTCCCACCCTGATCGGATCTTGATCCCGAGGGGGATGCGCACGGCATCTCTGACTCGCTTGAGGATAGCGTGCAACCTCGCCGGTTCCCGCAACAGGGCCGCCCCTGCTCCCTTCCTCACCACCTTGCGGACCGGGCATCCTGCATTGATGTCCACCCCATCAAATCCCAACTCCTGCACCAGGGAGGCGGCCTCAGCCAACACCCCGGGGTCGGAGCCGTAGAGCTGGCCCATGAGCGGCCCTTCTTGAGGGTAGGCCTCTAAGAGGCGGCTCGCCCCGTTATTTCCCCTTACCAACCCCTTGGCGCTCACCATCCCGGTGTAGGCGAGGTCAGCCCCCTTGCCCCTGGCCAAGAGGCGGTAGGGAGGGTCTGTTATCCCTGCCATGGGGGCCAGCACCAGGGCCTTGGGGGGCAGGATATCTTGTGCCTTAACAGGCTGTCGAAAAAAGCCCATCTGTCCCGCGGTTCGCGTGATCTCTTTCATCCGTCGTCGTTAAAGTAGCGTCCTTCAGCTGTATGCATGCAAGTCTTCTCGCAATCGCTCCCAGGCGAAAAAAGGACCGGGGTCCTCTTTTCTTCCGGGAGAGATATCGCTGTGACCCACGATCCTCTCCGGCGTGATCAGGGGATGGCGCTCCATCAACTGCAGGCAGAGCTCCTTCAGGGCACGATACTGCCCTTCGGTGAAAGGGTAGTCCGGGCCCCCTTCCAGCTCGATGCCGATGGAGAAGGGATTGCAGTTCTCCCTTCCCTCAAAGGTGCTCTCGCCTGCATGCCAGGCCATCTGGAGGGGATCTACCAGCTCGACGACCTCTCCACCCCGATCGATAAAGTAGTGGGCGGAGACCTTCAGTCCCTCCAATTCCTTGAAGTACGGGTGGGCCGTATAGTCCAACCTGTTCAAAAAGAGGTCAAGGACACGCCCTGTGCCGAACTCCCCCGGAGGGAGACTGATGGCATGGATGACGATCATGTCCACCGACCGGCCATCTCTGCTTGAAAAGTTGGGGCTGGGTATTTTTTTGATCCTCACGCCGTCCTCTTGACATCCCACCTGTTTCGCAGGCCGTCGCCGATAAAGTTAAACCCCAATACCGTGAGCATGATGGCCATCCCCGGGAAGGTGGCCACATGGGGGGCGAACAGCAGGTACTGCGCCCCTTCGTTCAGGAGCCTCCCCCACGTGGGGACATCCTGGGGGCCTAAACCCAAAAAGCTGAGGCTCGATTCGGCCAGGATCACCCCTGCCAGGCCGAAGGTGGCCTCTACGATGACCGGGGCGAAGACGTTAGGCAGGATCTCCCGGATGATGATCCGACGGTGGCTCCCCCCGAGGGCCTTGGCTGCCAGGACGTATTCTCTGTTTTTCTCCGACAGGACCTGTCCGCGTACGAGTCTGGCATATCCCACCCAGCCCAAGACACAGAGGGCGAGGATGATGTTCTTGAGGCTGGGGCCGAGGATCCCCGCCAGGGCGATGGCCAGCAGGATCCCCGGAAAGGCGAGAAGAATGTCCACGATCCGCATCAAGAGGGTATCGAAGACGCCGCCGAAATAACCAGCCATTGCCCCTAAAGACACCCCAATGATCAAGGAAATCCCTACCACCACCAATCCCACCACAAGAGAAACCTGCGTGCCGTAGATGATCTGGCTGAGGATGTCCCTGCCCAGCTTGTCCTGCCCCAGGGGATGTCCCGCCCGGGGACCCTCCAGCTCTCCCCTGAGGTCGATGGCCAGAGGATCGTAGGGGGCCAAGAACGGGGCGAGGAGCGCCGTCACCACCAGGAGGCCGATGACGACCAATCCGGCCCAGGCCAGTCTGTTGCCCATTGTTTCACACCCTCATGAGGTTCGCCCTGCACCCGGGAGATACGGGGGATCGGGCATCCCCGCATGCCTCTTCTCTTCGTACAGCATTTACATATACCATGATCTCATTATGAAATAGTCTTTCAGGAGGTGTCAACCTTTTCCCTTCCTTTTCAAGGTTGACAGGGAAAGGGGGGAGAGGGTATCGTGCGAGGAGTTTGATACCAGAATTGAGGAGCTTGGAAGATGCCCATTCCGCCCATTCCAATGGTCTGGATCTATTGGATCGTCAGTTTGACCATCGTCACCTATGTCAGCGCCTTTATCATTAAGAGGTTTCCCGAGTACGGGTTTGCGGCGCTCGTGGCCTTTTACACCATCTACCTGGGTGCCTCTCAGATCATGGCAATCAGGATCGTGGAGTTTGACCTGGGATTCCACCGTTTTTACGCCCCCGCCTCCGTATTCATCTATCCCTTTGTCGCCCAGGCCATCGATATGATCAACGAGGCCTACGGAAGGAAGAAGGCCCATTTGGCCATCGTCATCGCCTTCATCACCCAGGTGTTGCTGGTTGCCTTTATCCTCATGGTGAAGAACCTCTCCCCTGCTCCCTTTTTCCCATACGAGGAGGCCTGGCAGAAGATGTTTGCGTTGGGGATCAGGATCACGGCGGCCTCCTGGGTTGCCTTCCTGATCTGTCAGAACCTCGACGCGTATGTCTTCGCCTGGCTGAAGAAGAGATACGAGCGGCGTATCTGGCTGCGCAGCATCACCTCCGATATGCTGGACCTGTCCATCGACAGCGTGATCTTTGTGACCCTGGCCTTCTATGGCGTCATGCCTATCATCCCCCTCATCATCGGACAGATCGTCAGCAAGAACATCATCGGCATTCTGGACACCCCCTGGTTCGTCTGGTACAAGAGGATGCTGGGAAAGGGTTAGCCCTAAAAACACACAGAGGAGGAAGGAATGGACATCAAGATATTTGCTGCGGCCTTTGCCAGCATCTTCCTGGCCGAGTTGGGGGATAAGACCCAGTTGGCGACCCTGTTGCTCGCCTCAGACAGGGAGGTCAATAAGGTCGGCCTGTTCGTGGCCGCCTCTTCGGCCTTGGTATTGGCGACCTTCATGGCGGTTGTCCTTGGATCGTTCTTCAGCCGCTGGGTCTCCCCGCAGATTATTAAGGTCATCGCCGGTATAGGCTTCATCGCTATCGGTATCTGGGTCCTGTGGGGGGCAAGGGCCTAGTAAGGGGCTGGCGGCACGGTTTTACTGTGTACGGCTTTAATCCTTTCATGGGGTGCGGCTTGATACGCATCTACTTCAGTCTCAGATAAAGGATACACAGTCATGGGAACGGATCCTACTCAGGTTATCATCTTTGACTGCGACGGGGTGCTGTTCGACTCCAAGGATGCGAACATCGCCTTTTACAACCATATCCTCTCTCAGTTCCATCTCCCTCCCATGAATCCGGAAGAGGTCGAATACGTGCACGTCAGCACGGCCGAGGGGGCCCTCCGCTATCTCCTCACCAGGAGAGACCCCCGCGTCTTGGAGGAGGTTCTCGCCCATCGCCCGCGCGTGGACTACACCCCCTTTATTCGCCTCATGCACATGGAACCCAATCTCAAAGAACTCCTGAGCAGCCTCCCGCGCCATATACACAGGGCTATCTCCACCAACCGCGCCCATACCATAACCGATGTCCTGTGTATCCATGGATTGGAGGACGAGTTCGCTCTGGTGATCTCTTCTCTGGACGTAAAAAATCCCAAGCCCCATCCTGAGTCCGTCCTGAAGATCCTCAATCACTTCTCCCTCTCACCCGCAGAGGCCCTCTTCATCGGAGACTCCGCGGTGGATCAAGAATCGGCTCAGGGAGCTCGGGTGCCTTTTGCTGCCTATAAAAATCGCTCTCTACAGGCCGAGTTCTATATCGACGACCTGCTGGCGGTTAATGAGATCATCACCCGGAAGACAGAAGAATAGAAGAAAAACCCTTCTTATCCTCAGGCAAAATCAAAGACCCTGTGCCGGGCCGCATCATCCAAGACGGTGTCGATCTTGGTTTGCATCTCCTTACGTTCAGCGCTCTCCTCCCATGCCTTCCAATC
Organism: uncultured Thermodesulfobacteriota bacterium; assembly: GCA_964519535.1. GTDB lineage: Bacteria > Desulfobacterota > B13-G15 > B13-G15 > RBG-16-54-18 > CAYWLI01. Next base: position 8,869 of record CAZFIR010000216.1, on the reverse strand, counting down.
TTCTACGCTCTTCCACGTACTGATGGTCACGTAGAGGGTCGGATCTTCATGGGAACGCAGCGTCTCCCCTGAGATGTACCCCTTCGCAAACATCGCCTTGGCCCTTAAATCCCGCATCAAATTGGCCAGGTCCGTATCCTTCCCCTTCGTAACCCGCCTCTCTATTATCACTTTCACCGCCATAGAGTATACCTCCCTCTCACGTGGTAGTTTCCGTGCATGGATTATACCATGACCAGGTTGTGTTGCAACCGATAAGACACAAGAATCTCCCTCCTGTGTGGACAGGGGCGAGGTTTCTATGATACCGTGTCGTTATGAAACAGAGACGGATCGCCTATCTCGATTGCTTTGCCGGCGTCAGCGGGGACATGGTCCTCGGGGCACTCCTGGACCTCGGCCTCCCCGTGGAGGTCCTGGACGAGGGATGGCGGATATTGGGATTGCAGGGGCTCCAGTTGAATGTAGAAAAAGTCCAGCGGGGCGGGCTGATGGGGATGCAGGTGCAGGTGCAGGGTGAGGGCACGATCAGAAACTACAGAGAGATGAAAGCGATAATCAGCGACTCCGCTCTGCCGGCAGGGGTAAAGGGACTCAGCCTGAAGATCTTACATCAATTGGCCAAGGCAGAAGGCGATATCCACGGGGTAGCGATAGAGGAGGTCCACTTTCACGAGATAGGTGGGTTAGATACCATTGTCGACGCGGTCGGTGCCGCCTTAGGGGTCTCTCATTTCGGCTGGGATACGATTATCTGCTCTTCCCTTCCCCTGGGCAGGGGATGGGTAGAGGGGGGGCACGGCCGCCTGCCCCTGCCTGCTCCTGCTACCGTCGCCTTGCTCCAGGGAGTCCCCATCGTCCCGAGCCCTGTTGAGGGGGAGACCGTCACCCCTACAGGCGCGGCCATCGTGACCTCGCTGGCCTCAGGATTCGGTCCCTTACCGGAGATGGAGATCACCGGTGTGGGGTATGGCGCCGGGACGAGGGATGGCGAGGGCACTCCGAATCTCCTGAGGATCATCCAGGGGGTGCAGGAGGAGAAAGAGGAAGAAGGGATATGGGTCCTGGAGGCGGACGTGGATGACATGAACCCTGAGCTCTTACCTTATCTGAACCAGCTCCTCCTTAAAGAGGGCGCCCTTGACGCTGCATTGATCCCCATCCAGATGAAGAAGGGCAGGCCGGGCTTTACTATCCGGGTCCTTTCGACTGCGCCGCAGCGGGAGCGATTGGCCCAGCTCATGTTGCAGGAATCCACCACCCTTGGCGTGCGGATGCACCAGGTCGAGCGGATGACCCTCCCCAGAGAGGAGCGGGAGGTGCAGACCCAATATGGTCCCATCAAGGTAAAAGTGGCCTTCGACCGAGAGGGAAAGGTCATCAACCTGATGCCGGAATATGAGAGCTGCCGTCAGGCAGCGGAAAAGAAGAAGGTCCCTTTAAAAGAGGTCTACCAAGAGGCCATTGAGAAAGGGAGGGGGGCTATTAAAGGCGAATGAGGGAAATAGCTTCTAAATTCCCCCTCACCCCTTTACTAAAAGGGTGGTGAAGGGGGAATTTTTATGGAGAGTACATGAGAGGCGCCCATGTATAAGAAAGTTGTGTGTGCACCAATGTCCCACATTATTCCCTGACGGGATTCCCGAAGGTGGCTCTTTAGCCAGTGGGTGAAGAAGCAGCCATGGAAAATTACCTTCCATTTAAAAAAGATTGAGCAACCGCAAAAATGTCTTTTATCTTTTTACTTTTTGGTAAAACATCACGAATCATGCCAAGGTAATGCCTTGTTTTAATGCGCTGAAGCGTCGGAGAAAAATTAATATCAAAAACCCATCCAATTTGGAGTAACTTAAAATCATTGAGGTTCTTCACATGTCTGATGTCAACTATTTTCTTATTCATTAAATCATAATAGACCTCCTCCGAAATTTCCGGTGTATCGGGAAGCCCATACTCAATCGCACCATTACGTTTGCCATTTTTCTGATAGTAATGATCAGTAACAACTCTCCAGATATCCAGTTTATCAGCATCCCGAAGGAGTTTTGCAAAAAATAAACAGGTTTCGGTTTCTTCACGAGGAAGGGTCGCACGGTTATGATATCTGATCGTTCGAAGAATTAGGTCTTGCACCGGTTTATCTAAGCTACGAAGAACATCATTTTCCTCTAGTATTTTTACTCCCAGCAGAGAATGATCAACTGATTGACTATCTACGAACGTTTCATAGCGAGCATATTGTTCAAAACGTCCGATATCGTGAAAAAGTGCAATAGTTTCAGATAAACACAATTCATTTTCATCTAATCCAAGTTGTTTGCCAATATCCAAAATTTCTTTACACACCCGTAGGGTGTGCTCTTCTTTTAAAGCAATATTTCCTTGTTGATTTTCATCACCAGTCTTGAATGTGTGCACATAGTTATAAAACCATTTTTTTAAATCGTCCACATCTTTCTTGGTAATATTCCTGAGCACCACTTTTTCTCTCTACGTAATCAATGCTGTTGTTTAAATGAAAAAGATCAGATGTCCATGTTATTTAAATCCGCCTTCTTAACAATAAAATCCCCGGTCTTGGCGCCCACTCGATTCGCGATCAGATCGCATTTGGTGACGAGAAGAAAATAAATATTATGTTTCACGTCAATCAAACCTTCCAGATTGCCCTGACCTTTGGCTATCACCATGTCCGCTTTGAAGAATAATTTTTTAAAATCATCTGATGTCGTTTCCCAGACAGCGCCGGGCGCATCATCTCCGGTCGTCACGACTTTTGCCAATTGATTCATCCCAATTTTTTGCGCATCGTCTACGGTTGCATCGTTTAAAACAGGACCGCCGCGTACGACAAAGTAAACATTGGGATGGTTCATCATCTCGATGAAAAGTTTATCTATAACAATTTCGCCACAATTATCACCCACATACAGAACGGTCGACGCGTCCTGCAAATCTCCTCGCAATTGTGGGGAATCGTCTATAGCAAAATCCGCGTGTACGACGCGTTGAATGGTATCCATGACATCCAGTTGGTGTTGCGGGCCAAAATCTATGACATTACCGGCAATGGCCAGGCGCATGGCCATATCAAAAGGGTCGTTCGTTTGTTGAACCATTTTTTTAAAATCGTCATAAAAGCCCAGCATCATTTTGTTAAACTTTTCCTTAATTTCTTTATAGGGATCAGGGTTCTTCAGCACTTCCCGTATCATGCGATGCATTTCTCGACCCAATGCCGGTGGAGATTGGCGGTAATCGGCCCCGGCCAAAAAATCCAATAAACGCCTCAGGGCGGGTTCTTTTTCGGCATCGGGCAATATACCGGATTTCAGCAACCGAAGGAAACTGTTCACAATACAGGGGATGCAGTCTAGTGAAATATCCATTATAATATTCAATTTAGCATACATTACAGATAAGAAGGAAGCAATATGCGCAGCAACAAGATCAACAATCTTGCTTTTTTTACCGAGCAGGCCAATTTGTACTATTGCAAGCATATCAAGGCATAGAGTAAACTGGCTCTTGAGGTAATCGATCAGTTGATTGATTTGGAATCGTTGCTGCGACCTATCGAGGTGGTTATGTGCCGTCTTCTCTTGGTAGGGGTTGCCCTGAATGCCTCCCAGATCCCCATCCAGATGAAGAAGGGCAGGCCGGGCTTTACTATCCGCGTCCTTTCGACTGCGGCGCAACGGGAACGGTTAGCGCAGCTCATCATGCAGGAATCCACCACCCTGGGGGTGCGGATGCACCAGGTCGAGCGGATGACCCTCCCCAGAGAGGAGCGGGAGGTAGAGACCCATTATGGGCCTATTAAGGTAAAGGTGGCCTTCGACCGAGAGGGAAAGGTCATCAACCTGATGCCGGAATATGAAAGCTGCCGTCAGGCAGCCGAAAAAAAGAAGGTCCCATTAAAAGAGGTCTATCAAGAGGCTATTGCAAAGGGGAGGGAGGCTATTAAGCACAAGGGCTAAATACGTTAAGGGACGCAAAAGGGGAGGTTTTTATCGGAAAGTTGCTTGTGCATCAACGTTCCCGTAGTTCGGATAGCGAATGAGATCAGCGACCCGCCTCTTGCGCCTGGTCCGCTGGATTGGATTGATGTGCATGCTTCTTCATCATACGTCGATGAGTTCGCCAAAATTCTTTTCCAACAATTTGCTGCTGCTTCATAATCACTTTCATGAAAACTATCGAGTCAATTACCACAGCTCCCTGAAGGAGAATCACTGTCGCTTGTGAGAGTGATAACGCAGCAAGATGACCCGGGCCAGCAAGTCCGAAGTCACTTGCGCCAGCTAAAAGAAGGTCGTTTATATCGGGGTGGAGTCCTAGTCGTGAAAAGGTACCCCTCACGCTAGCATGGATGTTGTGACTAGCTTCGCGATAATATGGACGAAGATGAGAAAGGTTCATCTTTTGTTCAATTTTGCGGAACGTAGGACGGGACCCTTTTATTACACCAGCAGCCCACCCATAATCCTCTAGGAAATATTGTCCATAAGATCGAGCCAATTCTGCCCTTTGAGCCTTTAAACTATCATAGTATAACATGAACTCCTCATCTTCTGCCAGAGCTGGAAATAGCTCAAGTTCATGAACTGCACTCTTGTACTCTTCAATATCGTCGTGCATCAGGTATTGCTCAGCAATGGTATCCTCATGATCAAAAATAAAAGCTAAGACCACCGTTACCTCATGGAGAGAACGCCATCTTGCATATGCACCGTCAGCGTACCCAGCTTTCAAAAGTGCAACTATTTCACCAGCGATTTGGCATGCCCTCGCATGTAGTCTGCTCAAGACTACCCATTTAGTTTCTGTTAGCAAGCTCTTACCTCTGGTGACGAAATCAACCATATTTTCTCCTGCCTCCATTGCAAGACCTACAAGAACCTCAAGTTGACTTATTGCCTTCCCCCATATTGCATAGAGATTATTTTCAAAGGTTACTTGGATGTCTCTACAGTCTTTAAGTCCAAACCTGTATGTTCGGCGAATCCTACGAAAAATAACTCCAGAAACCTCTTCTGCAACCCTTTCCATCTTATCCGGTAATTCATTTTCTATCTTTTTAAGTTTCTTAAGTGCCTCAGATGAAATATCAGCTAGAGCTGCTTGTATTGCTTTTTCTAGATCTGGCTCCGATTTTATTTTTGCACGCGCTATCTGATCGTCTGAAAAGTCAAGAGTGATCGTTGGGCTGACATCTTTTAGTTGTCTTCGAATTAGCTTTAACTGCGACTGATTTAGGCGGACACCGAGATCAGATAACTTCTTTTTAATAACCTGTAGCAAGATGTCTTGAGGGCGAAGGTTTTTTCTTAATTGTGTTTCAAGTATTTTTTGAAGTCCAAACATCCCTTATCCACAAGTTCAAATTATGATACACAACAATTAATATACGAATTTCCGATTTGATCTTAACATGAGTACACTATAGCACAGGAAAAACAAGTGGGACGTAGTTCAAAATTTCACTTTTTACGGCCAGGCTGGGTTTTGATAATTTTGAGCAACGTTCCCGGGAATTCCCCCCTGGTTATGTGAACTTCTCAAATCGTTCCTGATATCTGCGAACGCTTTCTTGGCGAAACTCATGAAACAGCCGATTTCTTTTACCACCCAGAATGTTGTAATTGGTTATCGCTCTCTCAATTAACTCGACTGCCTCGGTTTCTAGATCTAGTTCTAGGGTAGCACCCGTACTTATATGCTTCAATTCATTTTTCGCTTTATTCATATGAAAAATAAACTTCTTAGAATTGGGCGGCTTTTTAAAGGTATGTTGATATATTTTGCCTAGCATTTCTGCCTTGGTTTCTAATGCATGTTTTTTGCCAAGAGTCTCGACGAGTTTGCCTAATATTTCTTCTGCCGCTCCGGCCAACGTAATAACTGGCACCAAATCAGATCCTTCGATATACAATTCAATGGCACGAACTAGCTGCCGCTCAGCGATCTCTTGCTTGCTTATTTCGTGATAGATTTCCATATTTCCGCATAACATTTAACATATAAATTTACGATTTGCTTTTGACATGGGTACACTATAGCACTTGTTAAGAATAGCGAGAAGGCAGAACAAAGAGGGGCAGTGTGCGGGAGGAGATTCACTTAGAGGAGAGTAAACTCTCAACCGATATATCTTCGTCTACATCTTCCCAGTGGATACCGACGCCCCCCCCGATAAGACGCCAATTCTTTCTTTGCTCTTTGGTCGCTTTCAGCAAACGTGGGAACCATGCAAGGGGTGCGGAGAGTTCCCGCCCATCTGCAAGGCTAACATGCAGAGCATCTGTGCTGACAGACACCTCGACTGCCAAGGGATCAACCTTTATCGCTAAAGTGCTCATGCCATTTCTCCTCGAATAGTTTCTGAATGCTCAGAAAATACACACTATTGAAATTCATCTTTATTCTCTCACACAAAGCCACAAAGGCCACAGAGATTTTTATTCCCCTTCTAATTCTTGGCGTTCTCCGTGTCTTTGTGTGATTATCTAGAAAATAGGTTTCAAATCCTCCCATCCCCTCTTTACAAAGAGAGACTAGCCCTAGTTTCTCTTTTTTTTCTACTGACGCTGCATCGTTGCCTTAAGTTTTAACAATCCCTGTCTCCACGTTCCTTCCAGCGTCTGGCCATCTTCGGACAGTAGATAAGTTACAATTATTGTTGTCCTTGGGACGGACAACTCAAGCTTGCCAGGTTCTATCTTCCCTATATAGCGTCTCCAGCCACTAGGCTCTATCTTTTTTAAAGGACCCCAAGAATATACGGCAATTGCTTCGATATGGTCTGTTCTTGGCTCAATTCTTTCTACTACCAATACTGTTGATCTTCCGTTACTCCACGTTCCCTGCCAAGATCCCGAAAAGGCAGCGATATCTGGAGATATCCCCGGGGCAGGGGGGGTGATTTTAACATTTGCTGGCATCGGCGTAGGGGTAGCTGTGGCTGATGTTGTTATAGGTGCTAAAGGTGGCTGCCGTTGCATTATTACATAATTTATCTGAGATCTAGAAGGCGCCCTAAATTCCCCTTCAAGTTCTTCACAATCTCCAGATAGAAAATACTTTATATTCATTCCATCAGTATTCAGTTCAAGTCTACCAGGCTCTACCTTCCATTCGTAACGCCGCCATCCGCCTTCATTATCCCCGTATGCTCCCCAGGAATAAACGGCGATTGCTGCTGCTGGCTCAATTTTCTCAACCACAAGAGTAGTTTGATTTCCATTGTCCCAGATCCCGTACCAGGTTCCAGAAAAGCCCGCAATATTCTTGGGAAGGTCAGGTGCTGGCGGTGTAATCTCAGTGTTAGAAGGCAAGGGCGTGAATTGAGCTGTGGCGGCACATATAGCGCAACCTAATGCCATAAAAATAAAGCTAATAGCCAATCTTTTCATCGCTTTTCCTCCCCTCTTTTAAATAGCCCACATCTCTCCTTGATATGATGAGATTGGGATCGATCCCAATCGCGTCTCCATATCTGAAAATTCCTTTGGTATATAGCTCATCCCGACTTAGAATACTCCAAACTTGCCTCTGAGTCCAAGGGGTTCCGTTCCTTCGCCTGAAGCCTCTTTCGTTAAGGTTTTTGGCTATCTTCTGCCCGCTTTTTGTCTGGGCCGATAACGAAAAAGTTAGCCTCACGATTTCCGCCTCATGGGGGTTTATCTCTATCTCTTTGCTGTTTCTCATATAGCCATAGGGGAGAGTGCCGCCGGGGAATTTCCCCCTTCTCACTCTCTCCTCTCTCCCTTTCTTCAGCCTCTCGATAATCTCCTTCCGATTTTCTTCTGCAATCGCCTCTTTGATCTGCCTGATCAGCACATCTTTACGATTATTTCCGTCATAATGGGGCATGTCAGCGATGAAAATCTTCACCCCCATCTTTTGGAGATCATAAAAGAAGTTCTCAGTGAACCTGAGGTCTCTGGATAATCGATCTAATGACGCCACGATAATTGCCTCCACTTTTCCCTTTTTACAGTCCCTGATTAATCTTTTAAGCGCCTTTCTATTTTCCTCAACCCCGCTTTTGGCCTCATCCACGTAGAACCCATCGATTGTCAAACGGAAGAGGTCGGCATACTTCTTAATATCCCTCATCTGGATATCGATTCCGTAACCTCTCTTTTTCTGCTCCAGGGTGGAGACCCGGCAATAGCCCGCGATTTTACCTTTCTCCATGTCTTCATAAGATTAATCTAATCAAGTCTCTCTTTACTAAAAGGGGCTGAGGGAGGATTATCGATTTTCCTGCCAAGGCGGAATTCGGGGGAGGCGCTGCCGCCAGGGGATTCACTGATTTACAGTCTTCTTTGCTGATGCCCCCTTTACCATGATCCGCCTGACGATCTCCTTCATCTCGGGGTCCGGGAGGGGACGAAGCGCTTCGTCTATCCGTTCCCGTTCAACATCATCCAACACCACCTCCTGATCCGCGGCAGATGAATCGCCACGAGGGGGACGATCAATCATCCCCATCTGAAACCTGAGCTCCTTGACCACCTCCGTTCCCAGGAGCCGGTTGAGTTCTTTACAAATAGTCCCCTTCATAAACTGGAGCTGCTGCATCCATGCCGAGGAGGAGCACTTGACAAAGAGGGTGCCACCCCGCACGAAGGACGGCTGGGCCTGTTGGGCCACCGTTTCCCCCACGGCCTGGTCCCAGACCCCCCACACGGCATATCCCTTCATCTTGGTCGTCAGATTGCATCTGTGCAGGGCCTCCTTCACGGCAGCGCTGACATTAAAATTCATCGCCCGTTTCGTTCTCACCGATGCCTTCTCCTTTACGTCTCGATCCTGGGGAAGAGGGGGGTCGGTTTGGCGACCTTCTTTCCAGGTTTTAGGC
>CAZFIR010000215.1:0-3467 GCA_964519535.1 uncultured Thermodesulfobacteriota bacterium | reverse complement strand
TGCTTACGTGTTCCCCGGCCCCGCTTAGTTCCTTGCAATCGTTGCACTTTTCGCTTGTTCTTCCATTGACCTCCCAGATAGGTCTCATCAACTTCCACCGCACCCTCAAATACCCCCGGTATGTCTTGCAACATACCTTCTCGGATGATATTCAATGCCCTCAACACTCTCCTTCTCTCAAGCCCTGTCTCAGAGGCTATCTTATTACTGCTCAGCCCCAACATGAAATACCGCAATACCCGTCGCCATTGAACACGAGAAAGTCTCAGTGGCAACTTATCAGGAACCCATTCATATCGACACCGAACACACTTGAGTTTCTCTCTTCTTACTTTCCACTGCTTGCCATAATTACACTTTGGACACTTGTTATTTTTCATGCCACCATTCTATACTGCTGGTGGCTAAAATGGTACTTTACCCTTTAACTTTATTAGCTATTTTTAGTAATTATTTTTTCAAATACGATACACTTGTGATGTAGACCATCCTGTCGGTAATATATCCTTGCCAAGAATAGACAGAAGGATGGACAGGAGGGTTGACCTGTGATAATTTACAAACCGATGGTTTTGGTCATGGCACGATGAGGTTATAGGTGGGAGAAGAGAAGCGATACATCGCGGTAGAGGGGCCTATCGGTGTGGGCAAGACGAGCCTGGCCAGGATGTTGGCATCGGAGTTGGATGGCGAACTCCTCCTCGAACGGACAGAAGACAACCCCTTCCTGGAAAAGTTCTACCAGGACCGGAGGAGATATGCCCTACAAACGCAGCTTTTCTTCCTCCTCACCCGTTATCAACAGCAGAAGGATCTCAGCCAGCTAGACCTCTTCCAAGGGATGACCGTCAGCGACTACCTCTTTGACCGAGACAGGATCTTCGCCCACACAAATCTTGACAAAGATGAACTGAGGTTATATGATGAAATTTATACGCTCTTGGAGGCTAGGATCGTCCGACCGGATTTGGTGATCCTGCTTCAGGCCCGGCCCGAGATCCTCAAGGAGAGGATCAGGACACGGGGGATGCGCTACGAGAGGGATATTCCGCCTGAGTATTTGGAGGAGGTGACAGAGGCATATAGGGATTACTTCTTCTATTATAATGAATCCCCTCTTCTGGTAGTGGACACGACCGAGATCGATTTCGTCCAGAGCAGAAATGATTTTGAGGACCTCTTAAGGGAGATCAAAGAGACCAGAAAGGGAACGTGGTACTACATACCGCTTGGATCCAGGTAAGGCTGGACTGAGACGGAAGGTGCTGAGAAGCAGATAATTCGGTAACACGGCGGGTGCGAAACAAGGCCTTCTGGAACAATCCAGTGGGCTTTTTTGATTTTATAGGGAGAGAAAAAAGAGGAGGGAACAATGTCGAAAAAGGTGACTGTCCCCGGTATAAAGGCAATGAAGGAACAGAACGACAAGATCACTATGCTCACCGCCTATGATACCCCCTTCGCCCGCATCCTGGATGAGGCCGGGGTAGACATACTCCTGGTGGGAGACTCGGTCGGTTCGGTGGTGGCAGGGTATTCCAACACCCTCCCGGTCACCATCGATGAGATGATCTACCACACCAGGGCAGTGGTCAGGGGAACAGAACGAGCCCTCGTGGTTATCGATATGCCCTTTATGTCCTATCAGATCAGCAGTGAGGACGCCAAGCGGAATGCAGGCAGGATGATCAAAGAAAGCGGTTCAGAGGCGGTGAAACTCGAGGGGGGGGTCAACATGAAGGATATCATCGAGGCCATCTGCGCAATCGACATTCCCGTCATGGGCCACATAGGCCTCACCCCCCAATCCATACATCAGATGGGGGGGCATAAAGTGCAGGGCAAGGTGGAAGAACAAAAGCGAAAGATCATAGAGGACGCGGTAGCGGTGGAGGAGGCCGGGGCCTTTGCCGTGGTACTGGAGTGCATCCCGACGGAGCTGGCGCAGGAGATCACCGAACAGCTGAGTATCCCCACTATCGGCATCGGGGCAGGTGTTCATTGTGACGGCCAGGTGTTGGTGATCCATGACCTGCTCGGGCTCTTAGGGGATTTTCGCCCCTCATTTGTAAAGAGCTATGTCGATCTGCGCAAGGTCATCTCCCAAGCGGTGGAAGAATACATGAAGGAGGTAAGAAATGGCGCATTCCCCACCGAGAAACACAGTTTTCACCTCTGAGGATATATAATTATGGAGGTCATCGCAACAATCAAGGAGATGCAGCGGCATTCAGAACAACTCCGCCAAGAGGGAAAGATCATCGCCTTCGTACCCACCATGGGGTGTCTGCACGAGGGACATCTCGCGTTAATGCGTGAAGGGAAGCAGAGGGGGAATGTGATGATCATCAGCATCTTTGTCAACCCGACCCAATTTGGTCCCGGGGAGGATTATGAACGGTATCCTCGGGACATGAAGCGGGACCTCAAGCTTGCCCAGGGAGCAGGCGTGGACATCGTCTTTACCCCGTCGGCCCACGAAATGTATCCCAACGGATTTCAAACCACGGTAGAAGTTGCAGAGGTCACCACGAATCTCTGCGGCATCTCTCGGCCCGGTCACTTTAAGGGGGTGACCACTGTGGTGACCAAGCTCTTCAACATCGTGAAGCCGCATCTCACCCTGTTTGGCCAGAAAGACTACCAACAGCTAGTCACCATTAAGCGGATGGTGGAGGACCTCAACATGGACATCGAGGTCATCGGAATACCTACCGTCAGGGAACACGATGGTCTGGCTATGAGCTCGCGCAACGCCTATCTCAAACCAAAAAAAAGGAAGGAGGCCGCGACGCTGTACCGTGCCCTCCGCAAGGGGGAAGAGCTCTTTCGTCGAGGTGAACGGAACTCGGCAGTGATCCTTGACACAATCAGGGGGATCATCGAGGAGGAACATTCGGCCGCAATCAATTATATCAAGATCTGCGATTCCCACACGCTCGCGGACATCGCGGAGATCAAAGACGAGGCAATCATCGCCTTGGCCGTCACCATAGACAAAACGAGGCTGATCGACAATCTCATCCTTAAGGAGGTATAACGTGCTGAGAATCATGTTAAAGGCCAAGATCCACCGGGCGCGGGTGACCGATGGCAACCTCGACTACGAAGGGAGTATTACCATCGACGAAGCACTGATGGAGGCCGCGGACATCCACCCCTTTGAACAAGTCCAGATCTACGATGTGACCAACGGAAACCGTTTTGAGACCTATGCCCTGCAAGGGGAACGGAATTCCGGGGTCATCTGCATCAACGGTGCTGCCGCCCACCAAGCGAGCAAGGACGACATCATCATCATTGCCAACTATGGCCTTCTCGACGAGGAGGAGCACAGCCACCACCCCAAGCTCATCTATGTAGACGAAGCAAACAGGATCATCAAAATAAAATCCTGAGATTGACAAAGCGATCCCTTGGATTATTATAGAGATGAAGCCCTCCGTTGGGTGATCAACGGGGAAGAG
>CAZFIR010000214.1:0-9795 GCA_964519535.1 uncultured Thermodesulfobacteriota bacterium | reverse complement strand
CGCTTCGCTTCGTTTATGACTGATGATCGCATCGGTGCCGGTGTTTCGTGAAGTATGAACATTGCAAGGGTCAGATCAAATGATTCATCGGGGAACGGCAAGTTGGAAGCATCACCGAGGTGAAGTTCCGCGCCCTTCGTGAGCTTGACCCGTGCGATCTCCAGCATAGAGGGGGATGAATCTATACCAACCACCGTGCATCCAGTCTTTTGATAAAGCTCCAGCAGTGTACCTGTTCCGCACCCTACGTCGAGGACCGACATGCCCTTATCAGGCGGAAACATCTTCATGCCTATCACTCTGAGCGTCCTCACGAACGGCTCAACAAAGGCATCATATCCTTTTGCCTTCTTCGCGTAGGGATCCCCACGCGCACTGCTCGGCATAATTCTTTTCAACGTAATAACAATCTCATGAATACCCGAGGTCGCGGCGATCTTCCTCAAAACTTTATTCTCTCGATTTCCGCTTCCCGCATACTATATTCCATCGTCCAGAAGAAGGCCTCTCCCGTATAGAGCTTGAATATCGCAAGGCGAGGGTCATCAGACGACGCAATCCCCATATCCTTTAAAAAGGGCCTGTCCTCAAGCACTTTCTTTTTGAGCGCCGCATCATCAAGGAATTTGATCTTCCCTGCCACCCGCAGCACCGTGCCGGGGCTTCCTTCGGCCGCAGGGGCATGAAAGCATAGCTCAACCCTATTATTGTTCTGGAGCTGTTTGCAGAATGCCTTTACCGTCTGGGCCTGAAAATAAAATCCCGTTTCATCAGCGAACCACAGCCCTATCGGTCGCACCCGGGGCTGACCGTTCTCCTCAGTTGCAAAATAGGCGACGTGGGTCTCCGCTGCGAACTTGATGCAGTCTTTAAAGTCCATCGTATTCTCCTTTCTGTTTTGTCTTGTGTATAACGTAAATTCTTGTCATGGTTGATACGGTCACCCGGTTTAGAAAGTCGAGCGTCACGATACCCCCCCTCATATCTGAAAGATGTAAAGGCAACAACAGTCCTTTATTCTATCATAGATCTCCTTTAATTAGGACCGCGGCACCCACAGCACCATCCTTGGCTTTTTGGTCATTTCCTGCGCAAGGTCCTCGATACGCCCGTATTTCATGCAGGATGCCATACAGTGCTGCACGCATGCCGGCTCGAGCCCCTTCTTGGTGCGTGGGGCGCACAAGATACATAGTTCAGTAGGAAAGGGCAGGTAGGCGAGATACGCCTTGTCATTCGGAAGCTTCTGGAGGACCTCGATTACCTGCATTCCCCCCATCCCTGCCGGCCACTGGTATTCTTGGGCGCAGGCGACCTGACACGTATAGCAACCGGTGCAGTATTCGTAATCGATCAAGAGACCGTATTCACATCGCTTAGTCATTTTCCGTCTCCTTGTTCGTATTGACTTTGTACACTTTACACAGCAAGTGTTTGATAGGGGCACCGAGGCCGTCTTTACCCTGGAAGCCCATGGGTATGAGTTGATTTACGTTAGATTCCCACACTCCAAACAGGGAAGGTTCTGCTCCGGGCTTTTCGGGAAACCACCACCCGTGCGTGGCCATCACCATCCATGGAGGCACCACGAGAGTCACCTTTGCCTTAAATTTGCACCTGCCAAGCCAATTTTCGACCCAGACCCACTCCCCGTTGCCGATATCAAGCGATTGGGCCGTTTCAGGATGGATTTCAATCAAGGGATCGGGATCAATTGCTCGCAGCCACGGGATATTCCTATGCTCCGCGTGGAAGTACACGGGAGATCTTCTCCCCGTGGACAGGATCAGGGGGTACTCTTTATGCAGCTCAGGCTGGCTGACGGGCGTGAAGGGCGGTTCTTCATAGTGGGCGATGGGCTCCAGCCCCCACTCTTCACGCAGCGATGAGTATAGCTCAATCTTACCGGAAGGGGTTTGGAACCCGGGTTTTCTGTCAGGCCGCAGCAAACCCTTTTCGAACCTGTGATAGGGGGTGCTGGGGTGACCTTCCGGCGGCAGGGCCCAGCCCTTTTCCTGCAGTTCTTTAAAGGTCATGCCGGAAGGTTTGATGATTTCATCAAAGAGTTCATGGATTGTGTTCCAGCGAAAATTCGGATCGAATCTCTTGGCCAGCTCGAAGTTGATCTCCACATCGGGCCTGCATTCGCCGACAGTGATTGCCTTGTTGATGCTTTGCAGGGGGACCCACCATGTCCTGACGCTGTCTTTTTCGAGAAAACTGGCCGCCGGCAGCACCACATCGGCCAACTGGGTTGTAGGGGTCATGAAGAGGTCAACCCCAACCACAAAGTCAAGCCTCTTAAGGGCCTCCACCCATCTTTTCGGATCAAGGCCTATACCGGCCACGGGATTACACGTCTGTATCCATATGCCTTTGATGGGGTAGGGGTCCTCGGTGAAGATCTGGTCGAGCACCATATCCGTTTGGGCCCGCCAGATAAATCTGTTCAAAGGCCCGTAGCGGTCCGCCCCGATCCTTTTTTTGTCGGCATCTTTTGAGGCCAGCTTTATGATTCCCTTGGCCCCGGGCAAGGCGTAGGCAACGGCATCAAAGGCGTAGCGGGAGATCACGTTTCCACCGGGGATATCCAGATTCCCGGTAATGCACCATAGGTTGGCTATTGCTTGCGCCGTGGGTGTGATGGCGGGCGTCATATCGATGGGTACGCCCCAATGGATGGCTGCAGGCTTGCTCCTCGCGTACAGGCGTGCCGTCTCGATGATATCTTTCTGCGGCACCCAGGTGATTTCGGACACTTGCTCCACCGGATAGTGATTAACCTGCTCGCAGAACAGGGTCCAGACCGTTTTAACGGGCACGTGCGTTCCATCTGCAAGGGCAACCTGATACTCCCCCTCGAGAGCCGGTTTTGTGTCTGTCGATCGGTACGCTACCTCGCCGGAATCCCACACGACGGGCTTTCCCTGCGCGGTGTCCCATACGACGAAGTTGCCCTGTGCTTCGCCTGTTGCCAGGTCGCCGGCGCGGACCAGCTTTCCGGTATCGGTTCTTACCAGGAAGGGGGCATTGGTCCATTTTTCTACAAATCCTTTATCGTAGAGTCCCTCATTCACAATCACGTTGAGAAGACCCATGGCCAGGGCCCCATCCGTTCCGGGCCGGAGCCTGAGCCATTGTTTCGCCCTGGAGGCAAACCACGACAGCCTCGGGTCGATGGCGACGATCTTCGTGCCCCGCTTCATAAGATCGATGATCCAGTGGCCAAAGACGTTGTCCGGACATGAGGCCGGGATATTGTAGCCCCACACGATTATGCACTCAGGGATCGTATACTTCGGATCATCGTAGCGCGTGGGTAACCATTGCGCTGCATCGAGCACGCAGTAATCCCCCTGGATCATATCCACGGCGGCGATTCTCGGGCTATAACAGGCGATTCCACTGAGGGCGAACATGACATTGGGGCTGCCGTATGCATAGGCGAGCATGCATATCCAGGCCCCGATATCCCTGCCGGTCCCCATGGAGAAGATGACACTCTCCGGACCGAATTGCTCGCGGATGGTGCCCAATCTCTCCTCGATGAGGTCAAAGGCCTCTGCCCAAGAAATCTCCTGCCATTTTCCCTCGCCGCGCTCTCCCACCCGCTTGAGAGGGCTGGTCAACCGGTCGGGATGATTGACATATTGCGTCATCGCGAGACACCGGGCACAGAGACGCCCCTGATTCCAGGGATGATCCGGGTCCCCCTCGATCTTAACCAGTTTGCCATCCTCGATGTGTGCCAGCACCCCGCAGCCGCCATGGCAGCCGGGTCCGGCGGACCAGGTCGTCGTGCGTACGATCTTACGATTTTTGCTTTTCATTGCCCAGATGCCTCCTCATTGTGTATCGTGAAGCACGTACGTGATGTTCGTTCAGAGCCATGTATCTATGCCGTATCAATCGACTCATTGATCTGATTATGACATGCGAGCGCCGATGCCCCGTACGTTGTCAGATCGTTATGGTAATATATTCTTTCTGCGCAAAGTTCGTTTCAATTGTTCATGTATGGGCGATGCACTGAGTTACCTAAAATACTATCAGCGTATCATAACCCATTTCTTCAACCCATGGCCTTAAAAAAGGCCTCGCCTGCACGGTCTCCTCTTTTAATGCCATGTCGTCTTTGCTATCAATTGTCCCTGTAACTCTTACCTGGATATTTTTTTTCGGGTCGAAGAAACAAACTTCGACCAAGGGATTATCGAGAATTTGTTTATAGAGATCTTTACTTTTTTCGGCATTAAAGATGATCCCCTGTTCATCGGCCTTATAGGTCATCATTCCCCGGCAATGTGGCTGGTTGCCTGGGGTAGTTGCAAGGTGACACGAGAGATTGGCATTGATCAGTTCAATGAATTCATCTTTATTCATCACCTTTCTCCTTTTTTGGTATTTGTATCTCGTGCCGTTGTTAAAGGATGACAAGAAGACGCGGTTGATATGCCCGTCCTTTGCCAGCCGTCATGGATGGATGAGGAAATTGTGTGCTCTTTGAGCAGTCAAGAATAACGGTGAAAACTTAATTATATAAGCACTCAAAAGTGCAATAAGACCCCTTTTACTCCTTCCTCCCCTTTGCTTTTTCCGGGAGTGGGATCCCCAGCCATGTGAAGGCAGCTGCTTGATCGGTGAAGAAGGCCGCCGCGTTGCCCGTGTTGTTGGCAACAGCCTCCCAAAAATCCGATAGTTCATCGGTCACATAATCGTAAAAGAGAAAAGCAATCCTGAATCCTCTGATATCCACGTCCATCAGATGTCTGCCCAACCGGTAAATATCGGTGGTACTGAGCGCTCTGTGTGGGCTTTCTCCTTCAATGAGCACCTTGCGGCACTTTCTCTTCGAGGCCTCATCGGCAATTGATTGCCATTGTTCAAGCAGGGCGTCATAGGTGAGGTTTAGCACGAGGAAAATTTTGAACATGGACATAATCCTTTGCCGGGATGAGTTCATATTCTTTTTCCATGTCCCCCCCCTCACGGCGTCAATATTCCGGTGAGGAAATTTGTATTATACAAAGACACTCACGCGGAGCCCACCTGGACAGGTCGACCTATCAACTGTGACGATTGCCCGGTTGCATTTCCTCCCCATCGTCGAGTAAAGGATGTACCTCTTTATATATCAGAACCGGGAGAATTCAACAAGGAGATCATTTATCTCAGCGTCATGGCTTTCTCGGGACAGATCTCCTGGCAGCAAAAGCACGTGATGCACGTGTCGGCGTCTACGCGGGGGAGATGGTCTTCCATGGACAAAGCCGATACCGGACACTGATCAATACAGGTGCCGCAGCTTGTGCATAATGCGGGATCAACCTGCGGTCGTAAGATCGTCCGACTGTGGAGCCCCTCCATCATGGTTTCATTGTTAAGAACGGCTTCGCCCCCTAACGGAGGAAGCTTGAAATCCGGGAGTCGTTTCAACTCCCCGATGAGTTCATGCGTGCTGAGGTCATACTCCCCCACGCCCTCTTCTCTCGCCTTTTGAAGGAATCGCAGACGCCCGGGTTCAAGCCCCATCATCGTCGCAACGACGGCATCCAGGGCTGCGGCGTTGTCAGAGGCAAGGATGAGGCCGATGTCTCTGATGTCGGGGGAGGCAGGACCGTTGCCCTCCATCCCGACCACAGCGTCCATGATGAACAGGTCGGGCACCCGGAGTCGGAACACGTCGACTATCGCTTCATGAAAACGTTCGGCGCTGCCGGCCGCCTTGTGCAATTTGGCCTTTTGGGCGCCGGGCAAAAGGCCGAAACTGTTTTTGATCGCTCCGGTGATGACGGTTAACCCGTGGGTCTTGAACTTCGGCAGGCTGATGATGATATCGACGTCCAGTACAGCCCGGGAGATGCTCACCCTGGGCATGAAATCGGCATTAAAAGGTACCCTCTGTGAATCATTCCCGATGTTCTGATAGTAGCCCTTGGCTGCTTCCATGAGGCCTGTTGTTCGGAAGGCCTCCTCGTTTGCCCCGTAGTTGAAAATACCCGGATTGTCCCCCACGATGATAGAGGCGGGTGCCATGGTTTCTACCCGTTCCACCACGGCACGAAGCACGGCAGGGTGGGTGACGATGCCTTCCTGTGCCTCAGAAGACCGCAGCACGTTGGGTTTTATCAAGACCTTTTTTCCTTGAAGTTCAAGGGGGAAAAGTTCAAAGGCCCGGTCAACGGCCTGACGGATGTTCTCATAGGTTGCAGGCTGGATCATTACTCTCGGCATGGTCTCTAGCTCCTTTACCTTACCCATTGTAACACACTAGTGGCCATAAGAGCGATTACCTGCAATGATCGCAGGTTTTTTTATGTGCCATTTCAATAGGTTTTCCATTGAGCCTTACGTACGACCTGATCGATGATTCTTGCATATTCGCCATGATGCTTGACGCGGTTGTGTGCTTTTTTAATGTCGGGAGGAACGACGCGGCTTTTTGCCCTTCAGCCTTACCCGGTTTCTCCCACTCTGTTTAGCAGCGTAGAGTGCTTGATCGGCACGACTGAGCAGAGTTTCTAACGTGGTTTGCTTCCCGTCCATAGTGGCAACCCCCAGACTCGCCGTGACCGTAGCCGACCCCTTCTTAGTATTGAGCTTCATCTCTGCGATACTCTTTCGCAGACGCTCAGCTACTTGTGCAGCGTCTCCCAGATCGTTCTCAGGCAGGAGGATGACGAACTCATCCCCGCCATAACGGCCCACCACGTCCACGCCGCGCAGTTCATGGCGACACCTTTCAGCCACCCCTTGCAGGATTTGGTCACCAACGGAGTGGCCGTATGTATCGTTTGCCCGCTTAAAGTGGTCAATATCCAGCATGATGGCGGATAGGGAACGCAGATAGCGACCGGCGCGTCGCACCTCGTCTTCTCCTATCTTGGAAAAATGACCTCGATTATACAGGCCTGTCAGGGAGTCCGTGATCGCCAGTCGTTGCACTTCCTGCAACGCGTTTTCCAGTGCCGCTTCGTTGCGTTTCAGATTTCTAAACAGCAGGCGATGTGGCTTCTCCAGACCCATTTCGACGATGGCGATGTAGATGAGATAAAATGCAATGAGTTTTAAGAGATGGCCCACAAGATTACCCAGACCGTACACGCTGACATAAAAGGTGAAGGCCAATTCGGCTATAACGGTCAGGGCCAGCGACGCAACCAACCACTGCACTACCTTCCCGTCAAAGGCGGTGCGGTGATAAAGCAAAAAGGCGATGGCGCCCAAGAGTATGAGCGAGATTATGTACTCACTGATTATCTTAAACGGCGTCAACCCGACCCCTTCTATATAAGAAGTGGGGAATGCATTGGCGAATATGGCAGCGAGCACCGCGATCGTTACCGCCGTATACAAGATAAACACAAAAGTGGCATTCATTTTTCGGCGCAGAAACACCGGGGCGATGAGCAGGGAAAGGCTTTGGACATAGCGGGCTGCAATCCACAGCTGAGTCGGTAAATTCGCGTCGTAGCCGGGAAATACCCCCATCCCTTTGTAGGCCAGGGTATGCATCAGGTCCAGTCCGCTGACGAACAAATAGGCAATCCCCAGGAACAGGAGATAGTTATTGTCGAGACGTTGCCGCGAGTTCCAGGCAAGGATGAAGATGCTGCAGCCGATGACGATGCTGAACGTCTCCGCCAAGGCATGGAAAAGGAGGTAGCTGTACCGGCTGGTCAGATACAAGCCGAACAGGACCAGCCCATAAAATAAGAAAGGCATACCTGTGCTGAGAATTTCAGACGGCCTTTTTTTCAGTCTTTTTTTAGTTGTTGTGTTCAGTATTAATCTCTTTATTTTTTTGCCAGAAGAAGTTGGCCAAGAAGAGTGCTAACGACTTTATTATACCGCTTTTGGGCTGTAACAACTATCAGTCTATGGAATGAAGCTCCTTTTTTCAATAGTATATCGTTTGTAATACGAAGATACAAAGGGGAATACCGTTTTATGTAAGGAGGTTTTAACAGTTTAAAATTAAAGGTTATTTTGCAAATATCACGTCTTTCTTGACACTCATTTTTTCTCATCATTTATTCCTCCTGATACGGCCCCCGCGAAAATACGTTCGTAACCATTGTGTCGACATGCGGACGATTTGATTTCCGGGGATTTGTCAACCGGTATTCTTTGGCTGCTCGTATCGCCTCGTTAATATCGGCGATAGTTTGGCCGTTGATGTATTTATCCGGCTCTATTGAAATCAGATCATCATCCAGCTGAGCTTCAAGGAGCTCAATTGCCCGGCCCAGCTTTACGGCCCTTAGATGCTTGAGTATGACAATGCGTGACTGAACGTCGTCGGCCTGCTCATGGAGCCAGTTGTTTCCGAAATAAGACACCATCAAGTGAGTTCCGAAATACCCGCCGATTGCCAGGCCGACGACACCCCCCGCGAGAAACGCGAGGCCAAGTCGGAGTAGAAACTTCCTTCTGCTTGCCATTTCAACGGCCTCCCGTCCAGTTCATCGCCTGCTGTGAAGCTTGATGGAGTTGTGTGTCTTCTGCACTGTTAAGAGCAACGATGTAATCCCTTTGTCCTTGGCATCATGGTCCTCGGCAAGCACCCTTCCTTCGCATCGGAGGATCGTCGGCATGACTGCTTGTTGATACTTTTCGATTTTCTCTTGGTCATGGATCGTATAATTCGAGATAACAGACGCTGGCATTGTTACTCCCTTTCTTTTCCCATCGCTTAAACCCGTCGCGACTATATGCCCATGCCGCTCAAGGCATTTATCACGCGACTCACGGCCAGCGTCAGCGAATGGTGCGATGCCTCGAAATGTTGGACAGATTCCTTGAGCCGCTCAAGGAACTGCTGGTGCCGGTGTGACGGAATCTCTCCGTCTTCATCAACTAACTCGTCGATCTCTTTCAGCAGGCCCTGAATCTGCTCTCGAACGCGGTCATCGGCTGTCTGGGCCTTCTCGAGTTCGGCACGGAGCTCTTCAATGGTTTTGTGAAGCTGTCGTTTCTTCATATGGTATTCCTCCTTGGTCGGCCTTTGGCAGGGACATGAGCCCCGCCTTTCTCAAACGCCACGCTGAGATGGTTGATGCAATTATGTGCTTCTGAAAAGTCAATAATAGTAACCCTTTTCTTGAACCGATTATTTTGCCTTCAGGGCATCACGGATCTCCCGCAGCAGGAGTACATCTTCAGGTGGCTGCGCAGGCTTTTCTTCCTTTGTTCTGAGTCTATTTACTGCCCGGATGACCAAAAACAAGGCAAATGCCACGATAGCAAAACTGATGACGCTGTTGATAAATACCCCTGACGATACCTACCGCCATATCCACGACATTCCCCTTCATAGCAAATTCTTTAAATTCTTTTAACATAATCCCCCCTCCTCGTTTATTGCCACGGCTGAAGCTGCGACTGTATCCATATGCATCAACCGCCCACTGTATCCGGGCCTAGCCCTTCATCTCGTCCGCGAGACGGCGCGCATCCTGCTTCACTGTGCGCAGGTCTTCCTCGTTGGGCCGGCCGCGGATGTCGCCCAATTTGCCCTTGGTACTTTCCTCCTTCCTGCCGTGAAACTCTCCTACGATGTACCATTCATCGACGATGGTGAAACCCAAGTGCTCGAAGAACTGTCCCGCATACAGCCCCGCCGGTATCGCCTCACGGATGCCTGTGTGGGGACCCGAATACGTGCAAAAGATCAACGCGCTCTTCCCCGGCACCGTGGGCGCACCTTGCTTGACATGTCCCTGATTACGGTAGTGGGCGAACGTATCATTGAGAAACTTGTCCATCGGCTGAGGCGGGCTCCATCGGTGGGAC
>CAZFIR010000213.1:0-11291 GCA_964519535.1 uncultured Thermodesulfobacteriota bacterium | reverse complement strand
ATGCTTGATGCCTGCCCCATACAGATGGAGGAGACATCCGGTCTGATGTACTGCATCGTGTCATAGATGGCCAGGCCGGCGGTCACCAACCCCCCCGGGGTATTGATATAGAGGTTGATATCCTTATCCGGGTCTTCCGATTCGAGAAAGAGCATCTGGGCGATCACTAGATTGGCCAGATCATCATCGATGGCCGAGCCCAGGAATATGATCCGCTCCTTCAGCAACCGGGAATAAATATCATAGGCCCGCTCCGCGCGGCCATCCCGCTCTACGACGATGGGTATTAAAGTGCTCATCTCTCTTTCCTTTAGCCTTTATATTTTAGCCCTTATATTTCACCACGGCCTCAGCGATGATGAAGCCCAAGACCTTTTCCCGATGCAGGGAGCGCTGCACAGTAGCCTTCAGGGAGGGGTTCTGCCGCAGCTCTTCCGGCGGTCTCTGATAGGCGCGGGCCATCTCCTCCATTCGCTTCTCCACCTCCTCCGGCTGCACCTCTATGGACTCCTGTTGGCCGATCTCTTCCAGCAGCAGGGAGGCCCTGACCTCCCGCTCAGCGATCTTCTCATACTCGCCCCGCGCCTTTTGCTCCTCTTCGGAGGGGAGCTCTCTGTGCTGGGCAGCCATCCTCAGCTTGAGGTCCTGCAGGAGTTCAGCCGTTCGCCGCTGGACCAGAAAGGAGGGGATCTCCACAGGGTTGGCTTCCAGGATCTGGTCGATCGCCGCCTGTCTCAATTCCTCCGTGAGCCTGTGTTCTTTGGCCCCTTCCAGATCCGTTTTTATACGCTCCCGCAACGCATCGAGGTCCTGATAGTCCCCCACGTCTCTGGCGAACTCATCGTCCAGGGGGGGCAGGACCCGCTGCTTGATCTCCTTAACGGTGACCTGAAAGGTCACCTCTTTGCCAGCCAGGTCCTGGCGGGGGTGATCGTCGGGGAAGACCACCTTGATTTCCTCCTTGGCGCCAGTCTTTTTCCCGATCAGTCCCTCTTCGAAACCGGGGACCATGGTCCCGGAGCCTATCTCCAACAGGTAGTTCTCAGCCTTCCCGTCACGGATGGGTCTGGTGTCGAGGAGCCCTTGGAAGTCCAAGAGGACCATATCCCCCTTGTGCACCCGGTCGCGCCCCGTCACCGGTACCAGTTGGGAGTGCATCATTCTGAGCCGCTCCAACTCCCCTGCAACCTCTTTGGCAGTCACCTTTTCCCTTCGTCCCTTCAGCCGCAACCCCTTATAGCCCGTGGCCTCTATGTGCGGCCTCACCTCCACGACGGCTGAATAGGTGAACGGTCTCTCCGGTGCCAGTTCTCCGGTGTCAATGGTGGGAGGGGCGATGGGTTCAAGGGCTTCTTGGGAGATGGCCCGGTGATAGGTCTCGTTGACGAGATGGGAGATGGCCTGTTCCTTGATATAATCCCCGTAATGGCTCTCCAGGACATCCCGAGGGGTCCTGCCCGGCCGAAAGCCTTTTATCCGGACCCGTTTATTGAGATCCCGGTAGAGGGATTCTACCGCCTCCTTTACCTGGGGGGGCGGGATCTCCACCTGCAGCCTCTTTTTGGTTGGGCTGAGCTCCTCTGCGTTGACCTTCATCGATCTATCCGTGCTTACATTCTATTCTATGGTCTATGGTGCGAGAGGGGGGATTTGAACCCCCATCCGTCTCAGACGGGCTGGATCCTAAGTCCAGTGCGTCTACCAATTCCGCCACTCTCGCTCACAGCTTGCCGAAACAAACCTTTGTATCACTATGGTGGGCCGTCGGGGGATCGAACCCCAAACCTACTGATTAAGAGTCAGTTGCTCTGCCAATTGAGCTAACGGCCCATCGTTGTCTGGCACGCCCGGGGCGACTCGAACGCCCGACCTGCGGATTCGAAGTCCGACGCTCTATCCATCTGAGCTACGGGCGCATATTTTGGGGTGAGTGAAGGGATTTGAACCCTCGACATCTGGAGCCACAGTCCAGCGCTCTACCGCTGAGCTACACTCACCATTCTCTGGCACGCCTGGCAGGATTCGAACCTGCGACCTACGGATTAGAAGTCCGTTGCTCTATCCAGCTGAGCTACAGGCGCCTGCTTTAAATACAATACTGTGCTCTATATCACCGATAGTGGCACATGTAAAGGTGATCACCTTCAAACATATGGTCGGGGCGAGAGGATTTGAACCTCCGACCCCCTGCGCCCAAGGCAGGTGCGCTACCAGTCTGCGCCACGCCCCGACTATCAGCAGGAAATTATACCTTTCCTCGCTCAAATTGCCAAGTCTAAGATAATCTAGAGAAAATCGCCGAGCGCCTTTTTCAAGGCGGCCAGGGCCTTGCCTCGATGACTTATCCTATTCTTCTCCAGGAGTGGGAGTTCGGCCAGGGTCTTGCCCAGCTCGGGAATGATAAAGAGGGGGTCATATCCGAACCCATGGCTTCCCCGTTCCTGTTCCCCGACCACCCCTTTACATACCCCTTCCACCCATGCCTCCTTCCCTTGAGGGTCGACCACCGCGATGACGCAGCGAAAGGCGGCCCCCCGTCTGAGCGGGGGGACCCCCTCTAATCGCTGAAGGAGCTTGCGGTTGTTGTCCGCATCCGAGGCCTCCTCACCTGCAAATCGGGCAGAGCGCATCCCCGGTGCTCCTTTTAAATAATCGACCTCAAGACCGGAATCATCGGCGATGGTCAATCTGCCGGTATGGTGCGCTACGGTCCGGGCCTTTTTCAGGGCATTTTCCAGAAAGGTCCTTCCGTCCTCTTCAACCGGAGGCAGGGGCGAGAGATCCGCGAGAGATAGGATCTGAACCTGCATCCCCTCCAATGCCTCCCTGATCTCCCGCAGCTTACCTGGATTTTTTGTGGCGACAATGAGTTCCCGCACCCTTGTCTGCTACGGCTTTCTCCTGAATGGCGCTCAGTTCCCGGATGCCCTTTAACGCCAAGGCGATCATCCGGTCCAGTTCATCTTTGGAAAAAGGGGCCTCTTCCGCCGTTCCCTGGACCTCAACAAATTCTTCCTTCCCGGTCATCACCAGGTTCATGTCCACCTGGGCCCGTGAGTCCTCGTAGTAGTCCAGGTCGAGGAGCATCTCTTCGCCTACGACGCCGACACTGACGGCCGCCACGGAGTCCGTGATGGGGATCGCCCCAATCTCCCCCCGCGCTTTGAGCCAGCCGAAGGCATCTGTCAGGGCCACGTAGGCCCCGGTAATAGAGGCCGTCCGGGTGCCTCCATCGGCCTGGATCACATCGCAATCTAACAGGATGGTTCGCTCCCCGAAGGCATTCAGGTCCGTCACCGATCGCAGGGACCGGCCGATCAGCCGCTGGATCTCCTGGGTCCTGCCCCCCAGTTTCCCCCGCACCGACTCGCGCGCGGCCCTCGTATGAGTGGAACGGGGAAGCATGGAGTACTCCGCCGTTACCCAACCGGTTCCGGTGTCCTTTAAAAAGGGGGGGACCCCGCCCTGTACCGTAGCGTTGCAGATTACCCGCGTGTCCCCCACCTCGATCAGGACGGATCCCTCGGCGTGTTTGATGTAGTGGCGGGTGATCCGTACCGTTCTCAGTTCATCCCACTGACGTCCGTCGTTTCTGGCCATGTCCCTCAGCACAAATGAAATGGTGGAGGCGGCGGGAATCGAACCCGCGTCCGAAAGTAGGTCCATAAGGAGATCTACATGCGTATCCTGGATTTTTGTTTTGCCCTGTGGGGCTCCTTCAGGCGGGATCCCCAGGGGCTAGCTTATGGAGTTTCACCCCCTCCTTATAAGCATCAGAGGGAGCTTGCCTGCATTTGTGACGCCCTTCCCAAGCCTGCAGGCGGGATTGGGAGGACGTTAACCGCACGTTAGGCGGCTAAGGCGTACTCATAGTTGGCAGTTATAGTGGTTCCCATTTTTTTACGAGGATTGGGACCTCGGCATGCACCCCTTATCTCGCTACCCCCGTCGAACCCATTTCGCCCCCACTCAGTATGTAAGCGCCTGCAGTATCTTATATCCTCTGAGAGCGCTCCACCTCCTTTTCCATGACCTTTCTCTTCAAGGCTTCCCGTTTATCGTACAGCTTCTTCCCCTTGGCCAGGGCCAGGTCTACCTTGGCCCTGCCGCGGGAAAAGTAGATGCTCAAAGGGATGAGGGCAAAACCCTTCTCCTTCACCTTGCCCGTCAGGCGATGTATCTCCCTGCCGTGCAAGAGGAGCTTTCTCGGCCTGAGGGGATCGTGGTTCAAGCGGTTGCCAAAGGCATACGGGCTGATGTGGACATCCATCAAGAAGACCTCTCCATCCCTGATCCTGGCGTATCCATCCTTGATATTGACCCTCCCCGCGCGCAAGGCCTTAACCTCCGTTCCCTGCAGTACCATACCGGCCTCATAGCTCTCTTCGATAAAATAACTGTGTCGGGCCTTGCGGTTTTGGGCGACGATCTTTCTGCCTTTGTCTTCCTTCATCTGCCCACACCCTCAAGCAAAGTGTATCAACTTTTGAGAAATATTGCAAGGAAGGCCGATGTATCTTACGTCTGCAGGGGGAGATCGATGATAAACTTCGTCCCGGTAGGGTGGTTGTCCCGCACCCTAATATACCCGCTGTGATCGGAGATGATGGCGTTGACGATGGCCAAGCCAAGCCCAGTCCCGGCACCCGCCTTTTTGGTAGAGAAGTAGGGCTCGAAGAGCTTGGTTTTGTCCTCATCGGGGATCCCGCACCCATTATCCCGCACCTCGAGGGTGACCATCTGGAGGGAGGGATCATATTTGACCTCGATCTCTATCACCCCGTCACCATCCACCGCCGCCACGGCGTTGTCCAATATGTTGATGAACACCCGCTTCATCTGGTCACGGTCCACTTTGAAGATGGGGAGATGGGGGTCGGGGAAGAAGTGAAAGCGGATGTCGCGGTGCGCCTCTTTAAAGAGGATGAGGCTGGAGCTGATGATCTCGTTAAGGTCATTGGGCGTGGGGGTCACCGCCGGCATCCGGGCGAAGTTGGAAAATTCGTTGACCAGGTTTTTCAACTCAGTTACCTGGTGGATGATGGTGTTTGTGCATTCCTCGAAGACGCCGGCGTCCCCGCCTATTTTACTCCGATATTTCTTATAGATCCGCTGGGCGGAGAGCTGTATGGGGGTCAGCGGATTCTTTATCTCGTGGGCTATTCGCCTCGCCACCTCCCGCCAGGCGGAGAGTCGCTGCATCTTGATGAGATGGGTAAGGTCGTCGAAGACCGCCACCATCCCCAGATAGTCCCCTCGCTCGTCTCGCAGGATGTTCACACTGGCCAGGACGGTGAGGACCTTGTCCTCCAAGGCGATCTCCATCTGTTTCTGGATGCTTTCGCTCCGGGTGGTGTTTATCTCCTTGATCAACTCCCGGGCGACTTTTCGGTACCCGGGTTGCATGATTTTGCGGTAGTTTTCTCCCAGGATGTCCTCGGCCTTGAGATCCAACATCCTCTCCGCGGATTTGTTGACCGTGGTGATTCTCCCCTTTTTATCGAAGGAGATGACTCCAGCCGAGACGTTCTCCAGGACGATCTCCGTATACTTGCGCCTACGCTCCGACTCCAGATTACTGTGCTGCAGGGCTATATTGCTCTTCTCCAGCTGGGCCTTGCCGGTTTTGAGGTCGTGCGTCATCGTGTTAAAGGCACCCACCAAGGTGCCGATCTCATCCTCGGCTTCTGTGCCGATGCGGAAATCGAGATCACCGCTGGCAACCCGCCGGGTCCCCTCGGCCAGTTCCATGATGGGTACGGTCAACTCCTTGGCGAGACGGAAGCCGAACCAGGTAGCGGAGAAGATAATAACGAGGGTGATCAGCAGGAAAATGATCATGTAATTGGTGATGAGGGGCTTTTGTAAGATCTTTGAATGTCGGTAATCGACAAAGGCCTTGGATATATCCTCCATTTTGGCCACCAAGTTCTGGGGGACGTAGTAGCCGGTCACCACCCCCCCCACAACCCTATTGTCTTCATAGAGCGGGCTTCCTCCCCAGATGATTTCCCCGCCACCCGTGTAAGGCGAACTCTTTGACATCTCCGTTCCCTTCAGCATCTCCTTGATCGATGCTTGTGGAGGTCCCCCGAGCTCGTAAGGAAGGGAGGGGTCTTTGGTCTCCGCCAACACGTTTCCCTGCGGCGAGATGATGCCCATCCACGCCAGGTTGTATTCTTTCCTCTTTCTCTCTAAGAGCCTCGTGAGTGCTTCTCCCTCTATATCTCGCACGGCAAACCGACTCACCTCTTTGCTGTAGTGAATCGTGTTCTTGGCGAGGTCCCGATAGTAGGTCTGTGCCACCTCCAAGGAGCCTTGCAGGGAGCTTTCCACTTGGACGTTAAACCAGTTCTCCACGCTTCGGGTGATGAAGATGACCGCGGTAAAGAATAAGAGCATGGTGGGGACCAGAGATAGACTGACGAAGGCCGCTACCAACTTTGTCCTCAACCTCGTCCCCAAGACCCTCCTCTTGCGGTCGAAGAGGAGTTTAACCAGGTTTCTAACCACCAGGAAGATCAAGAGTACGAGGAGGATGAGGTTGATGTTGATGATACTAAAGAGGACGATGTTGCTTCCGACAGGGATCTGATTGCTCAGTTGGGGCAGATGGAGCATCTGATAGGTGATCCCAAAGACGAGGAAGGCAATCCCGATGATGATGAATAGTTCTCTCTTCCTCTTGCGTCTTTCGGCATTCATCTCTTTGTTCATGGTTCTATCCTCACGGTCTGATGATACCAATCGGTCTCAAAATCCCACAGAGAGAGGAAGAACAGGATGCACTCCAACCTCAAGGGGAGCTTTACCGGGTCGAGCTCCGCCTTGATAGAAAGCTCGTAGGTGCCCTTCTTCAGTTCGCGTCCTTGAATCACGGGCAATACCTCCACCCGCTGCATGTATCGCTTTGCCTCTTCCAGGTCTTGTACCTGTATCTCCTTGCCCTTTTCTTCGAGCCAGATGCGAAAGGTATCTTTGAGCGTGTCGTAGACGATTTTGTGGCGAAATCGGTGCGCGGCGATTTTTTTGTCCCTGATCAGGCGGTTTTTATGGAGTTTTACAAAAAAATTAAAGGTGGTAGGAATCCCCGCCGTTATGGCCTCTTCCATCTTTTGGTTAAAACAATTCTTGACAGAAAAACTGATGGATAGATTCCCTTTTCCCCTCGCTATGTGGAGACCCTCAATGATGGCCTCTTCCCCCTGTGCCAGGGAGAGGGGATAGGCAGCGGCAAAAAGGAGTATCAGGATTCCTACTAGCGATCGCTTCGACATCATCTCCTCACCTTCCCCCATCGCAGGGGGCCAGGGAACTGCGGTAGAGATTCCTGCTAGATCATAAGCCGAGTTCTGTTCTCCCAATGGGAGTGGTGGTCATTTATCTAGGACAG
Organism: uncultured Thermodesulfobacteriota bacterium; assembly: GCA_964519535.1. Classification (GTDB taxonomy): domain Bacteria; phylum Desulfobacterota; class B13-G15; order B13-G15; family RBG-16-54-18; genus CAYWLI01. The sequence continues at coordinate 3,898 of CAZFIR010000213.1, read as the reverse complement.
ACGTTGCCGTCTATCTCAAGCGACCAACCCAAGGGTATGGAGCGGGCCACCCCGTTCCCCTCCTATTCGGTCTTGCTCCGGATGGGGTTTGCCGAGCCCCCGGTGTCGCCACCGGGGCGGTGAGCTCTTACCTCACCCTTTCACCCTTATCCCGTGAAATAGGCGTTACCGCCATTTCACAAGACGGTCTGCTTTCTGTGGCACTTTCCTGACCCCTCACGAGGGGCAGTCGCCGTTAGCGACCATCCTGCCCTGTGGAGCTCGGACTTTCCTCTGATCCTATCAATGAGGACCAGCGACCACCTGATCTACCTTGTCCCGTACCGCTTCCCTGGCCAGACGATCCGCTTCCCGATTTTCCTCCCTCGGTATATGCTGTATCATCCAGCGGGCAAAATGCCCTAAAAGTTTTCTCACCTCCCCCTCTAGGGGTTTGAGCTTACTATCCCGCACCCGGTACACCCCATTGATTTGGTTGACTACCAATTCGGAATCGAGGTAGACTTCTACCTCCTTCGCCTCCAATCGTTGGGCCTCCTGGAGACCCACGATCAATGCCTGATACTCTGCGATATTGTTGGTTACCGATCCCAAATATCGTTTGATGTAAGATACTGGCTTCTCCTGATCATCCTTGATAACTATTCCCGCCCCTCCCTCTCCGGGGTTGCCCTTACAGGAGCCATCTACATAGAGTATGACTTTTTGCCTTCCCTTCTTCGGGGCATCGTGTCTGATCGCGGCTGACATGGTATGTAATTAATCGGCGCTTTTGTTTTCCCAATAGAGGATTCGGTGGCAATTGGGACACAGGATGATCTCTTTATGCTTCTGGACCTCGTTATACATCTGGGGTGGTATGTTGACATAACACCCTTGACACCCCTCATTCTTTACCAAGACGACGGCTATCCCGTTTCTTTTGTCCTTCAATGTATTATACCGTTTCAAAAGCTCGGGGTCCAGTTCCCTAACGATCTCCTCTCTCGTTTGATGCCAGCGGACGATATCCTGCTCGACCTTTGCCATTTGTTCTTTTACCTGTGCCGTCCCCTTCTCTATCTTTTCCCTTTCCTGGTGTGCCATCTCAATGGTGGTTGCATGGTCGGTCTTGAGCTGGTCGATCTCCTCCATCATCCTGATGATCTCTTCCTCCCACTGGCTATTGTGTTCTTTGCCCAGCTCGATTTCCTTCAGAAGGGCCTGGTATTCCTTGTTGGTCTTTATCTCCAGGAGTTTGAGATGGGAACGCTTGATCCGTTCATTTTCCAGCTCGAGTTCTCCCTCCATCGTCACCCGCTCTTTTTCAAGTTCCTCTATCCGTCGCCGTTCCTCCTCCTGTTTTTCCTCCTGGGCCCTGAGTAATCCCTGCAGCTTCTCCAACCCCAGGGGGTATGCCATTTTATCCTTTTGCGCCTCTTCTATCTGCTGTTCCACGGTCTGCAGCTGCCAGAGTAGTTGGAGCTGAATCTTCACCGCCTACCCCCTTGCGGAGGCCCAAAAAAAGTGCACCATGAAAGGTGCACTCTGGTACCCTTAACCCTTCCTTTACCTGTCAGCCATTTAGATATCATGGATATCCACACCGTTTACCCTAGTGGGCCCACCTGGAATCGAACCAGGGACCTTCCGGTTATGAGCCGGTGGCTCTGCCAAACTGAGCTATGGGCCCTTCATTGTGTCAATCTTTTATTATCCTGTAAGTGATCCATTGTGTCAAGAAGAAAAGGAAGCCCAAAAATGCCCTCAAATTTGCTCGTTCCGGCATTTAATTCTTTATAATAACACATGAAATGATCTATACTATTAAATAACGCTCTGTATTGAGGCAATCAAATGATTTGAAACACATTGCTGGATTGCTTATGTTGTTTTATTTATATAATACGTGTACGTAAGGTAGATGGTGGTGTTCAGGCCACCAAGACAATCAAAAACGGAAATAGCTCCATGACCGTCCGAAGAATTCTCATAGGTGCTCCCATTGTGCTTATACTCTTCTTGCTACAATCCTATTTCTGGGTGCCCACCTATGAACAGCAGACCAAGGGAAATCCTGAACGCCTCAATGAGTATCTTACCGCCTCCATCGGTGATGCCAGCATCCTGAATCCGGTCCTTTCGGCAGATTCTGCCAGCAGCGAAATCAACTCCATGGTATTTGAGGGACTCATTGACTATGATGAAGAGCTCCGCTTCAGGGGCCGCTTGGCCAAGTCCTGGGAGATCTATGAAGAGGCATTCTTTTATGTCAATGAGAAGGCTTACATCCCTGGGGTAGGAAAAGCGGGCGCGCCAGACGTAGTCGCAATACTGAAGAGATCAAAGGCAGGAGATATGCCGGCCAATGCTGAAGTTAAGGCCTCTTTAGATAACATCAGGGAGATATCCATCATCCCAGCCAGAGAATTTATGATGACGAAACATGAGAAAAAGGGAAAGCAGGATCAGGTGGAGAAAGAGGTAAAGATCAGGGTGATGGCCCCGGCCAGGGTCAAACTCGTCCTAAACGCAGTAGACCAGGATCTCTTTCAAAACCTCTCACATATTCTCGGCAGGAATTATTTTAGTGCTTTCGATGGCAGGAGTTATCTCCGAGCGGACCAAGATATCGGACCAATGAAGAGGGCTGAGTATGCACGAGAAATCCTACCATCTACTGAACACAATCCAATTGTGGTCTTTACGCTTCGCCCCAACGTGAAGTTTCATGACGGTCACCCATTCGATGCCCATGATGTTCGGTTCACCTATGAGGCGATCATGGATCCGAAGAACCTCTCGCCACGAATATCCGACTATGAACCCGTGAAAGAAGTTGCGGTGGTTGATCCTCTCACCGTACGCATCGTTTACAAACGGCTCTATTCCCCGGCTCTCGGTACATGGGGTATGGGGATACTGCCCGAGCATCTCCTCAACGATGAGGCCCTGAGAGCGGAGGCGATTGCACGGGGAAAGGATCCGGCAAAATTCTCTATGAGGCAGGGTAGCTTCAATCGCCACCCCATCGGTTGTGGCCCCTTTGTCTTTCAGGAGTGGAAATCAGATCAGTACATCATCCTGGATCGCTTTGATGACTATTGGGAAGGGCCGCCAAACTATCGGCAATATGTTTATCGGATCATCCCTGATCTTTTGACGCAGGAGATGGAATTTTATGCGGGCACCGTGGATAGTTATGCCGTTCAACCCCATCAGGTACGACGGCTGAAAAACGATCCAAAGTATCAAAATTTCTCCGGCCTTTCTTTTGGCTACACCTACATCGGGTATAATATGAGGCGTGAACCCTTCAATGACCCGCGCGTGCGCAGAGCCCTGGGCATGGCTATTGATGTGGATAAAATCATCAAATATGTCCTCTACGGTCAAGGAGAGCGGATCACCGGCCCCTTTGTAAAACAGACCGATTATTACAATCACCACATCAAGCCAATCACCTATGATCCTGCAGGGGCCCTGAGACTCCTCGCGGAGGCGGGCTGGAGGCGCAATAAGGAAGGCTGGCTTGAAAAAGATGGCAGACAATTTCAGTTTACCCTCATCACCAATAGCGGCAACGACCTACGTAAAGCCGTCCTTGCCATCGCTCAGGACGGGTGGAGGCAGATCGGCATAGACGTCCGCACCGATCTCTTAGAGTGGGCTGTGTTCATTCAGGAACGCGTGGATAAGGCTGACTTTGACGCCCTCATCCTAGGCTGGAATATGGGTATCGAGCCTGACCTTTATCAGATATGGCATTCAAGTCAGGCCAATCCCTACCAACTCAATTTTGTGGGCTTTACAGACCCCCAAGCAGATGATTTGATCATCAAGATCAGACAGGAATACGATCACGAGAGACAAGTCGCATACTGCCACCAGCTCCACGAGATCATTGCCGAGGAGCAGC
>CAZFIR010000212.1:0-2901 GCA_964519535.1 uncultured Thermodesulfobacteriota bacterium | reverse complement strand
CTTCGGGGTGATCACGGCCGATACCATCGAGCAGGCCATCGAGCGCGCGGGGACCAAGGCCGGAAATAAAGGCTGGGATGCGGCCTTGTCGGCCATCGAGATGGCGAACCTCTACCGCGAACTGGGCGGTCACAAGGGTTGAGACCTGCCAGAGGAGAGATGGGCTTTCATTGGGTACGAGACGCAGGGCCAGGGAGTTAGCGGTGCAGATCCTCTATCAAATGGAGGCCAACCCCCTCGATCCCCCGGAGGCCCTGGAGTCCTTTTGGCAGAACGTTTCGGCGTCGGGACAGGTCAAGGAGTTTGCAGCCAGGATCGTCCAGGGGGTTCACCAATACCGCGAGGACATCGACCGGTTTATCGGCAAATACTCCGAGCACTGGCGCCTGGAGCGGATAGACCGGGTGGACAAAAATATCCTGCGGATGGGGGTCTTTGAGCTCCTGTACTGCGATGACATCCCGGTCAAGGTGGCCCTGAACGAGGCCATCGACCTCGGCAAGAAGTTCGGCACGGAGGAATCAGGGGCCTTCATCAACGGCATCCTGGACAAGATCAGCAAGACCGAAAAAAGCGGATAACGCTCGGGGAAGGACACAAGCATGGTAGAAAAGGTGGACAGGATATGGATGGACGGGGAGCTCATACGCTGGGATGAGGCCAAGGTGCACATCCTCACCCATACCCTCCATTATGGTATGGGTGTTTTTGAAGGGATTCGCTGTTACCAGTGCCGCGACGGACGTTCCGGTGTCTTTAGGCTTGCCGAGCACATCCGCCGGCTCTTCGACTCGGCCCACATCGCCGAGATCGAGATCCCCTTTGCCCCCGGGGAGATCATCGAGGCGTGCAAGGAGACCCTGCGTGCGAATAATCTGAAGGAAGGGTATATCCGCCCCCTCGTCTTCATCGGGGATGGGGCCATGGGGGTGCACCCCCAGGACAACCCCATCAGGGTGGCCATTATCACGTGGAAGTGGGGTGCCTATCTCGGGGAGGAGGCCCTGCAGCAGGGGACCAGGGTCAAGACCTCATCCTATGCACGCCACCACGTGAACGTCATGATGACCAAGGCCAAGATCTGCGGCAACTATGTCAACTCGGTCCTTGCCAAGCGCGAGGCCGTGCGGGGGGGGTATGACGAGGCCCTCATGCTCGACACCGACGGCTATGTGTCCGAGGCCACCGGGGAGAATATCTTTCTGGTGAAAAACGGTATCATCAAGACCCCGCCCCTCACCTCTGTCCTGGCCGGGATCACCCGTGCATCTGTCTGTACTATTATTGAGGACAAGGGAATGCAGGTGGTGGAGCAGCGCTTTACCCGGGATGAGCTCTACACGGCCGATGAGGTCTTTTTTACCGGCACCGCAGCCGAGGTCACCCCGGTGCGCGAGATCGACGACCGGCGCATCGGTTCTGGCAGGCCCGGATCCATTACCAAGGAGGTCCAGACCACCTTCTTCCAGGCAGCCCACGGTGAGCTGAAGCAGTACAAGGATTGGGTCTCTTATCTCTGATTGTCCCGCTCGACTTTGTGTAGAAATCGGAATGACGGGATGTCGCAGAGCGACACTGGGGGAATTAAAGGTTTTTACTCGAACCCTCCCACTTTGCGGGATTGAATCCTTGCAAGCCCCTTCTTCATTTGAAGGGGTCTTTTTATTTTTGGTATGCGACAAATTCCTCTGAGGGTCTCTTATGCCCCTTGAGCTTATTATCGATGGGTACAATCTTATCAGGCAGTCCCGTTCCCTGCGCAGGCTCGATGCCCAGAAGCTGGAGCAGGGCAGGGATGCCCTGCTGGAGCGCCTGACTGCCTATCGCCAGGTCCGGGGGCACCCTATTACCGTGGTCTTCGACGGGTGGGGTGGTTTTAATCTCTCCACTACACGCACCCAGCATAAGGGGGTTACGGTGGTCTTTACTGCACAGGGTCAGACGGCAGACGAGTGGATCCAGGGCAGGGTAGGGGAGGTGCAGTATGGGGCCGTGGTGACCTCTGACCGGGAGATCGGACGCTCTGCCGAGCGCGCAGGTCTGGTCGCGATCCCCTCGCGCACATTCGAGCGGCGGATGGAGGCGGCCCTTGTCGGTGGCATAGATGAAAGTGCAATGGATGGGGAGGCATGGGAAGAAGAATGGGGGGAGGAAGAGGTGGTCGAGGCCAAAAAGAAGGGGCCTGCCCGGCAGCTGTCAAAAAAGGAGAAAAAGAGGAGGGCGATCTTGGAGAAACTCTAGAGGTAGTGGATGGGTGTTTTTCAACAGCCTGTTTAGGCTATGATTGCCCCCAGAACTTGCTCTCCCTTCCCCCTAGAAGACGCTTAATGTTCTCCTTGTGTCGGTAGATAATGAGCACTGCAACACAGATCCCCAAGACGATATAGGGTAGCGGATACCCCAGCAACCAGATCAGGATCGGCATGGCTGCTGCGGCTGCAATGGACCCCACCGAGACCATCCTGCTGATCCCAACCCCCACGGCAAAGACCACGATATCCAAGACGACGGCCAGGGGTGCTGTGGGGAGGAAGATCCCCACGGCCGTAGCCACGCCCTTGCCGCCCCTAAAGCGCAGATAGATGGGAAAGCAGTGCCCGAGGAAGGCGGCCAAACCTACCCCAGCGACCCAGGTTTGTTCCTCCACCAGCCACAGGGCAATAACCACCGGGATCAGGCCCTTGAGCACATCGCCGAGCAGGGTAATGGCGCCCAGGGCCTTACCGACCGTGCGCATGACATTGGTGGCGCCGATGTTGCGGCTGCCCTTTTGACGCGGATCGATCCCCGTCAGGGCCTTGGAGAGGAGCAGGCCCGTGGGTATGGAGCCCAGGAGATAGGCGAAGATCACGAGGAAAATATTAAGAAACACTAGGCCACCTAAGTTTTTACCTTACCTCG
>CAZFIR010000211.1:0-6439 GCA_964519535.1 uncultured Thermodesulfobacteriota bacterium | reverse complement strand
CCCCCAGCCTATCCCTCCCATTCCTGCTGTGGACTGGGAGGCCTGCACCCGTTGCGGTAAGTGTGTTGAGATTTGTCCCACCGGCGCTATTGACCTGCAGATGGCGGATGCAGAGCGAGAGCTTCAGGTACGCTCAGTGATCCTTGCCTCGGGGTTTGATGAGTTTGATCCGAGCATTCTGACCCAGTACGGGTATGGGCGCTGGAAGAACGTGGTCACGAGCATCGAGTGGGAGCGGATGGTGAGCCCCCTCGGCCCCTTTGGTGAGCGGATGAAGCGCCCCTCCGATGGCAAGGTTCCAGAGAAGGCGGCCTTTTTGCTCTGCGTCGGCTCCCGAGAGCATCGATGGGACTTCTGTTCGGCTGCGTGTTGCATGTATGCCGTCAAGGAGGCCCTCCTCGCCAAGGAGTTACAGGGGGACCTTGAGGTCACGATCTTTTACATGGATCTCAGGGCATTTGGCAAAGGATACGAGCGCTACCTTGAGCAGGCCAAGGCGAAGGGGGTACGGTTTGTGAGGGGGAGGATTCCCCGCCTGTGGGAGGACCCGCAGACGCGAAACCTCATCCTCAGCACCTTTGAAGACGGGCATGTGGTCAAGGAAGAGTTTGATCTTTGCGTCCTTGCCACCGGGCAGAGGCCCCCGCGGGGGAGCGCGGAGCTTGCGGGGATATTAGGGGCCGATCTCAACGAATGGGGTTTCTGCAAGACGGTAGACCCCGCAGGGGTCGCAACAACGAGGCCAGGGGTCTATGTATGTGGTTCCTTTTCTGAACCCAAGGATATCCCGGATACCGTCACCCAAGCAACGGCCTGTGCCTTAAAGGCCCTTGGCCGTGAGCGGAAAAAGATCCCGAGGCCCCTAGGCGAAGGTGAGCGTGTACCTGATGAGGAGCCGAGGATTGGGGTGATGATATGTCAGTGTAATGGTGAGGTCTCAAGGGGTGTAGATGTTGAGAAGCTGAGGGGGGCCGTTAGTGGCCGTCCGGGTGTCAGTGCTGTTTGTGAGGTCGCAGCCCTCTGCGTTCAGGATCAGGCCAAGGGGGTGTTGGGCGAGATGCGCAAACAAGCCGTTAATCGACTGCTGATCTGTGCGTGCTCTCCCTACTGGTTTCGGCGACGCTTCTTGGAAAACGCGGTTGCAACGGACCCCTGGCTTATCGAGTGGGTGGATCTCAGGGAAGGGGTAATACATGCCCACGGTCATAAGGGAGTTCAGCAGAAGGCTGAGGCAATGGTTCGAATGGCGATAGAACGGTTGAGAAGAAAGGATAGTATCCCTGCCCGTTTCGCATCGGTTAAAGGAAGCGCCCTTGTGGTCGGCGGTGGACTTGCCGGTCTGACAGCGACCTCTGCCCTTGCAGACAGGGGTGTGGAGGTCCATCTCGTTGAACAGGAGGCAGAACTGGGAGGCGTGCTCAAGGCGATGCCGGACAAGGTCGAGTTTCTTGCGGAGTATGTAAAAGGGATTGAGGGTAATGCTCTCGTGCAGGTGTATCTCAACAGCGAGGTTACAGAATTCAGAGGTCAAGCAGGGGATTTTTGGGCCCTGATAAAGGGAGCGGATGGGGAACGCGAAGTTGGGGTCGGTACTGTGGTACTGGCCACCGGTGCTGAGGAATATCACCCAAAAGCATTTCTCTACGGTAAAAACAAGAGGGTCATTACCCAGAGGGAGTTAAAAAAGGGCCTTGTTTCAGGAGCGGTTCATTTGGAGAAGATCCGCTCGGTGGTGATGATCCAATGCGTGGGGTCGAGGGACACGGAGCACCCCTGGTGCAGCCGTTTTTGCTGCACCGAGGCCTTGGAAAACGCCCTCGTGCTCAAGTCGAAGAATCCCGAACTCGAAATATTTGTCCTGTTCAAGGATATGATGACCTATGGTTTCAAGGAAAGGCTCTACAGCCGGGCGAGAGATGCAGGGATTATCTTTTTCAGATATGAAGACAGAGAAGAGATAAGGGTTCAAGGGACCGATCGCTTGCAGGTAGTCTCCCCGGAGGCGAAACTCGATTGTGACCTCCTTGTGTTGAGCACAGGGGTTATTCCCAACAGGGAAAACCAAAGCCTTGCCGAGCTCTTTGAACTGGAGCTTACTAAAGACGGCTTCTTCAAAGAGGCGGAGGTAAAATTCAGGCCCGTGGATGCCCTGCGGGAGGGGATCTATCTGTGCGGCGGAGCCCATTCCCCTCGGACGTGGCAGGAGGTGATCCAGCAGGGGGAAGCGGCTGCCCAGCGGGCCCTGGTCCTCTTGGAACAGGAGCGATTGTTAGCACCACATGTAGTCTCCCAGGTGCATGAGCGGCGTTGTTCCGGGTGTGGATTGTGTGTGGAGGCCTGTTCCTATGGGGCGAGGATATTCGATGAAGAGCACATGGTGGCGGTCGTGAAAGAGGCACTGTGCCAGGGATGTGGGGTGTGCACAAGTCTCTGTCCGAACGGTGCCGCCTTTCTGCAGGGGTATACCGAAGACCAGATCATGGCCATGATCGAGCACGCAGTGTAAGGAGGAAAAGGATGCCGTATACGAAGGATCAAGCAAAGAAGAAAAGAGACGAAGAGGATAAAGATGATACCAAGATCATCGGTTTTTTCTGCAATTGGTGTACATCCACGGCTGCGGATCTTGCTGGGACTACGCGCAAGGAATATCCTGCATCGATCAGGCCGATAAGGGTGATGTGCACAGGGACCGTGGATCCGGTCTATGTCCTCGATGCCTTGGTGAAAGGCGCAGATGGGGTTTGGGTAAGCGGGTGTGACTTGGGTGAGTGCCACTATGTTAATGGCAACTATAAGGCGAGGAGGCGCATCGGGATCATCAAGACGATCTTGGATGTCCTCGGGTTGGATTCCGGCAGGGTCTATCTCACCTGGATCAGCGCGAGTGAAGGGCCGCAGTTTGCAGCATGGGCGAAGCGGATAACCGAGGAGATAGCGAAGAAAGGGAGAAATCCGCTCGCTGATAAGCTGACAACCTGAGGGAGAGGAGATGGCTCGCGGCGTTTTTAAGGAATATAAAGGGAAAGAGTTGGCGCAGGCATTACAGGACCTCTGGCGAGAGTTGCTGGACCGTAGCGTCTTCAAGGCCATTCTCCTTCCCATGGAGGTGGAAGGCGGTCTCGTTGCTCCAGGTCTTTTGACAGACCCTGATAGGGCACGGGAATCGCGGGCGCTGAATCCCTATATGCCAGTGAACACAGCGCGGGTGCTTCAGATGATGACCAAGACCATGCCGCCGTCTGAAAGTGTGGCGGTCGTGTTGCGCCCCTGCGAAGCACGGGCCGTGGTTGAGCTGGTCAAGTTAAAACAGGTCGCCCAGGCAAACCTCACGGTGATCTCGATCGATTGCCCTGGTACCTATGCCCTGGAGGAGTATAGGAAGATGCTTGATGGGGGGAAAGATCCGGGGACGTTGCTCATGGAGCGGGCGAGCCAGGGGGACGAGGACGAACAGTTACGGGAGTCATGTAGAATATGTCTCTATCCCCGCGCCCCCTGGGCCGATATCAGGATAGGATTCCTCGGGCTTGATTACAGGAGACGCTTTTTGATCGAGGCCTTGACAGAGAGTGGCGAGCAGGTCATCCGCGAGCTCGCGGTGGAGGTTGCTGATCTTCCTCTCAAGGAGCGTGAGGCGTTTCTCGAAGAGCTCCGGGCAAAGAGGAAGGAGAGCGAGCAGAGGGTATTTAAAGATCAGCAGGAGCATCTCCGGGGGGCGGATAAGCTCCTCACCGCCCTCTCTTCCTGCATTGGATGCCACAATTGCATGACGGTATGTCCCGTTTGTTACTGTAGGGAGTGCTTTTTTAAGTCTCCCACGTTCGAGATGGAGGCCGACCGGTATATGGGGTTGGCAAAGAAGCGGGGTGCGGCGAGGATGCCCTCGGACATGCTCCTCTTTCACGTCACCCGTATGGCACATATGGCCACCTCGTGCGTGCAATGCGGGATGTGTGAGGAGGCGTGTCCCATGGAAGTACCGGTGTTTCGGCTCTTTAAGGCGGTGAGCACACAGGTACAAGCACTCTTCACGTATGAACCGGGGAGAGACTTAGAGGAAGAGATTCCCGTTGCCGCGTTTAGAGAAGAGGAGCTTGAGAAGGTTCAGGAGCCCAAGATATGAAAAGGGATCTTGCATTTATCCGTAAGGTGACGGATGAGGTCCCCGAGATCTATCGCTGTTATCAGTGTCTCACCTGTACCCTGGGGTGTCCGCTTACCTTCGCCATGGACCTCCATCCTCACGAGATTCTGAAGTACGTGCAACTCGGAGCGCGGGAAAAGGTATTAAAGGCATCTACACTCTGGGTATGTGCTTCCTGTGAGGCGTGTGCGACACGCTGCCCTCATGAGATAGAGATCGTTACATTGATGGACCTCCTGCGCCGGATGGCGAAGGAGGAAGGGACGGTGACGGAGCAGGGCCCCGTTCTGAACCGCGTATTTCTCGAAGCGATACGGAAAAGGGGGAGAGTGCATGAGCTCTCGTTGGTCCTCGATCTGAAGCGGAAGACCGGTGGGCTCTTTCGATTCGACAAGGATGAAATGCGGTTTGGCCTGGCGATGTTCCGCCGCGGCAAGCTGAAGCTCCTGCCGCGTAGCATCAAGGGGACCGATGTCATGAAGAGGCTTTTTTCCCGCCTGGAGAAGGAGCGGTGAAGATAGGATATTATCCAGGCTGTTCCTTAGAGTCCACGGCCAGAGAGTATGACCTTTCCTTCAGGGCTGTTGCCTCCAAGGTCGGTGTGGAACTCATCGAGATCCCTGACTGGAACTGTTGCGGTGCGTCCTCAGCCCATGCAGTAGATCCCCTCTTGGCTGTTGCCCTGCCAGCTCGCAACTTGATGATCGCGGAAGCGATGGAACTGGATGTAACGGCACCTTGCGCCGCCTGTTTTCTCCGCTTGATGGAGGCCAAGAAACGGATGGCTGAAGATGTATCTTTGAGGAAAGAGATAGAAGAAATTTTGGGAAGACAATACCGGGGCACTGTCAAGGTCTATCATCCGCTGACCATTTTCTCACAAGCGACGATAAAGAAAAAGGTTAGGGGAGCGGTTGTCAATAAACTGAAGGGGTTAAAGATCGTCTGCTATTACGGTTGTTATCTGGTGAGGCCGCCTGAGATAACCCATTTTGATGACCCTGAAAATCCGATGATTATGGATAAGTTAATAGGGCTTACTGGTGCCCAGGTCTTGGATTGGTCATGGAAGGTGGATTGCTGCGGTGGGGGGCATGCCCTGCTGCGACCCGAGTTGGTCGAACCCCTGGTCAATGAGATCATGGATGGGGCGCACAAGGCCGGCGCCTATGGGATTGTCACTGCCTGTCCCCTCTGTCAGTCCAATCTGGAGACACGCCAGAAGGAACCTAAAGCTGTACCTATCTTTTATTTCACCGAGCTACTCGGTCTCGCCATGGGTTTGGACAAGGAGGCTAAAGGGTGGTGGAAGAGACATTTGATAACGCCAAAGGTCGTAAAGACTGCTCTTGGATGAGTGGTTGGTTTATTACCCACGATCCACGAAAATGTATATATACTCCCCCTCTCCCGCTGGCGGGAGAGGGTTGGGGTGAGGGTGGATATGATCTCGGAAGGTACCCCCCCTCACCATTATCCTCTCCCCCGTGGGGAGAGGAAGTAATAAGGATTTATTTTCTGAGTAATAGAAGTGCTTTTCTCCTTTCCTAAAATAGCGTCCCTCGTACAACCATCGCTATAATAACACATATGATCCCTGCCACAAGAAATGCAAAGCTGCGATCCAATTGTCTTTGCTTGTGGGAGACGACTTTGCCATAAAATGCTCTTATTGAGTCGGGAGAGATGAGCACAACGTGGTACTTTTGGGTCTTAAAAACACGCACCACGAAGAAGATGGCGACCAGCCAAAATATGAAGGGAGCAAGAAACAGAATTTTATACCAAATACCTAGACTTGTTTTCATGAGGTCTGAAAAGGTAATAGCAGCCAGATAGATGCCATTGACCGTGGTCAAAGTGGCCATGATCTGCTTACCTGCCGATTCAATGACATCAATGGATTTATCAACGTATTTCTTGCCTTGCTCCAGCCAGAATTTTTCCTCATCGGTAAGTGCAGAACTGGGGATGATTTTATCTTTCATAATCAGTCCTTCATGTATGCTCGCAACTGTTCTTTGCGGATGACGATTTGGGCACCGCAAACCTTACAATTCGTAACCAGCGTCTCAGGAGTAGGATCCGTTTGTACCTTACTTACTTTAACAATAGGAACAATATTTTTGCGGGTTAGTTCCTCGACATCGATTTCATTAAGATGGCCGTTGGAACATTTCATTTTGATGGTCATTGCTCCCCCTTACTTGCTTTCTTTTTTGAAGTTCTCTGTTTCAACCAATCCGGTAATGCCTGGCCAGTTGCTTCCTCCCATGCCTTGTCAAAGGCCTT
>CAZFIR010000210.1:0-4592 GCA_964519535.1 uncultured Thermodesulfobacteriota bacterium | reverse complement strand
AAATATAAGGCATACCATAAAAAAATCACATACACTACATCACAACATAACTCTACCTATAAATTTACTTTGGAAAAACGGCTGAGGAGAAAGGAGGGCATAATAGAGGCATCGGCCAACGGCTCGTCGAGGATGGAGGCGACCTGGGGGATAATATCGATGAGATTGTGAGGGGCGAGGATCTCCTCGTGATGCTCTGTCTCGAAGAAGGAGGCCGCCCAGCGAAAATACTTGGACTCATCGAAGGAGGGGTCATCAAATCCGATGGAAAAGGTCTTGATATCATCCACACCCTCGTATCTGAGGGCAGCGAGGACCGAGGTAGAATCAATTCCCCCACTCAGCAACACCCCTAACGGAACATCGCTGATTAGGCGCATCTTAACGCCTCGACAGAATTCAGCCCAGATTAGCTCGCAGATTTCTCCTTCATCCAAATCCCCCTCGACACGATCGGTCAGATCAAGGTCCCAATAGCGTTCACAACGGAGGTCTCCATTCTGATAAACGACCTGGTGCCCTGGTGGTAACTTCCTTATATCCGCGTAGATGGAATATGGGGCGGGGATAAAATCGTAACTCAAATAGTGGCTCAGCCCTTGGGGGTCAAGCCTCCCCTCTACCCAGGGGAGTTGTAAGAGTGCCTTGGGCTCGGAGGCAAAAGCAAACGCTGTACCGTTATAGGCATAAAAAAGGGGCTTTATGCCTATCCTGTCCCTGGCGAGAAATAACTTTCTCTTCTTCCCATCCCAGATGGCAAAGGCGAACATCCCGTTAAGCCGCTCCAGACACCTTTCTCCAATCTCTTCATAAAGATGGACCAACACCTCTGTATCCGTCTTGGTGTAGAAGCTGTGCCCCTTCTCCTCTAACTCCCTTTTGAGCTCTAGAAAGTTATATATCTCTCCATTAAATACCACGTAGACAGTCTTATCTTCGTTGTGGATTGGCTGCTTCCCGGTATCGAGATCGATAATGCTCAACCTCCGATGCCCCAGGGCAATTCCAGCATCAGTATAGTATCCCTCATCATCAGGCCCTCTGTGTTGCAGGGTCTTAGTCATCTTTTTCAGGATATCGAGGTCAACCAACCTCTCATCGGTGAAAGAAAAACCGCAAATACCGCACATAATCCTATTGTTGAAGAATAGCTCTCTTCATCTCTGTAAGGGGTTAAAATATAAGTCCTCAGGGAAAAATGTATAGAGACTTCCTGCAGGTACATACATCCGTTCCTCCGGATTATCAAGAAAGTATATTTTATATCGTTCGATATCAAAAAAATTAATAGATAAAAAAACATGATCGTTCTTGCACCAAACAGCGAACTTTTCATATCGGGAAATATACTCACTCAGGTCTCCAGGGTCCTTTTTGGCATGTACCTCCAGATCATGTTCACCCTGTATGATCCTATTGTGAATCTCAAGAACGGAAAGGGGAGTAGTTCCTTTTGTTACATAAAGCTCATACAGTGGATCCAACATGACCCACTTTGAAAGCCATGGCGACCAGACCTCTGTCACCTCATGTCCCTTAACCGTCACATACCTGGCCTTGTATCCCAAACTCTGCAAACATTGTACCAATACATAACAGTATTGGGCGCAAAACCCACCTGTCTCTCCCTTTCTTATTTTATCCAATATGACTGTCGCATCAATCGGTGGATACGGATCAGGCCTGCCAGGAGACCACTGAGATCTAACCCACTTCATCAATCGGAGAAATACCTCCATATCTGTGTTCTCCCCAGCAATAAGCTGATCCAGCTTCTCCCTCTTTCGGAGGGGCTTTAGGATTTCCTCATTGTCAAAGGTGAAATGAAACCTTGGATGGTGACGTACCTTTTTGAGGCGGCACAAAAGGGGGGACCTCAATCGGCTTCTGTGTTGCTCTCTTGATCTCTTTTGCCTTTACTCCCAAATACTTTAATTGTGTGGTTCGTTTCCCCATATCATAGGCGATAAAAAAAATGACAGCATACATTAAAGACACAATTACGGCCCCCAAAATCCATTTGGGTACCTTTAACTCCGAAATCTTTTTGCCTTTACGTTTTGTCATATTGTAAAATTCTAAAAAGCCCGCTTATTCAAAATTCATCATAGACTTAACGACATAGATCGGCTTCCCCTGGGACTCGTGGTAGGTACGAATGATGATCTCTGCGATGAGCCCCAACAAAATAAACATAACCGCCATGATGATGAAGAAAAAGGAGATCAAGATCATGGGGCTGATCCAAACTCCTCCCCAAATGAGCCTCCGAAAAAGGACAAACAGCCCTGTTAAGACCCCCAGGACGAATAAGATCATTCCTGCCCCACCGAAAAGACGAATGGGCTTGGTGGAATAGCGCTGTAAAAATATGATGGTTATGAGGTCCAGGATGATGCTGGTTGTCCGGGAGAGGCCGTATTTTGATCTTCCATGCCTGCGAGGGTGATGGGCTACTTCTATCTCTGTAATGCTTGCCCCTACCCAGGAGGCATAGGCAGGGATGAAGCGGTGCATCTCCCCGTAGAGCCGCACATCCTTCAAGATATCCCTTCGGTATGCCTTAAGGGTGCATCCGTAGTCGTGCAGCCTGACCCTGGTCAACCAGGAGATCAATCTGTTGGCCATGGCAGAGGGAAATCTCTTGTTGAGAAGGGGATCTTTTCTGTTCCTCCTCCAGCCACTGACCACATCGTAACCTTTCTCCAGACGCTCCAGGAGCCGGGGGATATCTCGGGGATCGTTCTGCCCATCGCCATCCATAGTGACGATGATCTCCCCTTGAGCATGCTCAACCCCGGCAGCAATGGCAGCAGTCTGGCCAAAGTTTTTGCGAAACTGGATGACCTTAATCCGTTTATCATCTTGGGCAAATCTCTGCACGACCTCATTACTGGCGTCATCGCTGCCGTCATCAACGAAGATGACTTCATATTCCAACCCCATCCCCTCCATGACGGCCTTTAACTCTTGAAACAGAGGGGAGATGTTCTCCTCTTCATTGAAGATGGGAATAACTACGGAGACCGCCTTCAATCCACTTCCCCTCTCTGTATCCGCTCTATCCACTGCTCCTCCTGGGAGACCAAGTCCTTGTCACCCATCTGGAGATAGATGGTCCGCAACCATTGATGGTAGTCTTCATTCAGGGGATAGAGCTGGGAAGCCTTTTTGATCTCCTCCAGCCCCTTCACCCCCTCCCCGGAGACTAAGTATATCATACCTAAATCAAAATGGTAGTAGTGGCGCCAAGGGCTCAGTCGTATGGCCTCCTGCACCTCAGCGATCCCATCCTGCCGGCGGGAGAGCCTCTGAACGAGTAACACCCCATACCGGTGATGGTATTGGCTGTTGTGGGGATCAAGGCGTATGGCCTTTTGGAGCTCAGCTGCAGCCGCTTCTGAGAAGGAGGGTCCTGATTCGAGAAGATTCTTTGCCCTCTGAAAATGCATCTGCCCGTAAAAGGGGAAGAGCAAGAGGAACGAGGCCGCCATTGCCGCCACAAATCCCAAGAAGGTATAGATTGTCTTCCTTTTCTTTTTCACTTTAACTCTATAAGGTTTATCCTTCTTCTGAGCGCCAACTGCCAAGGCCAGAACGGCAAAGCCCGGCAGGGTAACGCCGGGGAGGTAGAACTCGAAATCCAAGGCATGATGGAGGAAAAAGGCCAAACCTGCCACCATCAGGGAACCCGTCCAGATTGATGACTTATCTTTTGATTCTCGAAAGACGTATAGCGTGCGCCAAAGCCACCAGCAGGCAAACCATAAGAAAACTACTGTGCCGATAATCCCCATCTCCACCCCCAATTGGAGGTAGGTGTTGTGGGAGTGGTGGACGATATTCAAGCCTGGTTTTTGGCAAGAAGGATAGATGAGGCCAAAGGTATCAAGCCCCTTCCCTATCAAGGGATTATCACCGATTATTTCAATGGTGGTTCCCCAGTTCAAGGCCCTGAGTACCATGGGGTTGTTGCTGATAGAGGCAAGGGGGTTATCCGGCCTGGTAAGGCTCAGCCCGGCAAAGATCAAAATCAATACCAAAACCAGACCGCCACAGGAAACAATTAGATATCGCGTCTTCACCCTCTTTATATAACCCAAATATATGAAGGCAAAACACCCACAGGCGAGAATTAGAGAAAGCCACCCGCTGAATGATTTGGTCAGATAAAGGACGAAGACCTGCGCTGCCACGGCTAACCCGAAAAGGTATCGTAGCCACCCTTTGTTGGTAAGGACAAAAACCGTGCTCACGGGAATGGTCATCCCCAAAAAGGCGGCACAATGGCTGGGCAACAGGAAGGTGGCAAATACCCGTCCCCCCTCCAGACGCCCGATGATCTCCTCTTTGAGCGGGGATGGATAAAAAAGCTCCGTTTCTCCTATCTTGCCGATGAGATCATGAAAACCCCAGAAATATTGATAGAGACCATAGAGAGAGGTTGCGATGCCCAGGATAACGACTGCCAAGGTGATCCATCGCTGTTCTTTAGGAGAAACAATCTGAGCAATGAGAAAAAAAATCACCCCATAACTAACCAATTGGAAAAAGAAATCCCGGCTGACTGCGTAGTCAATGGAATAAAAGGT
>CAZFIR010000209.1:0-5216 GCA_964519535.1 uncultured Thermodesulfobacteriota bacterium | reverse complement strand
CAGGGCCTTGTCAACGAACGCTAAGGCCTCTGGTTCCTTCAAATCCGATAACAATTTCGCCAATTTCCCTGCCATTGCTCTGCCCTCCTTTGACAAATAGTTGACAAAACCCTTTGCAACGAAATTATTGATGCAAAATATTCTGCTGTACGATACATAACTGCATGGCAAAATGCAAGGTGTTTTTCCGTTTTTGGGGGTACCTATATGCCCAAACATGGGCTGGCGAGATCTTTCTAAAAGCCCCCACAGGCGGTGTCGATTCACCCCAGCCTGAGAAGGACGGGAATTGCTTGTACTCTGTGATAAAAAGCCTTGGCTAGGGGGAAAAAGTGCAGGATTGCAATGGCTATTGCGTCACTTCATGCTATCGATAATAATCTCAGCGGCAAGCCTGACACCCATCCCCGGAACCAGACCACACTTCTCGAAACCCTTCTCGGCCGCGAAGGTCATCATGGCCTCCTCGCTTTCCCCGGGGTTCAGTCGATATCCAATTGTCACTGTTTCTATTATGTTAGCGCAATGCCTATGACCTATTGTCTCTTCGAAAAGGGCCATATATTTCTGGGCAGTCTGTATAGTTTGACCTTTCGCTTCATAATCCAGCGGGTTGTCACTGCCAAAATAGAGTCCAAAGGCAATCAGGCTTCCGGTTATGCCACCACATATCTCGCCGGTACCGCCGATGCCGGGAAATGTGGTTAAGGCCTTAATGATCTCCATATTGCCCAGACCGAATTCTTCCAGCAGGGCAAGCGCTGTGCCCTGCGCACAATTCTTGAGAATAAAGTTATATTCCTCGGCCCGCAGCTGAACGCGATCGAGTATCTGCTCTTTGTTGGCCAGCATCTTTTTCGGGTCAAGTGTCTTTTTAGGGATCCCCTCTTTAACCAGTTTTTTAATTCTGGCCTCAAGCCCTGGCACATCCCACTCTCTTTCTGCCAGTTCGTCTATCTTTGTCTTTAGTGCCGTATAGTCTGCCATAACTCAGTTACCTCCTTTTTAACCATTTTTTTAAATTTACGTATAGCGTGAGTGAGGCCCTTTTAAATAGTATGACGTACAGTATAAGACAATCTGCTTATCAAGGTCAAGAGATATGTGCAAAAACGCACAATGCCTTCCTGCCTTGACTTATGCCGTATGCCTTCTTATGATTTTCCGTTTTTATACCTCATATTAGTTATTCTCTTGGGTGTTCAATGTCGAAGCCCTCTTTTTTTTTGCCCTTTTCCCCCCTGATATATCGAATTAATTGTCAAAATTGCACGTTTCACAAAATTATTTGCCATTTGATTGTTTATCTATAACATTTCATATTTTCCGCATCTGAGCCAGATGCTTCTCCAGAAGCACACTGCGATTACTTCTTCCTGGGAGGACAGCTTATCTTAGTCGCAATAGTCGTGCATGCATGTACCCTCGTAGTCTCCGAGAAACGTAGGTGCCCGCTTTTTACTTCGATCCCGGGAAAAGTCGAACGCTGACTGTCCCCATCCGTGCAAGGGAATTCCTCTGAGCAATAAAAATATTCCTTGCACTAAGCTAAAACCGATGCTTGATAATTGCCCCCTCATCGGCAGATGATGCCAATCTTGAGTAGAGGCTCAAATACCCTTGCTTAACCTTAGATTCAGGCTTTTCCCAGTTTTTTAAGCGTCTTGTGATTTCATCGTCTGAAACATGCAAGTGAATGGAACCATGTATCACGTCGATGCTAATTTTATCTCCATTTTCAACGATCGCAATCGGACCCCCCTCAGCAGCCTCCGGGGAAATATGTCCGACAAAGCATCCGTTATTCGTGCCGGAGAAGCGGCCATCAGTTACTACGGCAGTGGATGTACTCAAACCCATGCCATAGAGATATTTCAGCGCCCTGTACATTTCGATCATTCCCGGCCCACCCTTCGGTCCCTCATATCTAATGACAACAACATTTCCCTCTTTGATTTTTCCATCTAAAATTGCCTGTACAGCTTTTTCATCAGAATCAAAGACCATCGCAGTTCCTGTGAACTGTCTTACCCTTGGATCTATTGCAGCGGGTTTGCTGATCCCTGTTTTAGGTGCAAGATTCCCTCTGAGCACGGCCAATCCGCCAGAAGTAGCGAATGGTTGATCCATGGTCGTGATAACCTCATTCCTTTCCGGAAATCTATAGTGAAAGGTATCAATGTTTTCCTTCATCGATTTTCCTGTACAGGTCATCGCGTCCATATGAAGTATGGATCGAAGCCGATCCATGACACGAGGGATCCCGCCAGCCCTCCACAGATCCTCCATGTCCCACTTTGCAGCAGGATAGACTTTTGCAATAGTCGGCGTATTTTTACTGAACTCATCAAAGGCATTCATGATGTTGATATCTGCTTCGGCTTCATAGGCTAAGGCGCACAAATGAAGCACTGCGTTGGTTGATCCCCCAATTGCCAAACAAACCTTAACTGTATTCTCCAAAGATTTTTTATTGATGATGTCCCTGGCAGGGATACCCTGTTTGACCAGATTGCATATTGCTTCTCCTGATTGCTCGGCCAATCTCAATCTATCTGCATAAACAGCGGGTATAGCCGCGCCATCAGTCAGGCTCATACCCATGGCTTCCGCCAGGCAGCACATCGTGTTGGCTGTGCCCATAAAAGAACAGGAACCGCACGTGGGACAGGATAGATCTTCAATAGTCTTATATTCTTCCAATGAAATCTTGCCGGTCTTATACATTCCCAATGCCTCTGAAACGGACGTCGCATCAGATTTGCGACCGCCAAATTCCATCCCCCCCAGCATCGGACCGCTGTTTACCAGGATGGCCGGTATATCAAGCCTGGCAGCAGCCATTAACATTCCCGGCACGATTTTGTCACAGGAAGCCAATAAGATAATGCCATCCAAAGGGTTAGCCCCGGCCATTATCTCGACAGAATCGCATATTACTTCTCTTGAAGGTAATACGTAATTAAAATTCTCTTTTGCAATAGCATCACATAATCCAATGACACCAAACTCGTACACCGTACCTCCGGCACGGTGAATTCCTTTTTTGACCTGTTCACTGAGTTGATTAAAGCTAACATGTCCCGGTATAAGTGTGTTCCATGAGTTCGCAATACCTATTGCAGGTCTTTGTGTTGTTAAATCATCATCAGAGTACCCCATGGCCTTAATGACGTTTCGTATATCTGCGTTTTCCAAACCACACAAAGATTCAGTAGTCTTCATTTTACTCTTTTTTTTCATTTGTCTTTCTCCCTATTCTTAGTGTTGCATAGCAATTAAATCTCTTTAAAATTTTTCAGTGACCTGCACGTTTAACCCTAGGAGTTCCTTATCATTCCAGAGACGGCTGACTCAACGCCTCAAATACTGTGTCTATCACGGATGCCGGCAAAGGGTCGGTACAGCTGGGCAGAAAGGGGTGAAATTGGGAATGTTCAGTGTATTTACTGCCCCTTTTAGGCAATCAGTTGGCAGAAAACAGGCATCACATACTGAAAAGGTTACCCCTCAATCCTCCTCATTTTTTTAGGGAGGATGGTGAAGGGTAACCTTGATCTTACCCAATGAGCATGCAGGTCCGCTCTTCGCTTTCCCGACTGTTTATTTGACCGGTCTCAGCTTGAGCTTCCATACACTCGGCAAGGCTGGATAAATAGGCATACGTTCGCCGTTCCACCACTGCATGGCGATCAACGGTTTGAAGCACAAACCTTTCTCGTTGTATTTGACATCGCCCATCATCGTTCCCTTGAATTCGCCTCCGAAGACCGCATCCCTGACTTTTGCGGACTCAAAGGACCCGGCCTTCTCGATTGCCATAGCGAGGATCTGGGGATTGGCATAATAAAGCCCAATGCTGACAGAATCCTTGTTGAACTGCTTTATATACCGCTCTTGAAGCTCCTTTGCACCCGGAACGGGGAATTTCTCAGTCCAGAAGCCGTCATGAATGATGTAGTTGACGGCTTCCTTTCCCATACCCTCCAGAAACTCCGTGGGCCAGAACCCTTTCCATCCGTGTATATAGGGCAGTACCAGACCCTGCTCCTTCATCTGGCGCAGGAGAGTAATCCCGTCGGTAGGAGACCCCAGCCAGAGTAAGGCATCCACCTTTGCCGCTTTCCACTTCAAGATGTGGGAAGAGAAGTCCTTGGAACCAGGGGCATAGGGCTCATCAACGGCAAACTTATAGCCGTATTCCTCTGCGAAGCTCTTGAATCCCATTCCAAAGCCCTGACCATCCTGGTTGTCCTCCATCATCAGGGCCGGCCTTTTCGGCCTCTGGTCTTTTGACAGTTGCTCTTCCCAGATGATGAACGGAGTTCGAGCTGCCTCGGGTGCGCTCGTAAACAGGTCCGAGACCCATTTGAAATTCTCTTTCTCGATGAAATCCAGCCAGCTGCAAGTGATTTGGAAATATACTTTATACTTTTCGCAGACCGTGCCGGCAGCAATGTTGAGTGGAGTAACATTGGTGGATATGGCCAAGTCGATCTTGTCGAGTTTAATCAGCCTTTCCATTGCCGCCGCCGCCTGATCGGCCGTGCTCTTGTCATCCGCAAAGATGAGCTTTATGGGCAGCTTCTTGCCCAGCTCTTTGACGTAGACACCGCCCTTCTTGTTGACATCGGCGACCGCCTGCTCGTAGGCCCATTTGACCTCTGCACCGGTCATAGCATTCATGCCCGTTATAGAATTGATTGCTCCCACACGGATCTCCGTCCTTTCCGCTGCGGAAACCCCGCCGAAGGACATCAGGCATACCGCCAGGAGAAAAAAGGACAACCCCAGCCATCCTAAAAATTTCTTCTTCCTCATTTTATCCCTCCTTATTGTTGCACGTCTGTTTGTCAAAATTAAATCTGACAAGCCCTCTGGTAACAGTTATCTTCTTTGAAATCGGCGTCCTACCGCCCACTGCTTTACGTACGCATTCACCTCCTTTCTCTTTATGCAATGCCACAAACCGAAACTGCTTTGCCAATTCCCATAATCCAGCTTGTTCCCTGTTGTGTTTTCCTCTGCCGTCGTCTATTAACATTCCTCCTTATCTCGATCTCTCACTGTATTACCTTCTTCCCAGGAATGTCAATCAAATCTAATCTAGCAAAAGAAAATGAGCTTTATGTGTTCTGCCGCCAGAACTCTTTTTCAGGCCTGTAGGCGACCAGCGTATCTTTGTATATAATTATGGGTAAAGTCCCAATTTAGCC
>CAZFIR010000208.1:0-3920 GCA_964519535.1 uncultured Thermodesulfobacteriota bacterium | reverse complement strand
GCCGCCAAATCTCAGTGAGAGGTGGTCAATCCGTAATTTTACCTGATTATCAGCTTTCACCGTCACAGTCTCCTACCCAAGGTTATCCTTGTCTCTTTTGTCAATTAGCACAATCACATTACGTAACAGCAGACAGTGGAGTGTTCAAATTGCAAGGGTTTAATGCTCCCTCTCTTATATCAGATTTTTAAAAAAGTCAAGGTTCTTGTTTATAATTTGTAAAATCAGCTTGAACAAATGAAAACTTTATTCCCCTTCCGAAAAGGGTCTCGCTTAAGAAGTTTCATGGAATCTAATAAAGCATTCTTACCCACACCTCAAAAAACGCAGATTCAAACTTAAGTACCATATTTTGAACAAATAAATTGACTTTTTAAAAATTTTGATAAATATACACATTTTGGACATAGGCAATAGAATTCGAGAGTTACGAAAGCGCTCAGGATTTTCGATGAAGCAGCTCGCTGAAAAAGTGGGGGTGAGCTACTTAACCATCTATAGGATTGAGACCGGTAAAGTAAGTCCATCAGTAACTCTCTTGAATGATATAGCCTCTCATCTTAATTATCCGATTTTGTCCTTTTTCGATCAAAAGGCAAAAGAGGTTGTTCATATCAAAGCTAATAAACAACCTGTTATTGCAAGCGAAAAGCTTCAATTAAGGCTCCTTGCTCCACGGGGTTTCATAGATGAGAATATCGCCATTAGCTTTGGAAAGGCTGAAAAAGGGGAATTTATCAGCAGGCATACAAACAGAGGATCTGAGCTTGCCTACGTAACCAAAGGCAAAAGTATAGTGAAGTATGGTAATGAGGAATATGAACTCAATGAGGGTGACCTGTGCTATTTCCAAGGAGAAACCCCTCATACGGTGATTGCCTTGGAGCCTCATGAGTTCATTATAATACATTTTATCAATAAGTGATTGCCTTACCTAATACCGCCTTGTTGTTTCCTAACCCATAACTTTTTATATGCCCTAGAGGCAGAATGCCACAGGGCGTATAAAATAAGGCGATTATATACTTGACAAACCCAAATCCTATGATATAATCATAGATAGAAAATCATAGGAGAGTCAAGCCATGAAAAACATTACAATTACCAATCAGATTTTCCACGATGAAAACAAGGCAAGGGAATATCTTGAAAGTATTAGATGGCCCGATGGACCAATTTGCCCTCACTGCAATGGGAGTGATAAAGTCTATGAACTTAAAGGGAAATCTACTCGTCCTGGTCTGTGGAAATGTGGACATTGCAGGAAGCAGTTTACCGTGACTGTTGGAACTATCTTTGAGGGTAGCCATATTCCCCTCGCTAAATGGCTTATGGCGATCTATTTAGTATGTTCTAGTAAAAAGGGCATTTCTGCTAATCAGTTACATCAGATGCTTGGTATTACCTATAAAAGTGCATGGTTTATGGCTCATCGTGTTCGTTTGGCAATGCCTCAGCACCCCCTTTCTGATAAGCTCCAAGGGATAGTTGAGGCGGACGAAACATATATTGGAGGAAGAGCTAGGGGGAAAAGGGGGCGGGGGGCAAAGAATAAAACCAAAGTTTTTGCATTAATCCAACGTAATGGGAAAGCCTTGTCTTTTAAGGTTGATGATGTTAAATCTAAAACGCTTAAAACTTTGATAAGAAAAAATGTTGCAGATACGGCACATGTTATGACTGATGAATTTCCTTCTTATAATGGGTTGGAAAAGTATGTGGCGAGTCACTCTGTTGTTACTCACGGAACCAGAGAATACGTTCGTGGCATTATACATACCAATTTTGCCGAATCTTATTTTTCCTTATTGAAACGTGGTATATTGGGGACGTTCCATCATATTAGTGAAACCCATATTGAAAGATATTTAAATGAGTTTAATTTTAGGTGGAATAATAGAATGGAAGAAAATCATCTTCGTCTAACAAGAATTATTGAGGAATCTGGTGGTAGGCGGCTATTTTACCGGGACTCGTCAACCATAGCGAAAAGCTAAAAAAGATTGAGGGTAATGCCATGGATAAAAGCCAAATTAAAATTACAATAAATGGGTTGCCCAAGGATCAGGGATATGTTCGTGTTAATGCGCTTATGACCGCCGTATCTAATTTTGTAAAAAATATAAACCGCATGGATAAAATAGTCACAAAAAGTGGGAGACCATCTTTTTATTTGCGAATTGTTGACATGAGTTATGCAAGTCCTGCTAATTTAGTTATGGAGCCGATCCCCGAAGATCCCAAAAAAGATTATGGTCTGGAAGTAACAACAAAAGTATTTGATATGTATAATTCCGTTCGAGAGGGGACTTTTGAAAAACAAGATTTTGAGTACGGATTAATAGAAGATATGGTCGCAATTACTGATTTAATAGAGAAACAAGTGGAGTCTATCAATTTTCATGTAAATGGTAGAGGGGTAGAAATCAACGCTCAGTTTAAAAACAGCATAAATGTTGCGTTAGCAAAGGATATTACTTATGTTGGTTTTATTAGGGGAGATTTAGAGTATATTAACATTCATGGTGGTCAAAATGTGTTCAGAATCTATCCACCAATTGGCCCCTCTAAAGTAACTTGCCATTTCCCAGAAGATTTAAAAGAAACAGCAATAAAGGCGGTTGGTCGTTTTATAGAGGTCCATGGTGTTCTTCATTATAAAAAGATGTCTAGATTTCCTTATCAAATTGTTGTTAAAGATATGGATATTTTGCCATTAGAAGATGAACTACCAACATTTGATGATTTATTGGGTATCGTACCAAATCTTACAGAAGGCATGGCATCCGAGGATTATGTAAGAAAGATAAGAAATGAGCAAAAAAGTTGATTTAGTATATTGGGACACCAATATATTTATAGCTTGGCTCCAAAATGAACCGAGATCAAATAATGAAATGGAAGGGGTGTATTGGGCAGTAAAAAAATAGAAAAGGGCGAAATGGCAATGATGGTTTGTGCAGCAATAAGGCAGGAAATTTTCAAAACTAAAATTGGGGAAGAAGCCGATAAAAAATTTACTGATTTTTTAAAACATAAATTTGTTCATTGGGTTGATGTGGATTATCCTATATCTGACTTAGCTGGTAGATTAGGGGAGTATTATAATATCGGTGCAGGGAAGCTACCAAACAGGGAAATGACAGACCTAGATGCACAACATCTAGCAGCAGCAATTGTTTATAATGTTGACGCATTTTATACATTTGATGAAGGGAAAAAGGGAGGGATGAATTTATTGGCTCTTAACGGAGATGTAATGGGTTATCCATTAACAATTATTAAACCACCATTACCTCCACAAATGAAGCTTCCATTGCCCGGAACCAAATAATGCAAGAAAAAAGAAAGAAAAATATACAACAATCAAAAATTGATGAATTGACATTTAGGAAAATTGTAGCTGGTTTATTAATAGTTCCACCATTATCTAAACCCCCTAAAAACAAAAAAAAGAAGAGCAGACAAAATGCAAGACAAGAGAGCTGAAAGAAGGGGGCGAATATTTATAATTGTTCTTGTCGTACTATTTGGTGGTGCATTCTTATACGACTATATAAATGAACCTCAGAAATGGCATGGCATCATTATCGGTATCTTAATTATGGCTGTTATCGCATTGTGGGATGATAACAAGAAAAAACGGGAGGAAATAGAACGCTTGTGGGAAGAAAATATTGAACTTAGCAAAAAAATAAAAAATAGAGGCATTAAAAAATAAAAAGATAAAGAAATTTATAAATTTGAATAATTCTTGGTTTGCCAAGTATATAATCGCCTAAAATAAATTGTGATAGTTAGATGGAAGGGACCTTACCAACAACAAAAAAGGGGCAATAGTACGGTGACTATTTCAATGTAGAATTTTGATTGGTTGCGTAGTCATTATACTACAAATCAACAGGGGGTCGGTTCGTTTA
>CAZFIR010000207.1:0-24394 GCA_964519535.1 uncultured Thermodesulfobacteriota bacterium | reverse complement strand
TGGGGGCCTGGATCAAGGACCCGACCCAGATCAGGCAGGAGGTAACGGGGCTCAAGGAAATAGGGGTCGACGGCTTCTCGTATTTCTCATATCAGGGGATGATGGATAAAGATGAAAAGTATATCAAGCAGGTTAAACATTCCCTGCACCACAAGCGCGCCTCCCCCCCCCAAGTGCAAGCAGGGCAAACTGGAGAAATCAACCCGTCCCCCTCCACCCCGGAGACTGACGACGCCGATCTCCTCTGGCGCTCTCTGAAAAAACAGTTTTTCTCTCTGGAAGAGTATCAGGCCCTCCTTGATAGTTTGGGAATGGATGAGAATGGTCTGCGGAGGCAATTAGGAGAGGAGGTGGCTGCCTTTGAGCGTATAACCGAGGAACTCTATCAAAAGGCCCTCCCCTCCCCCGATGACATAGTACTGTTGCCCCTCAGCGTTGACCTGCAGGTGATCTCCCGCTATGTCCATCCCAAGGACGGTCCGCAGACCCGCGAGGAGGCCTTGCAGGCCGTTCAGGAGGCCCACCAACGGCTCATGGCGGGCGAGGACTTCGCCCAGGTGGCTGCGGAGTTCTCGGGGGGGACCCCTGCGCGGTTCTATGTCCAGGATGGCTGGGATCTCGCCGAGATCGTATCCGCCTTCCAAGAGGGAGAGATTACTCCGGTTATCGAGGTGGCCAAGGGTTATCGTATCTATAAGATCGTGAAGTTTCACCCGCCCGAACAACGAGTCTACGGCGAACTCCCCTGGTGGCTCAAGCGGGTGGCCTTCCAGGAGAAGCTCGCCGGTATGGTAGCGGGGTGGGATTGAGCGGCTTTTTCTTGCGGAGATTGGCCATGTTAATCCCCACCGTCTTGGGTGCGGTGACCCTCGTCTTTTTCTTCCTCCATATGATACCAGGAGACCCGGTGGAGGTGATGTTGGGTGAGACGGCCCAACAGGCGGATAAAGAGCAACTCAGGGAGGAGCTGGGGCTGAACCTCCCCGTGCACATTCAATATGGGCGATTTATCACGGGGGTCTTCCAGGGGGATCTGGGGGACTCCTATTTTTATCGCCGGCCGGTGATGCAGGTGATCGCCGAGCGGGCCCCTGCCACCGTGGAACTGGCCTTGGCCGCCTTTCTGGTGGCGGGGCTGATCGCTATCCCCTTGGGGATCGTCGCTGCCCTGCGGGAAGGCACAGCGGTGGACAATGCCTCTGTCCTCTTCTCGCTGCTGGGGGTCTCCATGCCCAATTTTTGGCTGGGACCTTTGCTTATCATCCTCTTCTCCATTCAACTCGGTTGGTTCCCGGTCTCGGGCAGAGGAGGGGTGGGTAGTTTGGTATTACCGGCCATTACGCTGGGGACCGCCCTGGCGGCTATTCTCTCTCGAATGACACGCGCCAGCCTCTTGGAGCGACTGGGGGAGGACTATCTTACCGTGGCCAGGGCCAAGGGTTTGCCGGAGTGGAAGGTGATCCTGAAGCATGCTTTGCGCAATGCCCTCATCCCAGTCATCACAATTATGGGTTTACAGTTCGGGGCCCTCCTGTCGGGGGCCATTATCACTGAGAACGTCTTTTCCTGGCCCGGGATAGGGACCCTGCTGATCAACGCCATCGAGGCGAGGGACTATCCCCTGGTCCAAGGATGTATCCTCTTCATCACCCTTAGCTATGTGCTGGTCAACCTCCTGACCGATCTCCTTTACGGATGGGCGGATCCTCGAATTCGATTGAGGGATTGAAACGGGAGACGGCGAGAGCGTAGAACAAGAGATGACCGGAGGTAGTAATGAGTTCAGAAACGAAAGTGAAACAGTACCTCTCTTTCGACCTGGATGGTACCCTGGTCGATTTGGCCTTCACCGACCAGGTTTGGCACCAGGGCATTCCCGCGCT
The DNA here is from genome assembly GCA_964519535.1 of uncultured Thermodesulfobacteriota bacterium. GTDB lineage: Bacteria > Desulfobacterota > B13-G15 > B13-G15 > RBG-16-54-18 > CAYWLI01. Next base: position 22,511 of record CAZFIR010000207.1, on the reverse strand, counting down.
CTACGCCCAGAAAAAGGGGTTGGACCTAGCTCAGGCCCGTGAACTGGTCTTACAGGAGTACCGGAAGGTGGGGGATGGGGCCCTGCAGTGGTATGATATAGCGTACTGGTTCAGACACCTCGATCTCCCCGGGGAGTGGAAAGATCTACTGGAACGGTACACCCCTCAGGTGCGGGTCTACCCAGAAGTACACGAGGTGCTGAGTAAGCTGCGGGAACGGTATTCGCTTATCATACTGTCCAATGCCGCCCGTGAGTTCATCGACGCGGAGATGAACCAGGGAGGATTGGCAGGCTATTTTGATCTGGTCGTCTCCGCTACCTCTGATTTCGGCCTGGTGAAGAAGAGCCCTGCGTTTTACCAGCGGATATGCGAGCTCTTGGGTGTGTGCCCCCACGATCTCATTCACGTTGGAGACCACTGGGAGTTTGACTACCAGACCCCACGGGGTATGGGCATAGCTGCCTTTCATCTCAGCCGGGGGGGAGACCGGTCGGGTCCAGATGTCATCAGAGACCTCAGGACGCTACCTGCGATCCTGGCTGGAGAGGGAGATTATGAAGATCGGTGTAGTGAGCGATAGCCACGGCCACGTGGAGAACCTTCGCCGCGCGGTCACGGCCATGAACGAGGCGGGGGTGGCAATCATCGTGCATCTGGGGGATGACTACGACGACGTCAAGACCCTCGTCGACCACAAAGGGGCCAGGATCATCCAGGTGCCCGGCGTCTTCAGTACCTACTATCAGGAGCCGGGGATACCCAATCGTCTCATTGAGGAGTGGGAGGGGGTGCGGGTGCTGCTCACCCACACCCCTGAGGCGCACAAGAACAACCTCCCCAACGACCTCAAGCCCGAAGAGGTAGTGGCGAGGGAAGAGGTCCGGTTGGTCCTGTCCGGCCACTCTCATATCCCCGAAGCGAAGGAGGCAGGAGGGGTGATCTGGGTGAACCCTGGATACCTGAAGGACGATGATAAGAAAGGCTATTCCCCTACCTATGCCCTGCTGGAGGTCGCTGGCACTGAGGTGCGTGTGCGTATTGTCGACCTCTTCGCCGGTCAAAAGTTCTGCACATATCCCTAAGATCCTTCCCACGTTTGTCCATCAATATGAAGGCCGATAATCCATGGTGGTTTGTCAAGAGGCTCTTTAAAGAATTATGGGTCGGGGCTTCTGTTGCCCGAAATGGTCAACTGTGATAGAAAGAGACAACGCGTTTTAAGGATAACGCTAAACAATAAGGAAGGAGATGACCTATGAGTGACCCTGCTGGTTTTTTTAGCCCCGTGCTCGGTGCGTTCATACCATGGCTCTATTACGATTCTCTCTTTTGGACCATTTTTGGCCTCACGGGTAATTTGCTGTTCAGCCTTCGGTTTGTAGTCCAGTGGCTCTATTCCGAGAAGCGAAAAGAGCTGGTCGTACCAGCCATCTTTTGGCATTTAAGCTTCTGGGGCAGTATGATCGCGCTGATCTATGCATTCCACGTCGATAAGCTGCCCGTTATCCTCGGATATTTTTTCCTGCCAATCCTCTATGCCCGAAACCTCGTGCTCCTGACACGAGGTAAAAGAGGGGGGCAAAGAACAACGACCGCATGAGGGGTGTGAAAACAGCGATCAGGGGACACAACTTAAACATGAGGTCATGTCATAGAGATCTGAGTTATCAACCTTAACACATCGCATCTCAGCCCCTTACGAGGGGCTTTTTCACTCTATTTACCTTTGGCTTGAGCAAAAAACGCTGAAATAGGCCTAAAAAATGACAAAAATTGTCATACAGGTCAATGGATCATCAGATTTACTCCCAAAAAACTATACATTTCACATAGTTAAGCAAAAAATAGTGGCATGTTTCTTGCATTCAAAATACTAAATAGTTATGTCTGCATAAAGTAAAGACAATGCAACCCTATCTGCCGATGAGGGGAAGGGTGAGTACTTGTTACAAGACGTTGATATGAGCCCTTTACACATATCATCCTATACCGTCAAGCGAGATATATTACATCTCTTGGTCTTTCTCGCGGCCTCATGCCTCATCTTCTTCATAACTGGATTCATATTGTATACGCCTCCTGCAATAGAGCCGTCATATGACTCGATGACGATGCGAATGGAGATGATCCCTAACGCGTTCTCCCCCTTTACAGAGGATACGGAGCAAAAAGTCGAGGAAAAGGAGAGCAGTCAATTATCGACTGCCACTAAACAACTGCCGCTGCTAAACGAGAGGCCAGCCAAGGTGAGGATGGCGACGAAGTATAAGGCAGTGCTTGCACAGATGAGTTCGCTCCTGGAGGACATGGAGTTCGCACAGGTATCAAACGCCGCAGAAGCCCCTTGGGTGGAGCTGCCGAGCATTGAGGGAAATGATCCTGCCTCTGCAGATATGTTAGCGGGTTCCCCTCTCGAGGCGATTATGCAAGAGAGAATGGTAATGATCGAGGACATACTGGATTATGCATCCACACAGATGGGAATATCGGTGGACCTGCTGGCAGCTGTGGCATGGGCCGAGAGCAAAATGCTGCCATACGCGGTAAATGTCGACGGGAAGGCCTATTATTTTACATCAAGGGAATGTGCACTGAAGATGCTCAGGGGGGTCAAGACAGGCAACGTGGACATCGGTCTCTTCCAAGTGAACTACCGTCTATGGGGTGAACCTCTGGGACTACAAAAGGAAGACCTGTTGAATTCAAGGGTGTGTGCAATCATCGGGGCTATGATACTCACATACAACCTGCAAAGGCACCGAGATCCCTGGGTGGCAATTGGAAGGTACCACTCGGGGAATATGCAGAGGATGAAAGCGTACCAGGCCAAAGTGTCCCGTGGACTCATGATCATCAGGACGTTATCTATGACGTCTCCTAAGAGTGAAGGGACCGAACGCTACGAGATGCCTCGGGGAGTCCGGCACAATCCAGTGTTTCATCTCGAAGCGCAGTTGGACTCATAGTATACGTCATCATCTGAGGAGGCTATGGTGAGTACTCAAGAAAAAGAAGGAGATGTTCGAAACATTCATTCTTCTGACTTTTCCGCCACGGATTTTTTTCTGCATCTTTCCGAGGGAACCAAATTCTTCCGCGATAAAGAGTTTGAAAAGGCCATCAGTGAATGGGAGGAGGCCGCCAAAATGCGGCCGGATTACGAGTCTACGATACGGATACTGGGCAGTGTCTCCTATCAGGGGAGTCTCGCTGATTTCCCATTGGTGGGCCTCTTTTATGCTATATCCTCTAACTTCGAAACAGGGGTGGCCATCGTCCGAAACGAGCATAGCCATAAGGAGGTTTATTTTAAGGATGGGTGGATCGTCTTTGCCCGTACCACCAAGTTTGAGGAGAGGCTCGGCAATCTTTTGGTCAAAAGACGGCTCATCTCGCAGTCTCAAGTGGAGAACATAGCCGTCCAAGCCAAAAAGAAAGGGGTGAAGCTCGGCAGATTCTTGCTGGACAACGGATTGCTCTCGAAGAAGGAACTTCGTGAGATGCTGGATTTCCAAAACAAGGAGATCCTCTGCGATCTCTTTTCGTGGAAGGAGGGAGAGTTTTACTTTGTTGAAAAAAAGATAGATGAAGAGGATGCGGTGGTAAGTTATACCCCGCTTGACATAGCCCTGTTTGCCGCTCGGCGGGCCCTCGATTTTGTTACCTTCAGGAAGATGGTTCCCCACAACAAGGTCATCTTCGAGATCCCCCCGTATATCGAAAAGACCAGAGCGAAGATTGTGAAGGAGTTAGATACCAATGAGACCTTTATCTTTTCTTTGATCGATGGCAACCGGAACATAGACCAACTGATCAAATTCAGCGGGGATGATGAAATCTTCACCATCAACATGCTCCATCGTCTGCTCTTAATGGGCTTGATTAAAAAATCGCAAAAAGATAGTGACGGCATCTACGAGGATACAGAGTTCGAAGAACTCTCCCAGTTTCTGAAGACACTTCTGGAGATTTTTAGATTGGTTGTTGACGAGTTGCGAAAAGAGTTGGGAGTAATGGCCGAAGAGGTGTTGGATAGGGCTAAAGAAAATTTGGGAGAGGACTACGATCGGATATTCCATGGAATATCTCAGGACATGGATATCTCGGCTGATACAAACAAGATTCTCAAAAATATCTCTGTCAACTATCCGAACCCATTTGATCGGTTAATGTTCATCGATGGGTTCCATGGACTTATGAGCAATATCTTACAGGAGATGAGAAATATCTTGGGGATACCCCTGACACAGAAAGTGATCGCGGAGATTGGGAAGGTCAGAGGAGATGTCTTCAGATTGTCCACCGATTCTCCCGCCAAAAGCAAGGTCGTGGTTGCTCTGGATAAGCTCATGGCTCAGTTATCTGACTGAGGACATCTCTCATAAAGTACGAGGAAAGATCTGGCCTCGCACACGGGGCCTTTTTATTGCCCCCAATGAGACAGTGTGTTACAGTATTGCAAAAAGGACAAGTCCTTATTGCAACAGGAAACCTCCAGGAGGTGCCACATGAGAGCAAAATATCTCTTTGTTGTTTTTACTATCTGTATAGTGAGCTTTTTGCTCCCGTAGCATGCCGGGACAGAGGAGGAAGATGAAGGTCCGTGTCCCAAGCCATATATCAAGACCATCTTCCCAGGGGCTGCTCAGCCCAGAGATCAGGTCAAGATCCGGGGACGACGATTCGGAACGGAAGAGGGCGCGGTTGTTTTCACGCCCGAGGTAAAGGCAGAAATTGTGAATTGGACCACTCACAGAATCTGGGTGATCGTCCCCGAAGCCGCCACTACTGGTCCCGTTGTTATCAGGCTCCCCTGCGGGTCCGAGAGCAATACGCAGTATTTCACGGTAAACAAGTAAGTGGCTGGAAGGCTTTCACCGACGGTTCGATTCTCCGCCGTACCCTAAACCTACCTTTGACAGCGGGCCACCTTTTGCTCAAACCGCAAAAGCCATCCTTTGATCTCCGTTCCGCTGAAAAATCCGCCCAGCCCCCCATCTTTTCTTATCACGCGGTGACAGGGGATCAGCAGCGGCATGGGATTTCTCCCGTTGGCCCCCCCGATTGCCCGGCACCCCCGGGGGTTCCCCACCTCCTGAGCGATCTCCTCATAGGACCGGGTCTCGCCCAGCGGTATCCTCTGTACCACCTCCCAGACCTTCATGTCGAAAGGCGTCCCCAGAGGATGCAGGGATGAGGAAAAGCGAGTCACCTGACCATCGAAGTAGGCCTCGATTTCTTCCAAAACCCCTCGGGTGACCTCTGGATTCGAACGAGGATGCCACCCCCACAATCCCCGTATCTCCTTCAGAAAGTCCTCCTTCCTCAGCCCAAACCTCAACAGACGCACGCCCACCCTGTCAGAGGCTAACCAGATTTTCCCTATGGGCGAAGAGACTGAGGCATAATAAACTTCTTCCACCAATCTTTACCCCCGCAAAGGCATCGAGGGTATTATATCAGAAGGATAGGGTGAGAGAAAAGACCACAGACGCGTGTCCGGCAGGACGTGGGGAAGGACATTACGGCATATCCGTGTCAGGCTCTTGTGCGATCCGTTCCTGTACCGCGCGTCGCTTGAGGGTCTTGACGACTACAGCTGTGAAGAGGTCGGTGATCTTTGGGTCGAACTGCTTCCCCTTGCTCTCATCGATGGTTTCCAAGGCATCACTGATCCCCAAGGCTCCCTGATAGGGGCGGTTGTTGGTCATGGCGACAAAGGCATCAACCACCGCGATCAACCTGGACTTGAAGGGAATCTGTTCGCCATTGAGGCCATCGGGGTATCCCGTGCCATCAAACCTCTCATGGTGGTGTCTGATGATGGGGCTGATATCCAAAAAACGGGGAAAGGAGGAGAGTATCTTCTCACCGTTTATGGGGTGCGCGCGGATGACCTCCCATTCTTGAGGGGTGAGTTTCTCCCTTTTTTCTATAATCCTCCGGTCTATGCCCATCAGCCCCAGATCGTGCAGCAGGGCACAGTATAACAGCTCTCTTTCATCCTGTGGTGCAACATTAAAACTCCGGACCAACAACAAGCCATAATAGGCCACCGCGCGAGTGTGTGTCAAGAGCGCCGGGTCTAGGATCTTCATCTGTGCGAGGAAGGCCCTGATAACCTGATGGGGGTGGATCAGCCTCCACCCTGAGAATAAGACATCTCTCCTCTCCTGGACTCGATGGGCCTGGAGAGAAGAGGCTGACTGGGCAGCGCGGCCTTTTTTTTGACTCATAAACACATCCACGGGTCCTGCTCCTGTATGTGAGGCTACTGTAAGTTTTGCAAAAAATGCGCCACGTCTTACGTTAAACCAGCGGAAAATTGTCTTTTAAAATTAAATAGTTAACACTACCATCTCTTTGGCGGGCCTTCAAAACGACAATATTTGTCACTTTCTTACGGCACCATTCCAGCAAATTTGATGGATGAGTGTTATGTGCAGGGGGGGATGAGCAACGGAGATCCGCGAAAACACTAGATCTGATGAGCTAGGTATGGAATATCATTGAACTCCTGATGACACCGGCGCGAAACGAGGTTTGAACAAAAACCGGCGATATCACGATTTACAGAGGGACACGTGGCGGCCCTGGCGGAATTTTAAAAGACTTCTAAGTTGTTAAGATTAAAGGTCTATCCCAATCTTTCTATATAGAATTTTGATCAAACCTCATTACATTTAACCCGAACAGAGGGACACAAAATACCACCTCGCGGCAAGAACAGAGGGACATCCCATAACCAACTAAAATTATTAGATTTATTGTGGTGAATTTATAAAACGAGGGCAAATAACAGAGGGACACAGGGGGACATGTATTTATTCTCCCTTTATTGTTATCTGGTGAAGAGTAGTTTTTGGCAGCCCCTTGGGTTCGCCGATATATATAGGTGTAATATAACTCCCCAGCCTTTCATGGAGCTTTTCAATATAACTAGCAAAATCCAAAAGAACCAAGATAGACTTGGGAGTTATTTTTTCGGTAATATGAGCATCGTCTATGGTTTTAAAAATACTACGAACAAAGCCCCCTTCCGTTTTGCCGGATATCTTTGATTTGGAAATATTTTTAACAATAACAATAATCTCTTCACGAAATAATACATCTTTTAATGCTTCCCAAAGCACCCAACTTTCTCCCGAACTCCTCACTATCGCCCTAATAACCTGAGTGCCGGTTTTACCGGTAGCATCAATAAATATATACCTTCTTTGCCCTAGAAGGTCCTTTAGCATTTGTTCGCCACGGTCCAGGTCTTTTTGTGTAAAACCATAGAGGCAAATCAAGTCCTTGTTATCAAAATATTTATTAATTTCAATAAGATCGAGGATTTTACTATCTAAAAACAGCCAATCCAAGGATATGCCAAGCCTAGAGGCGACAGCCTCTAGTATTCTTCTTGATGGCTTTGTTTTCCCGGTTTCTATGTCTGATATATATTTTTGTGAATAGCCCAGCACCTTCGCAAATTGTTCTTGCGACAAGCCCTTCCAAAACCTGATTTTTTTAATTTTTTCAGAAAGGTCCATTTTTCCCTTGACAAGCGCAAATTATACTAATACTATGCATAAATATAGTGCAAATAGCACTAAATAGACCCATATACGAAGACCATAGATTTCTAACACAGAAACGCGATGTCCGCAAGGGAAGACGAGCTACTCTCCAAAAAAGAAGCCGCCCATTATGAGGGGATAAGTGAGCGGACCATGACGCGACGGATGCGGGACGGCAAGGTATCATCCCTCAAGGTCAAGGGGGAGGGACGCAGGAAGGGGCTCTTTGAAATTCGCATCCATTATAGCCAGCTCTCCGAAAAGGCACGGGAGGCCTTTTTGCAGGACCGGGGTTTGCTACCTGAAGCCAAGGCCGAGCCCAAGCCGCCCGACAACCTTAAGCTTCAACTCTGGCAGCGGCGGGCCATGCTCAAAAGGGAAGCTATCGTTAGGGAATACCTCGCGGCGGAGGGGGATATCCCGCCAGGCAAAAAGGGGCAATTCCAAAAAACCTATTCCAAGATGCACAACATAAGCCCCCAAACACTCCGTCGTCATCTTTATCTTTATAGTCAATTCGGTAGGGAGGCCCTGGCCCCGAATTATCCCGGCGGCTCGGCGCGTGTGCTAACCAAGGAAAAGAAGGAGTTTATATATAATACATTTCTAAAACCACGCGGCCCCTCCGCAAGGGAGACCTGGGAGAAGCTCTGCGATGCCTTTAAAGATAAAGGCCCCCTCCCCACCTACCGCACCGTGGCCGCCTACATTAACAAGGCCTGCCCCAAAGACCTCCAGCTCCTCATCCGAGATACGGAGGCTTACAACCGGAAACACTCACCCTATGTACCCCGGAAGCGACCCGAAAACGTTAATGACCTATGGTATTCCGATTCTAAACAATTCGATATTTTCATCCGCCATCACAGGAAAGCGGTGCGCCTCTGGGTGACGATTTTTCTCGATGCCGCCTCCGGGAAGATTGTGGGGTGGGCCGTTACCATCACCCCCGATGCCGATGCCATCGCGATGGCATTTGTCAAAGCCGTCCGGGAACATGGTATCCCCAAGGCCGTCTATATCGATCGGGGGAAGGCATATAAGAGCTTCAAGATCACGGGGCAAAAAATTAAAGTCGAGACTATTCATCCCCTGAAGGATTCAAAGATTGAGCGGATCGCGGGGATCTTCGGCGAGATGGGGGTAGGGGTGATCTGGGCGGCACCTTATAACGCCAAGGAAAAAGGGGCAATAGAGGCGACCTTTAATTACTTTACCTCCCGGATGCGGGGGTGGCTCGGTTTTTGTGGCCATAATACCAAGGTCCGCCCTAAGAATTTGGAGGCGCTGATCAAATCGGGAAAGCTCCTCGCCCTTGAGGAATTGTCAGCGAAGATCGATGAACTCATCCATAACCGCAACGCCCACCCCCATTCCACCACGGGGAAAATCCCCAACGATTGCTACAAGGACTTCACCCCGGTTATCCCCTCTGAGAACCTTCTCGCCTTCCTTCTCATGGACGTTCATCAATGTAAAGTGAGATCATCCGCCGTCAAAATTCGGGAGACGATGTACCGGCACGATGATATGTGGCGGCTCAATGGTGAAATGGTTGAGGTTCGGCGCGACCCCAAAGACCTCCGCCAGGCCGCCCTTATATATAAGGGGGAATTTTTCTGTACCGCCCCCGAAATTCAGATGGGGGATCATGCAAGCCCCTTCACCAAGGAAAATGTCAAGATGGCCCGGAGGATTAAACGCTCAGAATCACAGTTTAAGAAAAAGCATATCGAGCAGGGGGGATATATAGAAGACCCCCTGAAGCTGGCGGTACATTTGAGCGAAAAGGACCAGGAGATCGAAGTTGTACCCCGTGCTCCCAAGGCCAAGGTCGTGAGCCTCCACAAGAAGGAGCGTCTGGCAAAGAAGGTCGCCAAGGGCCTCAGGGAGGCCCCTTCGGAAGCCGGGGCAGGGGGGCGGGGGAAGGTCGTGAAAATGCCCAAGGAGGACAGCCTGGAGGATAAGATCAAGCACGGGCTTTTTGGCATCTAACGGGAGGAGACATGGCAGATCCGGCACTTAAGAAGAATCCGCAATCTCAAGAAAAGGTGCGACAAAGATCCACCCCCCGCATTGATCTCTATGACGAGGGATTCCCCTTCAGAGATCCAGGTTTTATCGAAACCACAGCCTCAAGGGTGATCTTTGGGGTATTGGGCCACTGCTCCAAGGCACCCGATATGGGACTCATTGTGGGGTCGTCGGGATCGGGCAAAACCCGAGCTCTCCAGGCGTACAAGCGCGAGCAGTATTTTGTGCACATCATAAACTGTTCAATCGCTACCCGCTCTCTAGGATCGATTCTGGACCAGCTTTTACGCCAAGTCAGCGCCACCCGTCATCAATCAAATTATCAAACCATTGAGAGTATCATAAAATCCCTCTCCGAGTTTCCCTCCCTCCTGGCGCTCGATGACGCTCATTTTTTATCCTGGCCGCAAATGGAGCTCATGCGATCTTTCTACGACCGCGCCAGGTGCGGGGTTGCCTTTATCGCGCAAGAAACCCTCTATGATTCCATGATCGGCAGTAGAAAAAACTATGTTTGGGAGCAACTTATAAGTCGCATCGGGATTCACTATCGCCTTGAGCCACCAACCGAGGGGGACGTGGAAGCGATTTGCCAGGGGATCTGTCCCGAACTGGACGGGAAATGTTTAAGGTATTTATTTGACCGCGCGAGGGGGCCGGGCAAGCTGCGGGCCGTGACCAAGCTTTTAGCGAAGGCGGCCCAGGTCCATGTCAAGGAAGGGGTCCCTCTCGATGTGACCTTGCTAAAAAAAATTGATGGGCTCGTAACCTTTAAGGGAGGAGATTGGCTATGAGCATGGTCAAAGCCAAAGACCTTCCCCCTCAAGGCGAGATGCTCCTGAAGGAGATCTCCGAGGATGAGAGGAGAAGGATCTATAAAAACTTTCCCTTCCCGGCAATCAGAAACCGGACGATCTTAGGGCTGCGGGAAAGGGGGGCGCGGATCAGGGCCTTGGCAGAAGTTTCAGGGCTTGGGAGGCAAGCCATCCGCCATATCGTTAAAACAGAAAAGGTGAAGAGAGAAGCGGAAAGGTTACTCATGGGAAGGAAAAGGAGGTAGTCATTGGAGGCCCAGGTCGTCAAGATCCAGATGGTCCGGGAGGGGGCCATCCAGTACGGAGGCCCGATATATAATTCCGGGGGGTGCTACGAGGCCATCAAGGGAATGTTCGATGGCGCTGACCGGGAGATATTCGCGGTCGTGTGTCTCAATAGCAAGGGGCGCATCAATGCCGTCAACGTGGTATCTGTGGGGACCCTCACCACCAGCCTTGTTCATTGCCGGGAGACCTTCAAGGCCGCGATCCTGTCAAACAGCGCCTCGGTCATCCTGGCCCACAACCACCCCGGCGGGGACCCCATCCCATCACCCGAAGACAAAGAAATTACCAGCCGGGTAGTCGAGGCGGGCAAGATCCTGGGGATCTCGGTCCTGGACCATATCATTTTAGGGGAGGATTGCTATTACTCGATGGCTGATAACTGCGAGCTGGGGCTGGGATTAGGCTTGCCCCTCCCGAAAAATAAAGGGGGAGAAAAGGGTCCCCGATGAAGCAGGGTATAGCACCAAAGATGCTGATTGTGGACGGGCGGCAAAGCCCTTGTCTGTGCCACGATAACATAATCTGCGAGTATTGTGTGCAGGCTAATTTGATCCTGTGGGAGCGGGCCGAGAACGAACGCAACAACAAAAAGGGGCGGGCCGGGGTCCTCTTGGACACCTTTAAAAAGCTCGAAAAAGGGCGCCTGGCAGCCATGCTGGGAGTGAGTACCGGGACTATATATAAGTGGTTGAATTCAAAAGAGATTCCTGAAAGATACGCCCGAAAATTCTACAGAAAGTTTCCCCAAGGGGTAGTTTTGAAGGGTAGCGAAAATCAGGGCACAAATACGGGTCTAAGTACCTGAAATCATTAGAGCGGATACCCCGATTTTCGCGGTATCCGAGAAAACTGAAAAACGAGGGGAAAAGGAGGTACGGATAGATGGACGAATGGATTCCGGTTTTTAAGACCGGCAGGCACACCGACGCGGCGGGGAACGAGCGCGACTGGTCCGAGAAGGACCTTGACGCCATCGCCGCCAAGTACGACCCCGCCGAGCACGAGGCCCCGGTGGTGATCGGCCACCCCAAAGAAAGCGCCCCGGCGTGGGGGTGGGTGGAGGGGCTCAAGCGCCAGGGGGAGATCCTCTATGCCAAGCTCAAGGACCTGGTCCCTGAGTTTGTGGACATGGTCAAAAAGGGGCTTTTCAAAAAGCGCTCGATCTCTCTGTACCCCGATCTCTCCCTGCGGCACGTTGGCTTTTTGGGGGCCATGCCCCCGGCGGTCAAGGGGCTGCCCGATGCCAGCTTTGCCCAGGGGGAAGGATATCTCACGTTCAGTGAATTTGATATAACTACAGATCCCGCCGAGCTGCTAAAACAAAAGGCGCTGGAGCTGATGGAGAAACCTTATCATTATCACGACCAGCGGGGGACGCGCTCCCTGAGTTACGGTGAGGCCGTCAGGATCGTGATGCGAGAGAACCCGGAGCTGCCGAGGCAGATAAAAGAAATTCGATTTGCCGAGTGGGGCTTCTAAAAAAGGAGGGAGATATGAAACGACCAACCCGCGAAGAGCTACAAAAAAAGGGCCACGAGGATTATGCAACAAGGGAAGCGCTGGCAGAAACGGCGGAGGAGAAAAAAAGGCAGGCCGTCGCTAAGATTGAAGAAGAGTCAAAGAAGATCCTGGGAGAGATCAAAGACCTCCAGAATGAGAGAGCCCTCGCGATGGTACTGCCGGGCAAAACGGCGCCGTTTTTAGAGTTTGTGCTGGAGGAATTCAGACGGAAGCGGGAGAGCTCCTTGGCTGCCCCGCTTCAGGCGCATCTTAAGGGATGCCATGAGAGCGGCCAGACGCCATTTGACCCCCAGCGAATTCGCTACAGCTTCCCGGCAAGCGGCCTCGACCTATTTTGGTTCACCATCACGGAAGAGGATATCAAAAAAGCGGTTGCGGGGCTGGAGGATGGGATAACCGACGAGGAGCGCGAGGGAAAGATCAAGGAGCTCGATACCAAGATTGCTCAGCTCTCAAAGCGCCTAAAGAGCTTGGCATAAGAATCGCGGGGGCTACTTTTAGCCCCTGGGTGCCCCTGCGGGGCGGCACCTCCATCCGCCCGTCTTTGAGCCCAGGGGTTGAGCTTCTGGCTTCTGCGCCCCACCCCCTTTCAGCAAAAAGCCCCGGCCTGGGGGCGCGGGATGCGACTGGCAACCTTCCTGCCGGTTGCGACATGGAAACGGGCCGGGGCCGCAATTATAAAAGGGGTGCGGGGTGGATCGGCTGCATCCGGTGCGATCCGCCCCCGCCCGAATCCAAAACAGGAGGATTGGCATGAGGAAGGAAAAGCAGGTCAAGGTCGATGGTGATCTTGCCTGCCTTCTTCGGGGCGAAGGGGTTGTGCGACCTAATGCAGTTTTTACATGAGAAGGCCGGTTGCTGGATGAGTGCCTGGCGAAGTTGGGCGGGGAAGGGCAATAAAAACAGGAGGATAGAGATGGACGGATGGGATCGCGAAAAAAATACAGAAGTAGCCTCACGCATCGCCCAGATCGTCGAGGCCGAAGCAATAGACGGCCAATATGGGGAAGAGAGAAAGGCCCTTATAGAGCTGGTCGCAAAGCTCGTATTTCCTTACAAGAGCGTGAAATTAGTCCTTGAGTGAGCTAACGACCTTAAGGACCCGTTTTGCAAGGACCTCAAATTTGTCACCGAGATCAACAAGTCTTTTGCCGATATCTTTGTCTAATGATAGGGGAATCTGTCCCTTCTGCAACAGGGCGACGAAGATGTCCTTGGCTGTGGTGACGGCGAGTTCTTTCTTTTCCATGACGGCACCTCCTGGGATGGGTTGTGTGGCGCAGCCATTGTACCAGGCGGTGCCGTCCCCGTGCAAGGGGAGGGGAACGAATGAGCGTTATTGAAAGAGTTTTTGAAGAAGAAGAAAGGCGATTAGGGTTTGAGGGGATTCCGGGATCTCCGTTACGGAAGCCGCCTTCTTTATCGTCTCCAGACCATATGTTGCCTCCTGGATGCGGTCAAAAAACAGAGCAGATATCGTGGGATCAACTTCGCGCAATACTTGCCAGTAATTTTCAGGAATATCAATCTCTAATAGCCGATCAATTAATAAATCTACTTCAACACGATAGGCTTCGCGCTTCCCCCGAAGCGTGTCGCCCCACTCGTTTAACAAATCAAAGGGGCGAAGTTCGTCCTCTAAGAAAGACGGGAAAAGAAGGGTGCTGACCGTGGCCAACCACGTCTCCAGCAATAGCTCTGTGTGGATATGCCTGGTTTTAATCTCCACGACGGCACCTCCTGGGATGGTTTGTGTGACGCATCCATTCTACCAGGGAGTGTCGTTTCTTACAATGTGGGCAGGCTATTTGAGAATAGGAACTTAAAAGATCAAAATTAACGCAGGGATAAAGGTGACGGATTATCCAAGGCGCGGGGACGGCGAAAAACATATCAAATGCGAGCTCTACGGGACGTGCCTAGATATCGCTGCGGCGGAAAACTGGAGTAGCTTCAACTGCGAGGGATGCCCTGAGCTTCAGGAATTTAAGGGGAAACAAACCAAAGGGCTGCTCGGCAGGGAGAGCTTCCCCATCGGCCAGCAAAAGGAGGCTCCTGTGCAAGATAAAAAACCCGCGCTCTGTGAAGAATGTAAAACAAGGCCCATACTGTCACCCGGAGGCCGCCTCTGCGCCTCATGTATGGCGAAGCGATCACACAAGCCTAAGGGGGAAGCGCCCAAGGAGAAGGCCAAAAAGACCCCGCCCAAACAGCCCCCACGGACCGGCGTGGCGGAGCCGGTCATCACGATCCACTTTGACGGATACGGGGAGATCCTGACGGAGATCGAGCGCCTAGCCGAGGAGGAGACCAGGACCCTTGAGCTCCAAGTCATCCACCTGCTCAAGGAACAATTACACGCCGTTCAAAAGAGCCTTGGCAGAGGCTCATTAAAATAAGGAGGTAGAGACTATGGGAACAATCAAAAACGAAGATATCGTGGCATATCGCGTTGGAGAGCAGTTGATTTGCGCCGGGTGTTACAACGAGGCGGAGGACGGGGCGGTCTCAGGGAAAAACATCTTGACCGAGACCGACCTCGACAGGGGCACCGAGACGTATTTCTGTGATCGGTGCGGCAAGGAAATCTAACGGCGGCAACCTTCGAGCCTTTGTACTCCTCTCGGCTTGAAGCGCATGGGGGCGGGGCTGCCACTCCGCCCCCATTATATTGCGTTGTCTTAGAGTAATACCCCTAGATATAGCCCCCGGCCTCCTCAATTTCGGGCCTGGGAATCGGGAAATAGTCTCGTTTTCTGTTGAATTGATCTAAAAGGAATCCCGATTTGTAAAGAAAAAGATCTGATTTAACCCCGCCTTTTTGCTCAAACCTGACTGCACTTTGCTCAAACCGTGTTTCACCTGACAATGAGGAAGGACTTGACATGTCCCTTGTTTTGGGCTACTTAATGACTCAGTGCCGAGGTAGCTCAGTCGGTAGAGCAGGGGACTGAAAATCCCCGTGTCGGCGGTTCAATTCCGTCCCTCGGCACCAGTTGTTGTCAACACTATCGGGGGCTTAGCCAACACGGTTGAGCCTTTTTATTGTAGCGATGGGAACAAATTGGAATCCCCTGCCAGGATTATATATGGATGTTAGTGCATCACCGTATAACAACGTAACGTCACATATGGGTTTTTAATTTTTTCCTTCCTTGTGATATAGTTATGAAGCAAAAAATTATAAGGAGGATATATCGATGGAATCGTATTACAATCCTCAGGACCTCCCAAAATTCGAAGAAATCGGCAAGGAGGCATCAGAGCTGGCCCAGAAATTTTTTGATTAGCCTTGTATGTTCACACGAGCAACGTGACAACTCAATCAGGCCAGCCATGGGGAAGTAAGGGGTGGGAAAGACTATAATACTTGCCGGTGACATCGGCGCAACCAAGACCAACCTGGGTGTATACACACCGGAGAAGGGACCACGTGAGCCGGTAGCTGAGGAGACCTTCCCCAGTGGCCGGCATTCCAGTCTCGAAGCGCTCGTGGCTGAATTCCTCGCCCAGTCTCAGATGGATGTGGAACGTGTCGTTTTCGGCGTGGCCGGTCCAGTCGTTGGCGGTCAGGCCACCATTACCAACTTACCGTGGGTCATTGACGAGGCACAACTCAAGAAGAAGCTGAACCTCCAATCGGTGCTCCTGCTCAACGACTTAGAGGCCACGGCTCAAGGGGTACCCCTGCTTAAGGCCGAAGACCTGCATTGCCTCAACAAGGGCGAACCAATCCACGGCGGCACGAAGGCTGTTATCGCGCCGGGTACTGGCCTGGGGGAGGCATTTCTCACGTGGGATGGATCGCGGTACCAGGCCCATGCCTCGGAGGGCGGCCATACAGATTTTGGACCCTCCAATCCCCTCGAGGATGATCTCTTACAGCATCTCCGTGACCAAGGGGGACACGTGAGCTATGAGCGCATCTGCTCCGGTATGGGCCTGCCCAATATCTACGCCTATCTGAGGGACAGCGGCTATGCCGAGGAACCAGCCTGGCTCGCTGAACAACTGGCTGCTGCAGATGATCCGACCGCATTCATCGTCAATGCAGCCCTTGAAAATGAGGCAAAACTCTGTAACGATAGCCTCAACCTTTTTTGCTCTGTTCTTGGGGCTGAGGCAGGAAACATGGCGCTCAAGGTGCTGGCAACCGGCGGGGTCTATCTGGGAGGAGGCATTCCCCCTCGAATCCTGCCCGCCCTTAAGCAAGGGGTTTTTATGCAGGCCTTTCTGAACAAGGGACGTCTTTCGGACCTGCTGGCGAAGGTGCCAGTACATGTTATTCTCAATCCCAAGATCGCCCTGATAGGTGCGGCTTTTTACGGGTTGGAATTATACAAGGACTGACCGTTGATGCGAAAGGAGAGACCGCGATGACTGATCAAACAACACTCGATGAACGATGCATTAATACCATCCGTTTTCTGGCCGTCGATGCCATACAAAAGGCCAACTCGGGCCATCCCGGTATGCCGATGGGGGCTGCGGCTATGGCCTATGTCCTGTGGCAGCAGTATCTCAAACACAACCCCGCTAACCCTCACTGGGTTGATCGCGATCGCTTTATCCTCTCGGGAGGACACGGCTCGATGCTCTTGTACGCGTTACTGCACCTGACGGGCTACGACGTATCGCTGTCCGAATTGCAATCATTTCGGCAGTGGGGAAGCAAGACGGCCGGCCACCCCGAGAGTCATCTCACGCCTGGTGTCGAGGTTATTACCGGGCCGCTCGGCCAAGGGCTGAGCAACGCGGTAGGGATGGCGCTGGCTGAGGCCCATCTTGCGGCACGATACAATCGGCCCGATCATACAATCGTCGACCACTGTACCTATGTTATCGCCAGTGACGGCGACCTCATGGAAGGGGTTGCGTCTGAAGCGTGTTCGCTGGCCGGACACCTCGGGCTCGGCAAATTGATCGTCCTGTTCGATGACAACCGTATTTCCTTGGCCGGTTCAACTGCCCTCACCTTTACCGAAGATGTGGGGAAGCGTTTTGAGGCGTATGGGTGGCACGTGCAGCATGTGGCAGATGGCAATGATCTTACTGCCATCGACGCTGCGCTACATGCCGCCACAGACGAAACCTCCTGTCCCTCGCTTATCTCCGTGCGCACTATTATTGGTTATGGTGCGCCGCATAAACAGGGTACCTTTCAAACGCACGGCTCGCCCTTGGGGCCGGAAGAAGTGCGTGCGGCCAAGGAGAACCTCGGCTGGCCCCTTGAACCGGCATTCTTTATCCCCGACGACGTATCAGCGCATTTCCGCAGGGCCCTGAGTGCGGGAGAGGCAAAAGAGGCCGATTGGGAAGCAACTTTCTCGCGTTACGCAGAATTGTATTCAGACGAGGCGGGTGAATTCATACGAAGGATGAGTGGTGAGCTCCACCCCGGGTGGGATGCAGCGCTGCCGACCTTTCAGCTGGACCCGAAGAGTATAGCAACAAGGAAGGCCTCAGAATCTGTCATGCAGGCGCTTGCAACAGGGGTACCGGAACTTATGGGGGGATCTGCCGATCTCAACCCATCCACCTTCTCCTGGCTCAAAGGGTTCGGCGACTTTCAGATCCCACAGACGGCACCGGAAGGCGTGCAAGGTGCGGTTGGAGGTGAGTGGGGTTATGGGGGCCGCAACGTGCACTTCGGTGTGCGGGAGCATGCCATGGGCGCTATCACGGCGGGTATGGCCTTGCATGGCGGCTTCATACCCTATACCGCCACGTTTCTGATTTTTTCTGATTATATGCGTCCACCTATGCGTCTGGCAGCCCTAGCGAAGACACGGGTCGTCTATATCTTCACCCACGACAGCATTGGCTTGGGTGAGGACGGCCCCACCCACCAGCCCATCGAGCAATTGATGAACCTGCGCGCCGTCCCCAACCTGACCGTCATCCGTCCGGCCGATGCCGCAGAGACCGTGGAGGCATGGCGAACGGCCCTCTTGAAGATCGATGGCCCCACGGCCCTCGTCTTCTCTCGGCAAGGTCTGCCGGTACTGGATCGGACCGAATGTACACCGGCCGAAACCCTGCAACGCGGTGGTTACATCCTGTGGGAGTCGGTCAACAGTGCTCCTGAGGTGATCCTCATCGGTACTGGTTCTGAAACGCACATTGCCCTCGAGGCGGGCAAACAATTGGCTGCAGAAGGAGTCGGGGTTAGGGTGGTTGCCCTGCCCTGCTGGGATCTCTTCGATTCTCAGCCGGCAAAATACCGTGAGACCGTCCTGCCGTCGGACGTTACGGTTCGTGTTGCGGTGGAGGCGGGCATCAAACTGGGGTGGGAGCACTACGTCGGATTGGAAGGGGCAGTCGTCGGCATGGAAGGGTTCGGGGCCAGCGCTCCCGCTCAGGTCCTGTACGAAAAATTCGGCATTACTGTCGAAGGCGTCATCAAGACCACCAAGAGGTTACTGAAGAAGAAATAAGGCGAAAGAGGGAACTTATGGGCTCACGGGGGGAGAAGCCCCAGGGGGTCTGGATCACGGGACTTTTCGTCTAAAGGATATATCGGTAAAAGAGCAAACATGGCCGTTCAACAGGATGTATCATTCAATTTAGGGACATACCAGGATGTAGTAGACGCAGCCCTCGCCGAAATGAGAGATAAGCGGGTGATGACGCGTATCTGGGATCATGACCACACGGTGTGGAAGCCAAGGCCAACGGAGATCATCAACCGTCTGGGCTGGCTTCATGTCGCTGAGGCTATGGGCTCAAAGGTCCAAGACATTCAGGAGCTCTCCGATGCCGTGCGAGCTGATGGATATACCCATGCCCTGCTGCTTGGGATGGGCGGTTCAAGTCTGGCCCCCGAGGTCTTCCGCAAGACCTTCGGCGTAAAAAAGGGCTATCTGGACCTTGCCGTACTCGACAGCACTGATCCCGCCGCCGTGTCTTCCCATGCTGAGCGGCTTGACCCAAAGCGGACGCTCTTTATCGTATCCACCAAGTCCGGCACGACGGTTGAGACCCTCTCCTTTTTCAAGTTCTTCTATAACTGGGTGAGGGATGCAATCGGCGCACAGCGGGCCGGGGATCACTTCATCGCCATCACCGATCCCGACACACCGCTGACTGATATCGCTGAGAAATATCACTTTCGGGAAACGTTTCTCAACGATTCGAATATCGGCGGCCGCTATGCGGCCCTTTCATTTGTTGGGTTGGTACCGGGGGCGCTGATCGGAATGGATATAGGGACATTGCTCAAACGGGCCACAAGGATGGCCGCCGATTGTAAGGCCTCCAACCCCCCAGCGCCGGGCGACAATATTGGGGCCCGACTGGGGGCTGTACTGGGAGAACTGGCCAAGGCCGGTCGGGACAAGGTGACCGTGGTCGCGTCAACCCCGGTTGTAAGCTTTGCTGATTGGCTGGAGCAACTCATCGCCGAGAGCACCGGCAAGGAGGGGAGGGGTATTGTGCCGGTGGTAGGGGAACTATTAGGCACACCGGACGCGTATGGCCAAGACCGCCTCTTTGTTCATCTCTACCTCGATGGAGACGAGGCAAACGAAGCGGCGTTAGCAGCATTGGAAGAAGTCGGTCATCCCACCGTGCGGATACCCCTGCATGACCGTTACGATCTCGGCGGACAATGCTTTTTGTGGGAGATGGCCGTCGCCGTGGCCAGCCACAGGCTGGGGGTCAATCCCTTTGATCAGCCCAATGTCGAGGCGGCCAAGGCCCGCGCCCGCCAGGCAGTCGATGAGTACAAGGAAAGGGGAACGCTTCCGGTCGAGACCCCGACTGTGACCGATGGTGCAATCGCGGTCTACGGGGTGGTCAAGGCTGCGAATCCGGGTGCAGCGCTGAGCGCCTTTCTCAGGCAGGCTGAACCGGGCGCCTATGTGGCCATCCAGGCCTATCTGCAGCCTACTTCTGAGACCGAGGCGGCGTTGCAAGGGCTGCGCACGACCGTGCGTGACCGATTCCGATTGGCAACGACTCTCGGCTATGGTCCGCGCTTTCTGCACTCCACCGGTCAACTGCACAAGGGGGATGGGGGTCGCGGCCTTTTTATCCAGGTCACTGCCGATGACCTAAAAGATATACCGATCCCTGATGAAGCAGGTTCGCCGGATTCGTCCCTTACGTTCGGAGTCCTCAAGAGGGCCCAGGTCCATGGCGATCGGCAGGCACTGCTGGATGCTGGCAGGCAGGTGATCCGCTTTCACCTGGGAACGGACCCCGTGCAGGGGCTCAAGGCCCTGAACGAAACAGTATCGCAAACATGAGTATTGGCTTGTCCTCATAAGATGGGGATCAAGGGGATAAATTCGGTGAGGCAAGATATCCTTCGACTCAAGCAGCAGGCCGCCGAGCAGGCTGTGGAATTCATCGAGTCGGAGATGGTAGTGGGTCTGGGCCACGGCAGTACCGCCATCTTTGCGGTACGCCGTCTCGCCCAGTTGCTGCAGACCGGCACACTGATCGCAATCCTCGGGATCCCCTGCTCAAGTCAGGTCGAAGCGGAGGCTACACAGCTCAGTATCCCGCTGACCACCCTGGACAAACACCCAACCATCGATGTGACGATCGACGGCGCGGATGAGGTGAGCCCAAACCTCGATCTTATCAAAGGTGCCGGTGGCGCGCTCTTGCGGGAAAAGATCGTTGCGCAGGCCAGTCGTCGAGAGATTATTGTCGTTGATGAATCGAAGCTATCGCCTGCGCTGGGCACGCACAAGGAGCTGCCAATAGAGGTCGTCTCCTTTGGGTGGCGCGCACAGGCGGCTTATCTTGAATCCATCGGCGCCCGTGTGAACGTTCGCCAAGCAAGCGAGGGGACCCTCTTCAAAACCGATCAAGGAAATCTCATCATAGACTGCAACTTTGGTCCCATCGCGCAGCCCGCTCTATTGGGGGCTACGTTAAGCGAACGAGCGGGGATTGTGGGACACGGACTGTTCCTGGGGCTTGCAACTGATGTAATTGTCGCAGGCGTTGAGGGGGTTCGTCATCTCAAGCCTCATCAACAACGGTAGATGAAAGGAGTATCCTTATGGAACTGGCTCTGGTAGGCCTCGGCCGGATGGGAATGAACATGGCCACCCGGATGCTGCGTGGCAGCCACCGTATTGTTGCCTATGACTTGGACGAGGCCGCAATCAAAGCTGCCGAGGCGGCAGGGGCAGAGGGGGCACAAGGCCTTGATATAATACGGACAAAGCTATCCCCACCCCGTATCGTGTGGGTAATGGTCCCTGCAGGAGACTCAACAGAGAAGACCATCGCGCAGTTGGCCGAGGTGCTGGAGACAGGGGATATCATCATCGATGGCGGCAACAGCAATTACAAAGATTCTATGCGCCGTGCCGCCATGTTCACAGCAAAGGGGATCCACTTCGTGGATGTGGGCACCAGCGGTGGCATAGGGGGGATGACCGAAGGGTACAGCATGATGGTCGGCGGCGAGAAGGCCATTGTTGACCAGCTCCGCCCCATCTTTGAGACCTTGGCCCCTGATGCGGACAAGGGCTGGGGACACGTTGGCCCCAGTGGTGCAGGCCATTTCGTCAAGATGGTGCACAACGGCATCGAGTACGGGTTGATGCAGGCCTATGCCGAGGGCTTTGAGATAATGAAGGCGAAGAAAAAAGAGTTTGGTCTTGACCTGCATCAGATAGCCGAGATCTGGCGCTACGGCAGCGTGGTCCGCTCTTGGCTGTTGGATCTGACTGCCGATGGCCGATGCCTTGGCTGAAGATCAAGACCTGAGCGCAATCAAGGGATGGGTGGCGGACAGCGGCGAGGGGCCGTGGCCGAGGCGATGGAGCTCGATATCCCCGCACCGGTCATCACGCTATCGCTGTTGGCACGATTTGTGAGCCGCCGGGAGGAAAGCTACGCTGCCAAATTGCTGGCCGCCATGCGGCACAAGTTTGGCGGACATGAAGTCAAGAGGAAGGATAAATAGATTATCGAGTGTTTTCTTAATATCTACTTGGTGGTAATTCGTGCGATGAATACTTAAATCAACCGCAAAATATTCTTACTCCACTCCAAAACCACAACAATTCTTGGTTAGCCTCAAGAATCTAGCGCAACACTTTGGTATCCTTGGGGGGATATTGAAGGGAGGCGTTAGAGATGAAAGGTGGCCGGAGGTGGCTTTTTAGCCAGAGGTATCAGTGGTTAGCGCTGCATGAGCGTGAGGAGATCAGTCGTTATTTATCTCAGGGTAAGAGTTTCAGTGAGATAGCGAAGGAGCTATCAAGGCAGGTAAGCACCATTAGTCGGGAAGTCAATCAGGCTGGTATGAACCGATATACCT
>CAZFIR010000206.1:0-2998 GCA_964519535.1 uncultured Thermodesulfobacteriota bacterium | reverse complement strand
ACCAATTGCTACATATTCACCTTTGTCAAAATCTATGATGCTATCGTTCAACATGCCTTGATCCAAGACATAAGCTATGTTGACACCCATATTCTTCATCCTGATCAAGATTTTGTGTGTCTATCTTTGGAAATCTAATTTTGAACTTTCCGTTCATTAGTATTAATCCTCCTTATTGACAGGCCTGAACAACAAATAGACTGACCCGCATAAAATGCGGAGTTTCGTTTTCCAAGAAGAAAAAGGGGCCAGGTCTTGAAATATCATTTTTCATCCCTCGCCTTTCGTGTTAGCAGCTTACTGACGGTAGTATAGTGGATTTGTAAGTGATCTGCAATCTCTTTCAGAGTATACCCGTAGCTCATATGCGCATCGCACATATTCTCATTTCTTTGTGCTTTCGACTCCGTTTGTTTTAAAGGAGGTCATAGGGTCGGGCCATAAAGGGAGTAGAGCAGAGGATTCCCTTATATTTCAAGACCTGACCCTAAAATCCACCTTCACAATCAAAATTCCTCAAGTGAACTGTTTGAACAACGTCCTCTTGTTTCACCCCCTCAAAAAATGACGCTCTGGCGGTCGGTTTCTCCAATGAGTTGTTAGGTTTCATAAGAATTGGTTGTGCCGCTCCATTGTATTGAATTCGTCCACATTCAAAATGCCAGAATACTACCATGGTTTCCGTTTGGGTTTATGATCAACGTCCGAGGCAAAACCAATTGCTACATATTCACCTTTGTCAAAATCTATGATGCTATCGTTCAACATGCCTTGATCCAAGACATAAGCTATGTTGACACCCATATTCTTCATATTGGGCTTGATGGATTCTCCCATCAACCTTGCTCCGATAATTAGATGCGTTATTTCTTTCCGTGATGCTCTATTGACCACTGATATTGGAGCATTCAATTCAGCGATCCAGTATTCAGATCCATCAGGGTTATCCAGTTTACACAATAGCTTCGCTGTAATTGGCAACAGTTTATCTAGATCATCTGGACCTGTATCTAGGCTTACTATTACGATTTCCATCATTTTGAAACCCAACGATTTGCATAACCTGCGCGGCCAACGCACCACGTAAATACCTGGTGCGCATATTCCGCGTCAAGTTCAAGCATTTGTTGGACAGTCCCCGCCGTTCATCTGAACTGGCTAAACGTCTTGAGGAGTTTCATGGTCGACTCGTATTCGAGGCGGTCGCCATCAAACTCACATCTGTAGAGGCCTTGGAGGTTCGATGGAAGGGTGACGCCTCCCTCGACGAGAAGAATAACCTTCTTCCCGTATAACGCCATGGCGGCGCCGATCTCGATTAGCACATTGTCGTTGATCTTCGTCTGCTCATTTCCGTCCCGATCAAGGTACTTTCCTTCCGCCCCTACGTGAATGACACCCGCTCTGCATGATCGCATGTCTTCGAAGAACTTCTCAGGCACGGGAATGGCGGTCGACTCCCTCTCAACGGACACAACCGGCTCGAAGCTCCCGAATTCAAGAAGCTCTTTAATCTGGGTAACGATGGCTTTCTGTTTGCCATGGGAGATGAAAACGCGGTTGCTTTTGGGGTCGAACGTTGGCGGCGCGGGCAACAGCTGCGGCACCGCAGCCAGAGATTCCTTCACTTTCGTCGTATCCGCTGGTAGCTCTTCCTCATGATCTTTGGCGTGTACTCCGTGCGCATCTTGTTCTGGCAGTGCGGGAGTGGCCGTCGGCGCGGGCACGCCAGGCGAATCCAGATTCACAAACGGCCCGGTTGGAGTCTCTCGAATGATGCCTGCGTAGCGACCGTTTGCCTTGACGATTTCAAGTGCTGAAGCAACTCTGTCTGCAGGTATGTCGAAGGCTTTAAGCACATTGGTCGCAATCGTGTCGTTCGGGAACTTCGCTCGGCGATAGCGTTCGAAAAACTCTCTGAGGATGCGAGGCTGCAAAATGGCCTCCAGGCGTGCAGTCAGATCTTCGCCTTCTACTTCAGGGGCGACCAGCTTCCGTCCGAGGTCTGTTAGTTTGATCAAGTTCGCATTCACACCCCCTCAGTCAGGCCATAAGCTACCGAACTGCCAGCAAGAGGAGCCCAGGCACTGCTTGTCGGACTAATGCCGATGGCGAGGGCAATGTCGGGCGGTGAACCCTCTTCTTTACCCGCGAAGTTGTCAACAAGGGCTGAGGCGATCTTCTGAGCCTGCTGGAGGTCAGTCTGCGGGAAATCCGCCTGTTTAAAGTATGTGCGTTTCGCAGCCGTGGCCGCCTTGGTGGTCTTAGGTTCGCCGGGAGTCTTTTCGGTCTTATTCTTTTTCATACATCACCTTCTTTCTGTCCAACGTGCCAGTCACCTGCCACCATGGAGCGGTGCGGAATGGCGGTCAGGTACACTGGCTGGTTCGGATTTCCGACTTCTTCTATTCAGTGAAATAGCGCCCAGCATCTGGATTACAGAGTACCGATGCAATATCGAAATGATAATCAGCGGATCGCTTCAGTGCTGGGCTAAGTCCATTATCTACAAACCAGAGGAAGACACGGCGTCCAGCATTCTTCACGGCAGTTACTAGCGGAACATAGTCCTCATCACCAGCAACAAGTACAGCCGCATCATAGTTTTTTTGGTATGCGTGGGCAAGCATGTCTACCGATAGTGTGATATCAACGCGTTTGGAACCTTTGCTCTTCGTGCGCGGAAACACATGAGGGGATTCTATACCAAGCGATTTCAGTTGATCAAAGATGCTATTGCGGTTGTCTGAATCGCCTGAAGCGGACGTATAGTAGTGCTTGCGGATAATGTTGCAATGAAGATGATGACGCATGTTAAGAAACTTCGACCACACGAACACATCCGGCTCGTGTTGCACGTGTACTGGTGGCTCTCGATCACCGAGCTGCTTTTTCCAACGGATGGCCAGGTTTTCCCCGTCGACGAATATCATTACGGTGCAGGGCTTTATATGTTCTGGGAATGGGTATGGCATTCTTTAGCTCCGAACATAGATTA
>CAZFIR010000205.1:0-9661 GCA_964519535.1 uncultured Thermodesulfobacteriota bacterium | reverse complement strand
ATTTAAATATTGCGGGGAGGATTGTCCGGTAGAACAAGTATCCTGGGAGGATTGTCAGGAATTTATTCGGAAATTGAATCAAATGACCGGCAAACAATTTCGCCTGCCTACCGAGGCGGAATGGGAGTATGCCTGCCGGGCTGGGACAACCACGCCCTTTCATACCGGCAAATGCCTGGATGCCGACCAAGCCAATTATAGGGGCGATTTCCCAATGCCCGGCTGCGGCAAGGGACCAAATCGTGGAAGAACAATGCCGGTCGCACGCTTCAAGCCCAATGCCTGGGGTTTGTATGACATGCACGGCAATGTCTGGGAGTGGTGCCAAGATTGGTATGACGATTATCCTGATAATGCGGTGACTGATCCTGTCGGACCATCTTCCGGCATATACCGAATCAGACGCGGCGGCAGCTGGTTTGAGTTCGCCAGGGACTGCCGTTCGGCGCATCGCGGCTGGTTAACGCCCGACTCCCGGTACGACATCCTGGGTTTTAGGCTTGCGCTTTCAGATCAGTGAGGCTGCGGGATGGAATTGGGGGGACAGCCTACTTAAAAGGAGGAATCAGGATCAGGTCTTGACATGGCACAATCCCTTTTTGGGCCCGTTAGCTGCTTAAGAAAAGAGATACACACATGAGGCTTCTGATAAAGCCCTATCAAAGCCGTGTGCCGATACGGCTGCTGCTGATCTTGCTGGCGCTGGCAATAGTCGCTAGCCTGTCAATAGGATGGGGAAACAGAAAGGGACGTAGTTAAAACTATTAAATACCTTGGAGGATAGAGAGGTTCAAGAGGGGATGATAAAATATTACGTCCCCATGTGCCTGACAGAGCAATGCAACTCCGCTTTTTATGCGGATCAATATAGTCTATACTAGATCACTCGATGCGCATGAAACGTATCAGCCTTTATTTCCTTCTCATGGTGGCGATGCAGACTTTCTGCTTTGCAGATGTCACCAAGCTTCCTGACGGAGAGTAAAGGGTCAGGTCTATTTTCTTTGCATCGGGAAAATGAGAGGGGCGTTGTTGTAGATTTGCCATGGCAACCCCAAAACCCCGTCACATATTGTGATACATTCTTCTCAACCAACCCTCAATATATTCAACCTCGTATGTATCCCTCTACCCCTTCAGCCTATGTACAGGGGGGCTTGTAATTGTTGGGGAGATACCGTATAATATGCCGTTCAAACCATTCAAAACGATGTCGGAGGGGGAAGGGTTTTGAACGTCACCTGAGGTGACTACATTTAAAGAGAAGGGAGGGGATATTGATGACCGAGAGGGATGACCTCGAGAAGATGCTCAAGAGGCTCAAGAAGGATTTCCAGAGAAACGTTCAGCCGGTATTGAAGAAACACTCCTATTTTGTCAGCAAAGGGGAACGGACGAGGTTGAAGAAGGCCAAGGCCATCCGCAGGATGCGGAGGAAAGAGCGTCAATATTCCCGTGCCGCCTAATCCCCCCCCTCCCCCTCCGCTTCACCCCCTCCCTTAGCCTGCCTGTACACCGATACATTATACCGATTGTAAGGCCTGGAAGTTTCGGGCACGGAACCGCTCTCGGGTGAGTTCCTCGTCTCCTTTGCAAGGAATAGTTTGTGGGAGGTGACCGGAGTATGCTTTCGCTTACTCTTTTTATGCAAGCGGTTGAGGAGAAGGTACCGAGTCTGTATTATTTTCCTACCTCAAGGCGCAGTCCAAACCACTGTTTCCCTCTGAGAGATTTTAATTTTTCTTGATTATCACACGCTTATTTGTTATGGTATGCTGTATGCGTACGGCGAGGAAGTGTTATGCTTGATGTTGTAAAGAGCCTCTTTTCCACCGATCTGGCCATTGATCTCGGTACGTGCAATACCCTGGTCTATGTCAAGGGGAAGGGGATTGTGTCTAATGAACCTTCGGTCGTAGCCGTCTATCGCGACCCCCGTGGCAATCAGAAGATACTTGCCATTGGTGAAGAGGCCAAGAATATGCTGGGCAGGACGCCCGGAAACATCATCCCCATACGGCCGATGAAAGACGGGGTTATCGCTGATTTTGAGGTAACGGAGCAGATGCTCCGGTATTTCATTTTTAAGGCTCACAATCGCAGGACCTTTGTGCGCCCCCTCGTTGTGGTCTGTGTCCCCTCGGGCATCACCCCTGTTGAGAGGAGGGCGGTAAAGGAATCAGCGGAATCCGCCGGGGCCAGGGAGGTCTACCTGATCGAAGAGCCGATGGCCGCGGCCATCGGGGCCGGTCTGCCGATCACTGAGGCTTCAGGGAATATGATCTTGGATATAGGGGGGGGGACGACGGAGGTCGCGGTGATCTCTATGGGAGGGATCGTCACCAGCAATTCCATCCGGGTGGCCGGGGATAAGATGGATGAGGCTATCATTCAATATGTAAAGAGACGATATAATCTCTTTATCGGGGAAAGGACTGCTGAACAGATCAAGGTCACGTTAGGAAACGCCTTCCCCTCCGACGAAGATGGCGATACGATGGAGGCCAAGGGGAGAGACGTGGTCTCGGGCATCCCCAAGGTCTTGGAGCTGACTGCCGGTGAGGTGAAAGAGGCCCTCACCGAACCCCTCAATAGCATCGTAGACGTGGTAAGGATCACGTTAGAGAGGACCCCGCCGGAACTGGCTTCTGATATCGTCGATAAAGGGATTGTGATGACCGGGGGTGGGGCCTTATTAAAAAATATTGATGTCTTATTGCGTAACGCCATCAACCTTCCCATCAGCATAATAGAGGATCCCCTCTCGACGGTGGTTTTGGGGTCGGGTAAGCTCTTGGACGATAGAGATCTCCTGAGACAGGTGGCGCTCAGTTATTAAGATGGTGGACCTCAGGAGACGTCGTGGTACGCTCTTCATTGTTATTCTTATTGTCTGTGCTGCTTTTTTCATTTCCCTTCAGATCAGCGGCCGCTATGGAGGGGATTTCCTCCATAACGTCGTCTTAAGAATCATATCTCCCCCGCAACGTGCCGTTCATTGGGTCAGTAAGTCCATACGCACCTTTTTTGAACACCATGTCCTTCTGGTGGACCTTAAGAAAGAGAATCTGCGGCTGCGTGAAGAGGTACGCCACCTGCGGCGGGAGAATGATGAGTTGAGGGAAGCTGCTCATACTGTTGAGAGACTGCAGCACCTCCTCCTCTTTAAAAAACTGGTGCCGGCGGCGATGATTCCTGCGGAGGTCATCGCCTATTCTCCTTCAGCGTGGTTCAGGACCATTGTGATAAACAAAGGGCTTCGCGACGGGGTGCAAAAAGGGATGCCGGTGGTAACATGGGAGGGGGTCGTTGGAAAGGTGATGCGGACCTCCCCGGGTTCCTCCGTTATTTTGCTTGTTATCGATCGTAACTCCTCCATAGATGTCCTGGTGCAGCGAACCAGGACGAGGGGGATTGTGGAGGGTGATGGAGGATCGCGTTGTCAATTACGGTATTTTCCTCGGACTGATGATATCCAGGTCGGTGATCTTATTATCACGTCCGGTCTCGGAGGGATCTTCCCCAAAGGGCTTTCTTTGGGGGAGACGTCGAAGGTTGAAAAGAAGGACTACGGCCTCTTCCAGGTGGTAGAGGTGAGGCCCAGCGTAGATTTTTCCCGTCTGGAAGAGGTGATGGTGATTTTGAGTCCGACAGAAGAAAGGGAGGGCTAAGGCCTTTGCTCAGGGTTCTCGTGCCCCTGGTAGCGGGGATGATATGGTTGGTCTTAGCCACGGCACTGGTGGGTTTTCTCCCGGGTCGTCTCCCCCCCCCCGACGTCGTCCTTATTGTGGTGATCATCTTCGGTTTTAGATACTCCCTTCCCCTTGGAGGCGGCCTCTCTTTTCTGCTCGGCTTACTACAGGATGTGCTGTCAGGGGGCGTTATCGGCCTCAATGCCCTTTCCAAGACGGTGGTCTTCTCCCTTACCCGAGTGATAGCGCGGAGGTTTTATTTTTCCCATTGGGGGTCTAAAATAGCGATGGTATTTCTTGGCGGAGTCGTTGACGGTCTGCTGACGAGCGTCATTTTGTTCATAGGGGGCGGGATCCATATTCCCGGTGCTGTCCTGGCGCGGATGCTCCTCTTGCACATCTTATGTACCGGGCTCCTCTCCCCCCTCGTGCTCGTCATAACTCCTCGGTTTTCAGACCTCGGTGAAAGGGGAGACGAGGATATTTTCCACTATGAAGGCAAGAAGGCGAGAACCAGAGGAATTTAGATCGCGACATCAATATTTTGTCTTCGTTGCTGTCGTCATCTTCCTAATCTTTTTTGTGAGGCTCTGGTATCTTCAGATAATCAAAGAGCAGGAATTTCGGCACCTCTCTGAGAACAACAGGATACGGTTGATAAAGATCCCTGCTGTTCGGGGGATGATCATGGACCGCCAGGGAAGGGTCTTGGCGGACAATCGACCCTCCTTTAACGTCATGGTGACACCGGAAGATGTGGACGACCTTGAGCGTTTAACCGAAAAGCTTTCTCGATTTCTCAACCTTTCCCCTGATGAGATAGTGCGCGCCATAAAAGATCGTGAGCGCCCCCCCTTTCAACCGGTTGCGATCAAGAAAGACATCTCGTGGGAGGAGTTGTGTCTTCTCAAGACCCATCGGTTGGATCTTCCCGGTGTGGAGACACAGATTGAGCCCATTAGGACGTATCCGTATGACACCGTGGCCGCCCACGTGCTGGGCTATGTGGGTGAGATCAATAGGGAGGAGCTGAAGGATAAAAAGGGATATAAGATGGGGGATTTGGTGGGGAAGTACGGGGTGGAGTTGAGCTGGGAGGAATACCTCCGAGGGGTTGATGGAGGTAGGCAGGTAGAGGTTGACGCGGTGGGAAAGGAGGTGCGGGTCCTCAAAGAGGTACCGTCCGTGGCCGGTAATAATCTCTATTTAACGATAGATCTGGATCTCCAGAGGTACGGTGAGCAACTTTTGGGCAAGAGGGCAGGGGTCATAATCGCCATGGATCCCTTGACCGGCGAGATCCTCGCATTTTGCAGCAGTCCGTCCTTCCGACCGGCCCTCTTTGCCGAGGGGATAGTGGCTGAAGAATGGCAGAAGCTGCTTGTAAACCCGTTACACCCCCTTCAAAACAGGGGTATCCAGGGGCTCTACCCACCCGGTTCTGTCTTCAAGATCGTAACCGCAGCCGCGGGTCTTGAAGAGGGGGCTATCACCCCTGCGACCCCCTTCAATTGCGAAGGAATCTACTACCTGGGTCGTCGGGGTTATCAGTGTTGGCGGGGAGGAGGGCATGGGGTGGTACGATTCCATCGAGGTTTGGTGGAGTCGTGCGATATATACTTCTATAATGTGGGCGCGCGGTTGGGGGTGAAGAAGCTGAGCAGGTATGCAACGGACTTCGGCCTCGGCAGGCCTACGGGTATTAACCTCCCTGGTGAAAAAAGTGGATTGGTCCCCACGGAAGAGTGGAAGAAGGAACGCATGGGTGGACCGTGGTATGCGGGAGAGACCATTTCCTTGGCCATTGGCCAGAGTTATCTCCTGGTAACTCCCCTGCAACTCCTCAATCTTATCAGCTCCATCGCCAATGGCGGCGCCCTCCTCAAGCCACAGATAGCGAAACGGGTGGAGGACCTCGACAAAAAGGTACTCGCAGAGTATCCTCCCGAGGAGATCGGTACGATACCCATCTCCCCCAAGAACTTGGGGGAACTCAGGGAGGCCTTAATGGGTGTAACGAAAGAGGATGCCGGGACCGGAAGGGCTGCACGCGTTGAGGGGCTGGAGATTGCCGGCAAGACGGGGACTGCACAGGTGGTTAGGCTTAAAGGGACGGGGGCACGACTAAAGACTGAAGAGATGCCCTATGCCCTACGTGATCACGCTTGGTTTGTGGCCTATGTACCCGCCCATACCCCACTCGCGGTGGTGGTATTGATCGAGCATGGAGGGCATGGGGGTGCCGTTGCTGTCCCTCCGGCCCGGGAGATGATCAAGAGATATTTCCATAACAGACAAGGTGAGGAATGATCGACAGGAATTTATGGCGCCAACTGGATGCGCGACTGATCATCCTGTGCTTTGCCCTCATGGTGATCGGGATCATCAATCTCTATAGTGCAACCATTATTCCCGGGGAGGGAGTCCCCTACTATCAGCGGCAGCTGTTTTGGTTTGGGATAGGGGTATTTCTCGCGCTGTTGGTGTTTATAATTGATTATCGCTACTATGAAGAATTTGCCTATCCCTTTTATCTTGCGGTCCTCGTGGTCGTCCTGTGTGTGCTCATCTATGGACTGGTGATAGGCGGGGGGCAGCGGTGGATCAAACTGGGCTTTTTCTATTTCCAGCCTTCTGAACTGATGAAGATCGGCGTCATCCTTGCCCTTGCCCGTTATTTTGCTCAGCATGAGAGAAAAGAGGGATACCGGTTGAGGGATCTCTTCATCCCCGCCGTCATCACCATGGTGCCCACCGTACTGATCCTCAAACAGCCTGATTTGGGAACGGCCATGGTCTTGGTGCTCATCTTTTGCTCCATCGTCCTATTCGTCAAGATCCGTTTCCGCTCCCTCCTCATCATAGGCACGACGATTATCCTCGCCACCCCCTTCTTCTGGTTTGCCCTGAAAGATTATCAGCGCTCCAGGATTCTGACCTTTCTGAATCCCGGCATGGACCCTTTGGGTGCAGGGTATCACATCATACAATCCAAGATTGCCATTGGATCAGGGGGGATATGGGGAAAGGGGTATCTTCAAGGCACCCAGTGCAAACTCGCGTTTCTTCCCGAGCACCATACGGATTTTATTTTTGCTGTACTCGGGGAGGAGTGGGGTTTTGTGGGCTGTGGGATAGTCCTGGCCCTCTACTTGGCCCTGATCCTGTGGGGTCTCACCAGGGGGGTGCGGACGCAGGATCAGTATGGGTCCATCGTCGCCCTTGGGGTGACGGCGATGATATTTTGGCATGTGGTGATCAATGTCGGCATGGTCTTGGGAGTAATGCCCATCGTCGGCCTGCCGTTGCCCTTCCTCAGCTATGGAGGATCCTCAGCCGTCGTCACACTGATAGGGATAGGCCTCCTGCTCAACGTCAGGGCGCGTCGGTATATCTTCTAATCAACCCAGACCCTCAGGGAAATTGTCGCCCAGCATGCAGATGTTATCCGTTTTTTTTACGTGGACATCTTAAATAATCCCCAGAATGCTCTCCCGTCCTTGCCGATCGGACAGAACGTGAACGGACACACAGCGCAGGCAAGTCGAGATAAAACGACAAATGCCAGAACAAAGACACCGCACCATACGATGATGAATATAACGTTTTGTATGTAGAAGAGTGGGAATACGAAAAGGAAGGCAAAAAACACGACATCGAGCCATAAACCCAATCGCATGGATTTGCCTTCTTGCTTTTTGAACATCCTGGTCACCATCTTTCCATAACTTGAAGAGCAATCCATGCCGTAGTACGGACAGCGGGCGCACACTAAATAACGCAAGGGATAACTGAATATCGCGTAGGCGAGCAGCCACATTACCAGTGGTAGGATTCCGGCCTGCAATAAGATATAGATTCCCAGGATCAGGATTACCATGAAGGGGAGGCCGGTAATCCCGCTAACCCTCGGATCCCACGGCGGCTTCCGAGGGCAGGCAACACCGTCCTGCATCATGGATTGAGAATTACCGGATTTTTTACGGGTAGCTTGCTTGCGTACCATTGTTTTCCTCCTTATTTTTTTACATCCTAATAAAAAGCTAACTTGACGCAACGCTCAGTGCTTTTATTTTTACAACTGCTTGCACCCCGTCCTCACGTTAAGCGCCTTGTTACGTTTCTTTGTTAATTGATTCCCACAGTTCTTTGTCAAACGGCGCCCTTCGCAAGTAACAATTTTCGCGATGACACAGTTGACAACTCTCGAAGTTAGTCTCCGTAGGAAAAAAGATCCCAGCGACTGACATTTCCGGCACCAGAACCAGTGTTTTTGTTAACCTGACGCCGATAAACCTTTCAACGTCGCCGCACATCGCAAACAGGTCCCTCTGCTGTTCAAACGGCCATACAGAGGTATCCCCTGATCCAGGGTTCATGCTGGATACATTCGAAACTTTATATTGTTGAACAAGGTGCGCACCCAAATACTGCATACTGGTCTGCAGGAGGTGCCCTTTGAGGAAAGCAATCCGCATTTTTTTCTGCATATTGCCCTGCTCTATCTCGATGTCATCCATTTCGGTTCCGCAGGTGGCGATGTACGGGAATACGCGCTCAACAGCATCAAGGTTTTTTCTCAAAGCGGGGCTGGTGAATCGAACTCCATCCATGGTGACGAAATCGGCGCCTTTCTCTTCGATGAAAGAGACCTTATACAGTGCTTTCGGTTTTCCTATTGCCTGGACCTCATCTATAAGGGCCTCGAACGCCTTGGCACGATCAGTACCTGCCTTGATCCGCAATTGTTCAAATAGTTGGTCTGTATTAAAAGCAAAAGGAATGTCTGTGAGCGAAATCATTGTAACCTCTTTCGATCGCAGGTAGGGCTGATGGGTGTATGCCTCCTCCTCAACGTCAGGGCCAGGCGGTATATCTTTTGATCAACCAGACCCTCACAGATGATCTTCCACCCAGCATTGAGATACCATCTTTTTTTCTTTGGCCTCCTGTTGCGAGGTTAGTCCCCATATGCTCCCATATCAGAAGATCCCTTTTTGTGGGAGTTATGTAAAAAAAGTATTTCTACCTCAACTCTGAAGTCATCGGCCAGTGTGAAGCGTAACTAAACACCGGTCGGGTGGGCTGAAAGGTTAAGTTGGTTTGCTTTAAGATGCTCCTATTTCATAAAAATGATCAATATTTGATGCGATGATCCACTCACCTTTAGTTTGCCTCAATGAGTACAATTCTTGAGCTTCTTCAGCAATCGGTAAATAATCTGAAGATCGGGTAAGGCTGAACCTATAATGAACTTTTGCAGTGGCTGTTCCAGCCCTTGGACCAAGAGTTATATCATCTAATACTAAAGCCTCTACTCTAATGTCTGAATATTTATCAAAAGAAGCGTTGAACTTTCTCGCTATTTCGTCTTTACTCTCCTTAGTTGTTGAATCAGTACCGACAATTCTGACTGCATCATCAGCCCAGCAGGAGAGGTAAAGTTCAATGTCTTTAGTTTCCCATGCTTTAAATAGTTTTTATATTAATTCTTTTATTTTTCGTTCCTCAGTATCTCGGTGAAGATTAACAAAAAGCTTTGGATTTCTAAAAAAAGTAATCAGTCGCTTCTGTTTTGAAAGCGGAATTGAGCTTTCAAGGGCCTTAAAAACAAATGAGGCTATTATAGAAGCAACTATACCTAATATAAATCCTACAAGAAGTTCCATAATTAACAAGAACAATTA
Source organism: uncultured Thermodesulfobacteriota bacterium (assembly GCA_964519535.1). GTDB lineage: Bacteria > Desulfobacterota > B13-G15 > B13-G15 > RBG-16-54-18 > CAYWLI01. Next base: position 282 of record CAZFIR010000205.1, on the reverse strand, counting down.
ATGGGAAATTTCATTTCTGGCAACCTAACGCGGCTGTTGAGCCGTCGTTTTTAGAGACGGAAAAGGCGTGAAGAATTTGCCGTGACACAGAGTGCGTACAACGAATCCCAAACCAAAAAGAGTTGACCTAACACCCTAAGATTGGCTGAACGTGAACGATACGCCTTACTCAGAAGGGGATGTCGTCGTCTTGCTGAGTGGGCTCGGGAGGTTCCTCGGCAGGCTCGCCGCCCATCTCTCTGCTCTGGTCCCTGGCCGAAGGGCCACTGGCTAAAGAGCCAC
>CAZFIR010000204.1:0-13414 GCA_964519535.1 uncultured Thermodesulfobacteriota bacterium | reverse complement strand
GAGAATATCGATTCGAAAAACGACCCTTCCCCATATGGATGGACCATCGTCATCGCATCGTTAATCCTGCTGATCGGTTTTTTCGGAACCCAGCTCTGCTTTGGCGTTTTTCTCAAACCACTGAGTGAAGAATTCGGCTGGGCCCGAGCTGCTACCGCGGGAGCAATGTCAGCGGTAATGGGAATTGCAGGATTGATCGGTATACTCACGGGAAAGTTAACCGATAAGTACAACGTAAGAATAATTATTACCATCGGAGTGTTGATCGGCGGACTGTCTTATCTACTACTAGCAAACATGCACGCTCTGTGGCATTTATACCTGTATTTTGGACTGGGTGCAGGGATCTGCATAGGCAGCACCTATACACCTGTTAACGCCACTATTTCCAAATGGTTTGTCCAAAAAAGAGCGCTCGCCCTGGGTATAGCGCTCATGGGCATTACAGATGGTACTGTCACCGATAACTGCATACATCATAACTGAACACGGTTGGCGGATTGCCTACCTCGTGCTTTCGATGGTCGTGTTTGTTACCGTCATACCGGCTGTGATTTTAATCGGTAAGACTCCCCCTGTTCCTGCATACACTAAATCCTCTCAAAGTGGAATTTCAAAGTTCCAACAGACTCTACAACCCCAGAGATTCTCCGCGGCAAAGGAGGGAGTTGGTCAAATCTACTCGGATGCCAATTGCCAATTGCGCAATCTTTTTTCAGAATAAATGGGGACTTAGCTGAGCCCAGGCCCCTGCTTTTTGTCTCGACTCCTCCGGGAGCACTCAGCAGATTATAATGAAGTATAAACAAGTATTTCTTGGTATATAGCAATAAGGACCTTAAACTCTCTAGTTCTGTAACTTATTAATATTATTGGCCTGCCTGCGCCTGCTGTTTTGTGATACAGTTCCTGTTAACCACTAGGTTGCAAGTTCGAGTCTTGCCCGGGGAGCCATTCGACACGCTCAAGGGGCACGCCACAAATGTGGCGTGCCCCTTGAGCTAAAAATATAAGTTCTCTTAGATCCATTGTCTGTCAGAGCTGACAAAAATTGTCTTTAATAATTGCCGATTTTGGCCACCGTTCTCTCTCGCTCTGTAAAGACGTCCTAATTATTCAATGAGTATAGTGTGTTACAACAAGGCATAATTGTTTGAAGGCATGAAATTTGCGACTTAAAAAAATACCAATCTAAATTCTCAGCTAAAGTTTTATATGCGTGCGTAGATCTTATTATGGGTGAGAAGAAGGTATAAGAGCAATTTTATTAATAGGATTCATGTTAATTTTTGATACATGCGAATGGACGATAGACCTATTCAGATCCTACTTGTAGAGGATAACCGCGGGTATGCCAATGTGGTTCAAGAAATGTTGGCCCGCGTAATGGACATCCCTTATAAATTCAAGCATGCCGAAAGGCTATCGACAGGGCTACAACACCTAGAAACGAACGGGACCGATGTGGTCCTATTGGACCTCGGGTTGCCTGACAGCAAGGGACTCGATACCTTTGTCAAGGTGTACGATCGAACACCCAAAGTGCCCATCATTGTGCTGACAGTAAACCATAACGATGCACTGGCGGTGGAAGCGATTAAAGCGGGCGCACAAGATTATCTTGTCAAGGGGCAGTTCGAAAGTCAGGTACTGGGGCGAGCCATACTATTTGCCATTGAGCGCAATCGGGTGGAGGAAGCGCTCAAGAGGGAAAATGTATTTTTGCGGTACATTTTGGATAGCCCGTCCCCTATATCTGTCATGTACACCGATATGGAGCGCAATATACTCTATTGGAATAAAGGCGCTGAACGAATGTTCGGATACAAGGCCGAAGAAGTCGTTGGCCGTCAGAAAATAGACATATTATATCCCGATGATACTACGCACAATGCGGTCGAAGATGTGCGGCTATCCATGCTGGAAAGCAAAGAGGAAGTTGACTGCGAGATTAGAGAAGTAACGAAAGATGGGAGAAAGATCTGGGTTAACTTGATCTGTGCGCCCCGCTTCGACGAGAAAGGCAACGTGATAGGTATTTTGGGCATTGGAGAAGACATTTCCGAGCGAAGGCAGACAAAGCAAGAACTTCAACAAAGTTTCGAGAAATTACAAAAAACCTTGGATGCCATGGTCAACGCCTTGGCGTCGACAGTAACAATAAGGGACCCTTATACTGCCAGTCATCAAAAGCAGGTAACACAGCTTGCCTGCGCCATTGCCGAGGAAATGGGGCTTACAGAGAAACAGGTCGATTGGATCAAAATGGCTGCATCTGTTCATGATATCGGTAAGATCAATGTGCCCATAGAGTTTCTCAGTAAACCTGGATCATTAAGTCACATTGAATACGATATGGTCAAAACTCATCCTCACGTTGGTTATGAGATACTGAAGACGATAGAATTCCCCTGGACGATGGTACAAGCTGTGTTGCAGCATCACGAAAGGATGAATGGTTCTGGCTATCCCCAGGGGTTTGCAGGAGATGAGATTATATTAGAGGCTAGAATATTAGGTGTGGCTGATGTCATTGATGCCATATCTTCGCACCGTCCGTACCGAGCTGCTTTCGATATAGACAAGGCCTTGGAAGAAATCGAAAAGAACAAGGGCACGCTTTATGATACTGACGCGGTGGATGCCTGCTTGAAACTTTTCAAAGAGAAAGGGTTTAGGTTTACGTAATAAGGGACCACTTTAATATGACCTTACACTGCTTGCCTCTCTGTGAGCATTCTTAACAGTGAACACTTTCCGCGTTATAGCCACTACCTGTTTTCTCGTTTGAAAAAATAGTTGAACCGAAAGTATTATTATGCCCTACTTCTTGAGAGTCAATTTTTATCAGAGATGTCCCGGCTTTTTACGATGGGATATAGAAATTGCCAACTCATATAGGAAGAGCTAATGGTGGCATTAGGATACCGGGTTGCCTAAAAAGTAGAGAAGTGTGGACCCCAGTTGCTCGGGGCAATGTTTTATCATGAAGGAATTTGCCTGCGTGAGCTTGGAGATAGCCTCGTTGCTAGGAAACAGTCAAAAGGCATGTTCAGGGATTTCTAGAGCGGCCCTGTCTGCGCTTTTTATTACCTGGGCCTTGGCACTCGCCAGGCTCAGCACGGTACTGGCAAAAAAACGGGCGGAGGCCAATTTGCCGCTATAAAAGGCCGCATCGGCATTTTCTGCCACCAGTTTTGCCAATCCGGCTGGATCGCTGATCCCTTTCTCCTCGACCAGTTTGGTCAATTTTGCTTGGGCAATGACTGCCTGCCACATAAGCAGCCACCCGACAATTACGTCTCCAAAAAGCTCCAAATAGGGGTAGGCGTAAAGGGCAAGAAGAGGGAAGTCCTTCTTGTGAATGTCGACAAGAAACGTGGACACATCTGTCCATGCAGTGTGGGCGGCATCCAAAATCTCCACGTATGGTGCCAGAGTCCGGTGCCCCTTATGTTCGCCACAGAACGCATGAACATCCTCCAGAAGGTCCTTGAATAGATCGTTGCTGTCCCTGCCCAGCTTGCGACCGGCTAAATCCAGGGCCTGGATCCCATTCGTGCCCTCGAAGATGGAGTGGACCTTTTCATCTCGCAGAAATTGCTCAATGGGATAGTCCTTCATGTATCCGTAACCGCCGTAGACTTGCATCGCCGTTTCAGTGACCCGAAAACTCAAGTCCGAGCCATAGGCCTTTGCAACCGGGGTGAGAAACGATGTCCGGCTCTCCCACGCTTTTTTCTCTTCCTCGTTTCGAGCCATGCGTTCCCGGTCGATACAATATGAGGCGTACAAGATGAGGGCGCGCACGCCCTCAGTGTATGCCTTCATCTGGAGGAGCATGCGACGGACGTCCGGGTGTTTGATAATCGGACACTGGGGTGACCCCGGGGGGTTATCAATTTCCGTTCCCTGGAGCCGCTCCTTGGCGTAGGCCAAAGCATGGAGATAGGCCGTACTGGCGACTGCAGCCCCATGACGCACCGCAATCAACCGGGACTCGTTCATCATCGTGAAAAAGATCGGCATACCCTGGTTTTCTTCGCTCACCAGTTCGCCTGTACAATTTCCGTCTTCACCGAAATTCAATTGGCAGGTGGGTGAACCCTTAATGCCCAACTTTTTTTCAACCGCGACAGTCTTGACGTCATTTGTCTCCCCCAACGAACCGTCCGGATTGATTTTAATCTTTGGAACGAGGAACAGCGAGAGACCCTTGCTTCCGGCTGGGGCCCCCTTGATCCTGGCCAATGCCAAGTGGATAATATTTTCGGTCAGGTCGGTATCGCCCCCCGTGATGTATGTCTTGGTTCCGCTGATAGCATAGGTCCCATCTTCATTACGTACTGCCGTGGTCTTTGTAGCTCCTACGTCACTCCCCGCATCTGCTTCGGTCAAAACCATGGTCCCGGTCCATTCGCCGGAAAGGATCTTCTCCACGTATTTTTCTCTTTGCCCTTGTGTTCCGTGTGTGGCTATCAGTAACGCCGCACCCCGCGTCATGGCGACGAGGGTCTGGAAGGCCAAATTGCCTGCCTCAAAGTACTCGTTTGCAGCCATCCCTACCACCACCGGCATTCCCTGTCCCCCGAATTCCTGCGGTATGTCGAGCCTTCGCCATTCTCCCTCATTGAACAAACGCCACAGCTCATGGAACGATGTGGGCACCCTGACTGTGCCATCTTTAAACAGGACTCCCTCTTCATCTCCCTCCGCATTGGTCGGCATGATCGCGTTCTCAGCAAGTTTCTTGGCCTCGTTGAGAACCATCGTGTAGATTTCCACGTCGAAGTCGGCATATATTTCCGATTCTGTGAACGTTCCGATTCCGAACTGTTCAAAGAGGACAAACTTTTGATCCCTCTCGTCTACTAACAAATCAGCCATGATATTATACTCCCGCGTGAGCAGTAGTGCGCTCTGCGAAGATTATAAGAAACAGTCATGTGAGTCAAGGTCGAAGATACCCCACGATATGCGATGCTTGAAAAATCCTTGACATGTCTTATAGGGAGTGATATACAATGGTCATTTCTTCTACCGATCGATCGGTAGATATCTTTTAAAAAAGATGTAAAAAGCGCTGAGGTTCCCTATGACGAAGAGAGATACGATCTTAAAAGCGGCAACCAAGTTTTTTGCCGCCATGGGGTTTGACAAGACCTCCGTCCGGAAGATTGCGGGAGAAGCCGGCCTCAGCGTGCCCGGTATGTTTCACTATGTGCCCTCTAAGGAAGAAATCCTGAACGAGATCATGATCGGCTTTATGGATGAAGGGTATAAAAGGCTTATGGAGATCTATAACAGTGCAATGGGCCCTGTCGAAAAATTAGAGGCAGTCTGTAAGTTTTACGTTGAATATTATGCAGGGCATAAAGATCAGTTGACCATTTTGGTATCCGAAGAGAAATCCCTCTCCCGAAAACACCGACACGTCTTTATTAAGAAGCAACGAATATATGTGGAGGCCTTAAAAAAGCTTTTCAGTGATCTGGCCACAGACGGTCTGTTAAAACCCATAGACCCCTCGGTCCTTGCCTTCATCTTCTTTGGTATGGTCCACTGGACGTATAGCTGGTACAGCCCCCAGGGCAGGATGGGGCCGGATGAATTGGGGGATATATTCAGCGAGGTCTTCCTCCGAGGGGTGCTCAAAGACCAGAAAGGCTTCCACGGATAAAACAATCACACTTGTTAATATCACATCTTCAAACAATCGAGGAGGAAAGAGATGGCTGAGCTTACTGCGGAACAAAACGATATAAAGAAAGCGGCCAGGGAGTTTGCGGAAGGGGAGTTCAGCGAGGTGGCGAGAGCGTTGGACGAGAAGGAGGAATTCGACGATCGCCTCTGGAAGAAGGCTGCAGAGTTGGGGTTTCTGGGTGTTGCCATAGAGGAAGAGTGCGGAGGGGCAGGTTTTGGGGTCCTGGAACAGTGCTTGATAATGGAGGAGTTCGCGCGTGTGGACGGGGGTATAGCGCAAACCCTTAATGCGGCCTATTTCGGTTCACAGCTTATTGAGCTCATCGGGACCAAGGAGCAAAAGGGGACATACCTTCCCCCATTATGCAAAGGTGAGGCGAGGATGGGTGTTGCGGTCACAGAACCGGATGTGGGGAGCGACGTGGCATCCGTCACCACCGGTGCGGTAAAAGATGGGGACGAATATGTGATCACGGGAAATAAGATGTTTATCTCCAACGCCACGGTGGGGGATTTCCTCATTGTCTTATGCGTTACGAATCCAGAGGCGTCAGCAAAACACCAGAGCTTAAGCACCATCATCGTTGAAACCGACAGGCCCGGTTACGAAGCCAGTAAGTTGAAAGGAAAGCTCTCCATACGCTGTTCAGACACCGGCGAAATCACCTTTAAAGATGTAAGGGTACCTCAGTCAAACCTCCTCGGCGAAGAGGGAAAAGGATTTTATAACATCATGGAGCTCTTCAATCGTTCGCGTCTAGAGATAGGGGCCCTCGCATTAGGAACGGCGCAAGGGGCCTTGGACAAGACGATCACGCATGTTCGCCAGAGGCGGCAGTTCGGGAATCCCCTGGCGGCCTTCCAGATCGTCCAGGCCAAGATTGCTGATATGGCAACGTTCACGGAGGCGGCGCGCTCTTTACTCTATCGTGCAGCGTCGCAGGTGGATGACGGCAACGTCGATCCGGCCATCATCGCCATGGCCAAGTGGTATGCTGGTGAAATAGCGGTGAAGGTGGCTGATGAAGCGATTCAACTCCATGGAGGCTATGGACTCTTCCAGGAATACGATGTGGAGCATTACTGGCGCGATGCCAAGGTGATGGAGATCTTTGAAGGGACGAAAGAGATCGAAAAAATTCTCATTGCCAGGAAAATTGTGGGACGGTACTAATCGATGGATTTCTCGGAAAAATATGAACTGTGCGCATGTCTGCAGTGCGGCAAGTGTACGGGTGGCTGCCCAATTGCTTTGCGGGCCCCTCTCAACATCCGGTCCCTCATGCGGGAGGTCCTGCTGGGAGGGAAACCTGAAAGAGCGCTTGAGCCCCTCGGGCTTTGGGATTGCACGACCTGTGCTACCTGTACATTGCGCTGCCCCAGGGGATTGAAGCCTGCGGAGTTCATCGTGGGTCTGAGGGCAGAACTTGTCGAAGAGGGGAGCAGGGTGCCAAAGACGGTCATTGATGCCTTTGAAGGCACCTATAAGCACGGAAATCCATGGGGAAGGGCGAGGCAGAAGAGGATCGAATGGAAAAACGATTTGCACATAAAAATTCTTCCTGAAGAAGGGGAGGCCGCATGGCTCTATTTCATCGGGTGTGCCCCCTCTTATGATCCAAGGCTGCAGGGGGTCCCTCGGACCCTGTGTCGCATCCTCGAGGCATCGGGCGTTAGTTTCGGCATCCTCGGGACAAAGGAAAGCTGCTGCGGCAATGAGATCAGGAGGATGGGGGAAGAGGGGCTCTTTGAGGAATTGCGGGAGGAGAATACTAAGCATTTCCGTTCTTCAGGGGCCAAGGCAATTGTCACCACCTCTCCCCACTGCTTCAATGCCTTCGGAAACGAGTACAACCTCGATGGATTCCAGGTCCTTCACTATACGCAGCTTCTTTCCGATCTTATTAAAGAAGGGAACGTACAGTTCCCACATGACGTAAAGAAAAAGGTCGTCTACCACGATCCGTGCTTTCTGGGAAAACAGAATGGGGTCTTTGATCCGCCGAGGGAGGTTTTGCAGGCGATCCCGGGGATCGAGCTCCTTGAGTTTGACAGGAGCAGGGAGCGGAGCCTCTGTTGCGAGGGGGGCGGAGGCAGGATGTGGGTCGAGGGAACGGGCGAGGGGGAAAGAAACAGCGAAATCCGGGTGAAGGATGCCTATGCAATGGGCGTTGAAATAGTTGCCACGGCCTGCCCGTTCTGCCTGTTGACCCTGGAGGATGGGGCAAAGACTACGGGGTTGGAGGAGAAGGTGCTCGTAAAAGATATCTTGGAGCTTGTGGCCGAAGCTATGGGCTTCGATCAGGTGTAAGGAGGTACAGAGATGGATGTCATCGTGTGCATCAAGAGGGTGCCGGAGGTCGCCGAGGTTGACCTCCAGGTAGATCCGACGGGGAAAGACATAAAGGGGGAAGGTTTGGTCTTCAGTCTCAACGATTGGGACAATTATGCAATTGAGGAGGCGGTGAGGATAAAGGAGAAACATGGCGGGAAGGTCACCGCGATAACGGTGGGTCCTGAAGAGAGCGAAGAGGTGCTCAGGCGGGCGCTTGCATTAGGGGCTGATGAGGCCGTCCGGGTTACGGACCCGAGGGCTGAAGGCTCTGATGCCTATGCAATAGCCAAGATCCTCGCCGCCGTTATCAAGGATATCCCCTATGATATCATTCTTACAGGGGTTCAGGCCGATGATAATGGCTATGCCCAGGCGGGGGCGACGTTAGCTGAGTTACTCGGTATACCCCATGCCACCCTCGTTACGGCCATGGAAATCGGGGAGAAGCGCGCGAAGGTCCATAGGGAGCTTGAGGCAGGGATGGAGGAAATATTAGATGTCGCAACTCCCGCCCTCTTCACGATCCAGAGCGGGATAAACGAGCCTCGATATGTCTCCATCATGGGTATCAGGAAGGTGGCCAAAAAGGAGATTATGGTGCTCGATCTCAGTGCTGCGGGTCTCTCCCCTGAGGACGTTGGAGGGGGGGGGTCCATGATCCTTATAGAGAGGATCTTTCCGACGCCAGTGGGTGAAGGGGCCGAGATATTGACAGGCAGCCCAGATGCAGTGGCGGCCAAGGTAGCGGATATCTTCGAGAAGGGGGGTGTGGTCTAAGATGGGAGAGATCATGGTCCTGGTTGAGCATCGTCAAGGGGAGGTGCGGGAGATCAGCTATGAGATGTTGTTAAAGGGGCAAGAACTGGCAGAAAAGCAACAAACGGAGTTGACCGCAGTCCTCTTAGGCACAGGGGTTGCCTCTCTGGCAGCAGATATCAAGCGCTTTTGCCATGCAACCCTTATTGTCGAAGATGCGCTTCTCACTCATTTCAATTCAGAACCGTATCAAGATGTCCTCACCGCTCTCATAAAGGAGAGAAACCCTTCCCTTGTGCTCATAGGACATACCGCATTCGGGATGGATCTTGCCCCTGCCTTGGCAACAGCAGCAGGAATGCCCCTTGCGACCGATTGTTATGAGATAGCTGTAGAAGGAGATGCAATACGCCCCTACAGACAGATGTATGGCGGGAAGATCTGCGCAGAGGTCCATGTGAGGGAGGCCCCCTGTGCCATGATTACTGTCCGATTGGGTTCTTTCCCATCGGAGAACCTCCGGGAGATTAAAGGGGCGATTGAAGAAGTACCCTTTGTCTTTGAGGGAGACTACTCGTACAAGAAATTTCTCAACTATATCGAGGCAGCAGTAGGGGAGGTGGATATCACCCAGGCTGATATCATCGTCTCCGTGGGGAGGGGAATTGGTAGTCCTGAGAACCTTCCCGTCGCTGAGGAGCTGGCGAGTGCGCTCGGGGGGGTCGTCGCCTGTTCGCGTCCTGTGGCGGATAAGCAGTGGCTCCCCAAGGATAGGCAGGTGGGTACTTCCGGCAAGACGGTCAAGCCGAAGTTTTACGTAGCCCTCGGCATCAGCGGTGCCTTTCAACATATCGCCGGGATGAAAAATGCGGCCACGATCATCGCAATCAACAAAGATGCCAAGGCCCCGATATTCCATGTTGCCAACTACGGCATCGTGGACGACCTCTTTAAAGCCGTACCAGCCATTGTCGAAAAACTTCGTGAGCGGAGGGGGGCATAGTGCCGGCAGTTCCACCAGCCATTCAAAAGGTATTGGTAATTGGCGGGGGTATCGCCGGGATGCAGGCCTCCCTCGATGTAGCCAATGCCGGCTATCAGGTCTACCTGGTGGAGCGGTATCCGTGGATTGGGGGACATATGTCCCAATTTGACAAGACCTTTCCCACCAACGACTGCGCTATGTGCACCATATCCCCGAAGCTGACCGAGGTCGGGCAGCACCCCGCCATAGAGCTTATCACCAACGCAGAGGTCCAGGAGGTCCGCGGTGAGAAGGGGGCATTTCACGTTCGCGTGTTGCAAAGGCCCCGGTATATAGACGAGGGGAAGTGTACGGCCTGTGGCCAGTGCGCTAAAGCCTGTCGTTTGAAGGATAAAGTCTTCGATGATTTTAATATGGGTTTTGGCACCAGAAGCGCGTGCTATCTGGCCTATCCCCAGGCCATCCCCGTGACGTATGCCATAGATCCTGATCACTGCCTCATGGTGACGAGGGGCCAATGCGGCACGATGCCGAAGTGTATAGAGGCGTGTGACCGGCAGGCGATCGATTTCGAGCAGCAAGAGAGCTCTGTCGAACTAGAGGTAGGGGCTATTATCGTTGCGGTAGGATACGAGGTCTTCGACCCAAGGATGAAACCGGAATACGGCTACGGAAAATACAAAGGGGTTATCACCAGTTTGGAAATGGAACGTTTGTTTTCTCCGTCAGGACCGACGGAGGGCGAGATCATCATTGAAGGGAAGGTCCCAAAACGGTTTGTCTTCATCCAGTGTGTGGGCTCACGGGACCAGACAGTCGGCAACCCGTATTGTTCGCGGGTCTGCTGTATGTACACGGCAAAACATGCCTATGGCATCAGGGATCGGGTGTCTGGTGCCCAGGTGACGGTCTGTTTCACGGATGTCCGCGCATTTGGGAAAGGTTATGAGGAATTCCATGAGCGGGTTCAGAGGAGCGGGGTCGTGTACCGTCGAGGCCTCCCCTCAGAGGTCTCCGCCCGTAATGGGAACCTGGTGGTAAGGGGAGAGGACACCTTGCTCAACAGGCCCTACGAGGAAGAGGCGGATGTGGTGGTCTTGGCGTGCGGCCTGCGACCGCCTCGCGGGATGAAGGAGATCGCCGCTATCCTCGATCTTGCAGTAGATGAAAACGGCTTCTTGAAGGAACAGGACCCCCACGACCCTGTCGTATCGGGAAGGCCCGGGGTCTTTTTCGCCGGCTGTTGCGAGTCACCAAAGGACATAACCGATTCTGTCTCGCAGGCGAGCGGGGCTGCGGCCAAGGCCTTGGCAGTGATATCGAAGGTGCATGGATGAGAAAGCAGCTCAGAGTAGGTGTGTATATCTGTCACTGCGGGAGGAACATTGCGGGATATGTTGACATCCCTCAAATTGTAGAGAAGCTCAAGGCAGTGCCCAATGTGACCATGGTAAAGGATGAGAAGTATATGTGCTCGGATCAGGGACAGGCAATGATCCAAGAGGACGTGCGGGAGGGGATCATCGACAGGGTGGTTGTGGCCTCGTGTTCTCCGACAATGCATGAGCGTACCTTCAGAAGATGCGTCGCTGAAGCTGGGTTCAACCCCTATCTCTATCAACAGGTGGACATCAGAGAGAACTGTTCGTGGGTCACCAAGGACAGGGAAGAGGCGACAGCAAAGGCCTATGCAATCGTACAGGCGGGTGTCTCGAGAGTGAAAGGGCTTAAACCCCTGTGGCCTACGGAATATCCCGTGACCCCCACGGCCCTGGTGATCGGAGGCGGGGTTGCAGGTATAACCGCAGCCATCGACATCCTTGAGGCCGGGTTTAAGGTTGTCTTGGTGGAACGGGTGGATCACCTCGGTGGATGGGCGAGGCGGATCGGGAGGGGGTTTCCGACCCTGATCCCTGTTCAAGACTTTCTGCAGAATAAGCTTGAGGTCTTAGAATCGTACCCTCAACTCACGCTTCATCTCTCGAGTGAAGTGGTTGCCCTCGATGGCTTTCCTGGCAACTTTCAGGCAACCATCAGACAAGTCGACAATACAACGATTGAAGAGACCATCGGAAGCGTCATCGTGTCAACAGGCTTTTCACCCTTTGATGCACGAAAAAAGCCTGAGTACGGTTATGGGAATACCAAGCAGGTCATTACCACGGTGGAGCTGGAAGAGTTGCTCGAAAAAGGTATGCCTTCGGACAACGGCAAGCCTAAAGAGGTGGCCTTTATCCAGTGCGTGGGATCCAGGGATAAGAGCATCGAACGGGAGTATTGTTCCCGCGCGTGCTGTATGGTGGTGGCGAAGCAGGCCTTGTTGCTCAAAGAGCTCATCCCTGACGCGCAGGTCTCCGTTTTCTACATGGACGTCCGAGCATTTGGGAAGGGATATGAGGAATTTTACGAAAAGGCCCAGCGCAAGGGGGTCCTGTATATCAGGGGAAACCCCTCGGAGGTGTACAGGGCAGGCGACAAAATGATCATTCGCTATGAGGACACCCTCTTGGGGAGGGCGCAGGAAGCAAAGGCAGACCTGGTGGTCTTGGCAGTAGGTATGGAACCGGCAGAGGGGACTGGAGCGTTGACAAACACACTCCGCGTTACGGCCGACAAGGACGGTTTTTTTCTGGAGGCCCACCCCAAACTCGGTCCCCTTGATACCCATGCTGACGGGATATTCATCGCCGGCTGTTGTCAGGGGCCGAAAGACCTCCCTGATACCGTTGCCCAGGCGCATGGGGCTGCAGCCCGAGCTACCCTCTCCTTCCATCAGGGCCAGGTGATAAAAGAACCTATCGTGGCCAGTGTAGATGGAGAGGTCTGTTCGGGATGCCGTCTCTGCGAGGCCATCTGTTCCTTCGATGCCCTGCGCTTCGATGAGAGGAGAAAGCGGATGACCGTGCAGGAGGCAGTATGTAAGGGGTGCGGTGCATGTGCTGCGACCTGTCCGTCGGGAGCGATCAGTCTCAAGCATTTCCTCCCTTCACAGATGCTCTCATGGGTGGAGGGGTTTCTGCTATAAGCATCAACTATCATATTTAGGTCTGTTGGGATATGAAAAAAGGTGTTTTGATCATCGGTTCAGGCGTCGGCGGTCTGAAGGCCTCCTTGGAGGTGGCCTCGCGAGGAAGACAGGTCTACCTTATAGACAGAAGCCCGTTTTTTGGGGGGGAGATCGTGAAAATAGAGCGGCAGTTTCCCACCAACCGGTGTTCCTTGTGTCAGATGCTGCCAACCACGAACAGGGCCGAGGAAGGCGAATATTGCCTGCGGAGGGATTTCTATCACCCCTTGATAGAACTCATCCCTGGGGCGGAGCTTACGGCGTTTTCAGGCGATGAGGGTAATGTCAAGGCCCTCGTTCGCACGAAGGCGCGTGGTGTGCAGGAGGAGCTCTGTACGGGGTGTCAGCGGTGTATTGAGGTGTGTCCCAAAGAAGTGGCCGATGAGTTCAATTGCTTCGGCACCAGGAAGGCCGTCTCATGGCGGGCCCCCCAGCCTATCCCTCCCATTCCTGCTGTGGACTGGGAGGCCTGCACCCGTTGCGGTAAGTGTGTTGAGATTTGTCCCACCGGCGCTATTGACCTGCAGATGGCGGATGCAGAGCGAGAGCTTCAGGTACGCTCAGTGAT
>CAZFIR010000203.1:0-11373 GCA_964519535.1 uncultured Thermodesulfobacteriota bacterium | reverse complement strand
TCGGCCCGCACATATTTTAACGCCTGGTCCCGGATTTTTTCGATCGACTTATTGATCCGCACCTCCCATTGATAGGCGAGGCGCGAAAGGTGTATTTCGACGATTGATGGCACTTGTCTCAGAAAATGCCCCTGAAAGACGCCCCTGAAGATGAACATGGGAATAAGGAACCAAAGAAGGTCGAAGTGAAAGTCGAAGACCTTTGTAAAGGCAACGTCAGGATGGGTCGGTTCAGGCACCTGCAGGTCCCAATCCGGCGGGGCAAGCTTGACCCCAAGGATGTTTTCTATGTTTTTGTCGAGAAGATTCCTGAAAAGGTTGAGGGATCGGGAGATTGACAGATAGGACCTGTTGAGGGTGTCGAAAAAATGGCGGTGCTCTTTTTTAGAGAGATCGTTTAAATCCCTTTGGAGGTTTTCTTCAAGCCATTCCTCATATCGTCTTGTCAATTGCCAAAGGTTACCTTTCCATGTCGGCATCTCTTTCTTAAGCTGGGTCATCAGTTTTTTAGTGAATTTCTCCCTCTTGATTTCCAGGTGGGATGCTATCAGCGTCCTGGTCTTATGCATGTTTTCCCTGGCGATGAGGAACAGCTCTGTCTCGATGATGTCGTAGTTCAGCCTTTCCGTCATGATAAGTTTTTTAAGATCCTCGCGCTCCGCATCGGTCTTGAGGGAGGCCTTCAGGGCAAGCTCAAGATATCCGAGGCAGCTTTTGACAAGGGATCTGATTTTATGCCGAAAAATGTTCGTGAATTCCGCATCACGATTCAGGGAAAGGCTGAGCAAAAGATCATCGATCGGCCTCCTCAATGAATCGGTGCGCAATGTTGTCGAATAAGGGTAGAGAGGGATCTCACTGTTGATTTCCCGCTTCAGCGTGTTTTGGGAAAACCGGATCACCTCTTTCTGCTGCTCGGGCGAAAGGAGGTCAACCTTGGTGAGAAGAAGGATGATTTTGGGTGTATGCTGTGAGAGGTCTTTAATAAGGGTAAGATCGTTTTCGGAGATTGGCCGTTCGGCGCTGACCGTCACGATTGCAGCCCCCACCTCAGGCAGCCACTCCTGGGATGTCTCGGTGTTGTACTTGAATGCGCTTCCCAAGCCGGGTGTGTCAACGAAGCGCAGCCCCGGATACTGTTCAAGGGCCTGATGTCCCACATCGACCACCGCCACGTTTTTTTTGTTTCCCGGGTTTTTCTCCTCCGAGATAAACTGCTCGACATCATTGATAGGGACCTCAACCTTATTCCCGTCCAAATAGGTCACGACGGCCCTTGGTGCCTTTTCGTAATGCAGACGGGTAATGACCGTGGTCACGGGGATAGCCCCCACCGGCAAGACATTTTCCCCCATGAGGCTATTGATGAACGAGCTCTTCCCTGCCTTGAACTGTCCCAGAATAGCGACATCGATGACCTTGCTTTTTCCCGGCAGATTCTCGGAAACCTCGACTGCGCTTTTTCCCAGTAGATTCTCGGAAACCTCTATTTGACGGTTAAGTGTGACAATGTCGAAACGACGCGAGATCTCACTGACATTGTGAAGAATTAACGAAGCTGTTGATTGAATGGGGTAGGATTGTGTGGCCTTCTGTTGCATGATGCCCCTCCAAGAACCCCTGCAGGGGCATCCATCCTTCGTGGTTGCTGCCCTGCAAGAGATGAAATCAAGACAGGAGTCATCAGCCCTCTTGAGGGCGGTTATGGCGAACCCCATCGCCGGTAACAATATACATATTCATACGTTTGATGTCAACGAGGCCTAAACTTGGTACATATTGTTGTTCGACCCTTCTTCGGTTATAATACTATGCAGAAAACGAAGATAAGGGATTGCGTTGGGTAGGGGTTTGCTTTTTATCCTTAACAAGGTAAGGTAAAATAGTTCGTTGTGACCAACACTCTATCTGACTGAGACGAAGGAGGTCGATTATGTGTCAATCTACAGCATATATAATCAAGGACGGCAAAGAAGAAGAAGTCATGGCCGATATCGCGACCATCATCCCTGAAGGGAAGAAGTTGCGTCTCATCAGCCTCTTTGGCGAAGAGAAAGAAGTGGAGGCCTCCATCGAAGAGATCAATCTCCTGGGGCACAAGATCCTCTTGAAGCCAAGATAGTGTACTCACCGCCGGATCAATAAGGATACTGTTCACCAGGGTATAGGGCAGTGCCCGCTGAGGTCGGGGCCCCCTGGAAGCGAAACGTAGTGTAGGGTGCGATGTTGTATAAGGGCAAATATGTTTTCTTCAATTCGATCAAAACTCATCGCTAGTATTCTCGGGGTGTCCTTTCTTGTGGGTGCCGTTTCTCTGTTGGTTGGCGGCCAACTCTTGTACAAGACTTTCCTCAACGAGGCAACGAATCGCACCAGATTGGACCTGAACGCCGCTCGTGAAATTTACCTTAATCGCATAAGGGGTGTAGAAGTTGCCCTCAAGACCACCACGCTGGGATTTGGATTCCGCTCCGCGCTTAATCAACAAGATGCTCCAGAGCTTGTCAATCGACTTACGCGTTTAGCCCGTCAAGCTGAACTGGATTTCGCCGGCATAGTTACGAGAGAAGGCACAACACTCTGCCGCATTGGTCGTCATGCAGTCCGCACAAAAAAAAGTCCGATTGTTAATCCTATAGCAAGCCTCGCGTTGCAACAGGGGGTCCCCGTTGCAGGGACTGTGGTTCTGAGCCAAGAATTTCTTGTTGCGGAAGATCCCGCACTCGCTGCTCAAGCCATCATTCCGGTACTCCCAACCCCGAGGGCCGCTCCGGGAACCGAAGAGGAGGAAACAGCCGGGATGGCGCTTGCAGCAGCTATTCCAGTTCTGGAAGGTTCTAGGCTAATCGGTGTTCTCTATGGGGGGGTTCTTCTTAATCAAAATTATTCGATAGTGGACCAGGTGCGCGATACGGTTTTCCAAGATGAAATTTACAAGGACCGCAATATCGGGACTGCTACCATTTTTTTCAAAGACCTGCGTATTTCTACCAATGTTCTTACCCTTGATGGCAAGCGAGCCATTGGAACACGGGTATCAGAAGAGGTTAAAGGACGTGTTCTTGATGAGGGAGAAAAATGGACGGGTCGGGCCTTTGTCGTCAGTGATTGGTATATTACCGCTTACGAACCCGTCGAGGATATTTTTGGAGCTAGAGTGGGGATGCTCTATGTTGGGGTGTTGGAAGCGAAGTATGCTGATATCCGGAGGAAGGCCCTTTCCATTTTTGCCTTATTGACTATAGCTGGCATTGTTCTTGCAATTGGGCTGGGATACTTTTTGGCGAGCGTGATCTTACGGCCCGTTCAACGGCTGGTCAAGGCGAGTTCTGAAGTTTCACAGGGCAATTTTTCACCTGAGATTGGTCCTATCTCGAAGAGCGAGATCGGGGTGCTCCAAGAGACATTCAAGTCAATGCTCACCTCGCTCCAACAACGAGACAGACGGATAAAAGCCGAGAGCGAAATAAAATTGGTGCGATCCGAAAAACAGGCCAGTATCGGTAGGTTAGCGGCTGGTGTGGCCCATGAGATAAACAATCCCCTCACAGGGGTATTGACCTTTACGCACATGTTGCTTCAGCGCAAAGACATTGGGGATGAGGTTCGTTCAGACCTCAAGGCAATCGCCCAACAGACAGAACGCGTTCGCACGATCGTGAAGAACCTGCTGGATTTTTCGCGACAGACGGAGCTCAATCCCGAGCCCACGGATATTAACCGAGTTGTCAGTACGGCCGTTTTGTTAATGAGAAACCAAGCGCTCGTAAAAGGGGTAAGCTTGAAATTCAAACCGGGAAAAGAGATCCCACTCCTTACGCTCGATGCCAACCAAATGCAGAGTGTCATGCTTAATTTGTTACTCAACGCTCTTGATGCGACGAAGCGCGGTGACAGTATCATAGTAACTACCGGTATTGGCATATCCGGCAATGGGGCCGATTTAAAAGGTGTCGAAATTAAGATGAAAGATAGTGGGTGCGGGATACCTTCCGAGAACCTCGATAAATTGTTTGATCCTTTCTTTACAACAAAGGAAGTAGGTCACGGCACGGGACTTGGTTTGGCGGTTTCTTATGGTATTGTTCAACGCCATGGGGGAATCATTCGGGTTCAGAGCAAGGTTGGCGGGGGGAGCACTTTTACCATTTGGCTGCCATCAGATGGAGAGACTGGGGAACGTGAAGACACTAATCGTCGATGACGATCAGATTGTGCTCGATAGTTGCAGGCGTATCTTGATGGCCGAGGGTTATGAAGTCTATCTTGTTCGAAATGCTGACAAGGTACAAGAGGTATTAGAAAACAATACCTTTGATCTGCTCATTCTCGATGTAAAGATGCCGGCATATGATGGCATGGATCTCATGCGGCAGATCAAAGACAAATGGCCGGGGCTCCCTATTATCCTCATGAGCGGTTATTCGACGCCGGAGACGATGGTTAAAGGGGTACAGAGGGGGGCGGCGCAGTTTATAGCCAAACCTTTTACGCCGGAGGAGCTCATCGCAATTGTCCGTAAGGTCATGAAGAAAGGGACGTAACATAGAAACAGTTAAAGCTCTACTAAGAGATGTGGCTCACCGGTGGTGTCTTATGGATCGATATCAGACGCCGATGAGATGAGCATGAGTCAGCGGTTTGATGGTATGAACGTAAGCGGTAAGTCAATACTTAACAATAATATTAAAAGAGGAGGTACTATGTATGACTGAAACAATGCTCGTTATTGACGATGAGGATATTGTCCTCGAATCGTGCCGCAAGATATTTTCAGCCGAGGGTTTCCAGGTGACATGTACTACCAGTCCTCGTGAGGGTCTCAGGCTCGTTGCAGACTCGTCTTTTGACGTGATCCTGTGCGACTGGAAGATGCCTGGGTTTGATGGCATGGACGTTTTAGAGGAACTCGAACGCCGTTCACCTGACTCGGTGGTGGTAATGATCAGCGGCTACCCGACCGTTGGCCGGGCGACTGAAGCTATGAAGCGAGGAGCGATGGATTATGTCGCCAAACCTTTTACCCCTGATGAAATTGTCGAGGTCGTTAAGAAGGCGCTCAAGCGCAAGCTAACTGAAGAGAAAAAGGCGATCGGTCGATTCGAAAGGATAATGAAGAACTGGGAATTTCCTGTGCCGAGTATGGAGGATAAGGCGCCGAAGACAATTGCCGAGACGGTTGCTTCGACCGTGAGTGTCGGGAAAGCGACTTCACCATGGTTGTCTGTTTTAGTATTAGGTATTCTGGCTGGGGCATACATCGGGTTTGGCGGTCTCCTTTCGACAACAGTGACATTTGATCTCGCTGCACAGGTAGGCGTAGGGCTTACAAAATTCTTGGCGGGTTCTGCTTTTAGTCTTGGCCTGATGCTTGTCGTCATCGCAGGAGCGGAGTTATTCACCGGTAACAACCTGATGGTATCGAGTGTTATGACAAAAGATATCACCTTTAGCACTATGGCAAAGAGATGGACCCTCGTTTATGTTGCCAACTTTATCGGATCCATTGTTCTGGTGTTCGTTTTTTACTTCTCGGGATTATGGAAGACAGCTAACGGAGCCCTGGGCTCCGCTGCGGTTGGCATTGCCTTTACCAAGGTAAACCTCGGCTTTGTCGAGGCCCTTGTTCGCGGGATCGGTTGTAACTGGTTGGTATGTTTGGCCGTCTGGATGGCCCTCGCTGCCCGTCAGACCATTGGTAAGATATTTGCCATCTTCTTCCCCATTATGGGCTTCGTTGCCATCGGTTTTGAGCACTGTATTGCCAATATGTACTTCATCCCCACCGGAATATTCTTGCACCAGTGGGCGGGAATTGCGGCTCCGGCGGCCTTTGACCCCAGTTCCCTAAGCTGGGTTGCGTTCTTGTGGAAAAACCTGCTACCCGTAACTATCGGCAATATAATCGGCGGCGCAGTATTTGTGGGGATGAGTTATTGGGGCGCCTATCTCAGGCCGACGAGAACGGCAGAGAAGGCCTGAGAGATCCCTCCTGCCACCATAGGGCCAGCGTGCCCTGGCCAAAAGGGGGGAGAGGGGTTCTTGCCCCTCGTCCATTTACCATCCACCCCTACACCCCTTTGGTGGTACAATAGTTCTTCCTTCCCCTCTTATGGGAAGTTTGTTACGGTGGTGAGACGGGAAAATGAGTGGTAGAGATGAGGTGATGCATATACGATCCATAGGTGAGAAGGAGCGATATGGGAGGATAGCGTTCATGGCTATTCTCTTAATCGTCTCCTGTTTCCTCACCTACTATTTCCATGTGGTCCTGAAAACAGGGGAGATCTTTACACACTTTTTTTACATCCCCATCATCCTTGCGTCTCTTTGGTGGAAAAAGAAGGGTCTTATTGTGGCTTTTCTTCTGGCTGTATTTCTTATTTTCAGCGATTTTTTTTTCAGAGCTGACGTGGTAACAGTCAATGATTATCTCCGAGCCTTTATGTTTCTTGTTATTTCTTTTATCGTTGGTCAGTTGCGTGAATACGTCGCCAGGGCAGAGCAAAAGAGTAAAAGCGCTTTGGATGAGCGTAAGAAGACGGAGCAGGCGCTTGGAGAGTCAGAGGAAAAATATCGAACCATCTTTGAAACGACGGGAACCGCGACCATGATTGTTGAAGAGGATAGGGTTATATCTATGGTCAGCACGGAGTTTGAAACGATTTTTGGCTATGCCAAAGCAGAAATTGAGGGTACAGAAAATTGGGGAAAATTCATTGTGGAAGCTGACTTAGAAAGGATGGGAGAGTATCATGCGTTACGAAGAAATGACCCCCATGCCGCCCCCCGAAACTATGAGGTTCGGGGTATTGACAAAGAGGCCAATCTAAAAGACCTACTCCTGACCATTTCCATTATACCGGGGACAAAAAAGAGCGTGGTGTCGATGCTGGATATCACCGACCGCAAGCGGGCAGAGGAGGAGTTGGCCCTTCAGGCGACCGTCATTGAACAGGCTGCGGAAGGCATTACCATAACCGACAAGGATGGGACGATTCAATACGCCAATCCGGCTTTCGAACGCATCAGTGGATATACTCGTGAGGAGATCATTGGACAGAATCACCGCATCCTCAAGAGCGGCACGAACGATAAGGGTTTCCCCGTAGAGATGAGGGATACCCTCGGCCGTGGCGAGGTGTGGTCCGGTTATGTGATAAACGAAAAGAAGGACGGTACGACCTACAAGGTTGAGGTATCGATCTCCCCCATCCGGGATAAGGCGGGTGCCATCATGCATTACGTAGTCATCGAACGGGACGTAACCCATGAGGCCGAGCTCGAAACACAGCTCCGCCAGGTACAAAAGATGGAGGCCATTGGTACGCTTGCGGGGGGTATCGCCCATGACTTCAACAATATCCTCGCGGCCATCATGGGATACGCTGAAATGGCATTGTATGATGTGCCAGAAGAGGCTCCGGGTCGACGCAATTTAGAGCACGTACTCAAGGCCGGATATCGTGGTAAAGATTTGGTAAAGCAGATCATCACCTTTAGTCGTAGGAGCGAACAGGAAAGGATGCCTATGCGCATAAGCCCTATCGCTAAAGAGGCCCTGAAACTGCTGAGGGCATCATTGCCCACGACCGTAGAGATTCGCCAAAACATCAAGGCAAAGTCAGGAATGGTTCTGGCTGATCCGACCCAAATCCATCAGGTGTTGATGAATCTGTGCAGCAACGCAGCCTATGCCATGCGCGAGGAGGGGGGGGTATTGGAGGTAAACTTGGCCGACGTTGTTTTCGATTCCGTTGATGCGGCTCCATATCCGGATTTGAACCCGGGACCATACCTGAAGCTGACGGTGACCGATACGGGCCATGGTATGGACCGTGCGACTATTGAACGGATCTTTGACCCGTTTTTCACCACCAAGAGGCCGGGTGAGGGAACCGGTATGGGACTTGCTGTAGTCCATGGCATCGTCAAGAGCTATGGAGGGGCGATCATTGTCGACAGTGAGCCTGGGAAGGGGTCAATGTTCGAGGTTTTTTTGCCACGCATTGAGGGTGACCTCCTCCCAGAAGCGGATGCAGATGCTCCATTGCCTACGGGTAACGAGCGCATTCTATTCGTCGATGATGAGGAAGATTTGGTTGATATGGTGCAACAGATGTTGGAGCGCCTCGGCTATAGCGTCATAGCCAAGACGAACAGCCTCGAGGCCCTGGAGGTGTTCAAGGCACAGCCGGACCAGTTTGCTCTCGTTATCACCGACCAGACCATGCCACATATGACAGGCGCAGATTTGGCTAAAGAACTCATGTGCATTCGGCCCGATATTCCGATCATACTCTGTACTGGGTTCAGCGAGGTGATCAGCGTGGAGGAGGCCAAGGCCTTAGGTATTCGGGAGTTTGTCATGAAGCCATTTGCCACACGCGAGATAGCGGAAGTTACCCGGCACGTACTGGATGGTAACACGTAGAAGAGTATAAAGAGGAAGTTTCATGGCACATGTTTTGATCATTGATGACGACGAAATGATGTGCGACATGCTGTCTACCATGGTCAGGCAGATGGGGCATGAGGTCACGTGTGCCAACACCCTTCAGGACGGGCTTCAGGAGTCATCGTCAGGAGATTTTGATGTTGTGTTTCTCGATGTTCGGATGCCCGATGGAAGCGGCTTGGATGTATTGCCCCGCATTCGGGAAGCATCCTCCTCTCCCGAGGTCATCATTATCACCGGGTTTGGTGATCCTGACGGAGCAGAGCTTGCTATCAAAAATGGCGCCTGGGACTACATTGAAAAGCCGTCTTCGATAAAGGCTATGACGCTGCCACTCGTTCGTGCCCTCCAATACCGGGAGGAGAAGCAGGCGCGGAAGCCAGCCATTGCCTTAAATCGAGAGGGCATTGTGGGAAATAGCCCCCAGATGAGGGCCTGCATTGACCTGGTGGCTCAGGCGGCCAACAGCGACGCCACTGTTCTCATTGCCGCAGAGACCGGCACGGGCAAGGAACTCTTTGCTTATGCCATTCATGACAACAGTCTTCGCGCCAACAACAATTTTGTGGTTGTCGATTGCGCCGCCCTTCCCGAGAACCTTGTGGAGAGCATTCTTTTTGGGCACCAAAAGGGGGCTTTTACCGGAGCGGATAGGGCCCAGGATGGTCTTATCAAGCAGGCCCATGGCGGAACCCTGTTTCTCGATGAGGTGGGCGAGCTTCCCCTCTCTACGCAGAGTTCCTTCCTTCGTGTCCTCCAAGAACGCCGTTTTCGTTCCATTGGAGGGAAGCAAGAAATTGAGAGCGATTTCAGGCTGGTAGCGGCGACCAATCGGGATCTTGAGACAATGGTTAAATACGGACAGTTTCGAAAGGAGCTCCTGTTTCGTCTCCGCTCTTTTACTATCGAGTTGCCGCCCCTGAGAGAGCACCTTGAAGATATCAAAGAGTTGGCCCTGTACTATGCTGCCAAGATCTGTGAGCGGTATGGGACTGATACAAAGGGGTTTTCTCCCGAGTTCTTTGAGGCCCTCGAATCCTATGACTGGCCTGGTAATGTTCGGGAACTGGTCAACACCATGGAGCGAGCCATCGCCGCCGCGCGCCAGGATCCCATCCTCTATCCGAAGCATCTGCCGACCCATATTCGTATTGATGTAGCAAAGGCGTTGATTAGTAAGGAGGCCCCACCAGTAGTTAGCGGCAAAGGAGGGGCTGCGTCTCAGGAAAGATTTCCCACCTTGCGTGATTTGCGAGAAAACGCAATTTCCGAGGCGGAGCAACACTATTTAGAAGATCTGATGTCACGCACGAGGGGCAACATCAAAGAGGCTTGCACAATATCAGGCCTATCCCGTCCCCGCCTCTATGCCCTGCTAAAAAAGTATCACATTTCCAGATCAGGTTGATCCCTTCCCGCCTTTTGGGCATCTAACTGAGCAAGAAGGTGTCTCGTGTTGTAAGAACTAGTCTTGTCAGGCAAGACAGATTTCAGTGTTTTTCGGGCTAGAGACATCTCACATATGATTCATCAAATCATGTAACTTTATGAAATAAAAGATAAATATTTAAAAATGTGAATTTTGGCACGTTATTTGTTAATGGTCTATAGTAACGATGGGAAAACTACATCGAGATAAAAAAGTGCGGCAGGGAAGGAGTAATGGGTATGGCAACTGACAAAGGCATGGTTTCTATGATGGAGGAAACTCGGGTATTTTCTCCGTCTCAGGAGGTCGTCAAGCACGCGTATATCAAGAGCATGGATGAGTACAAAAAAATGTACAACCGTTCCCTCGACGATCCGGAAGGGTTTTGGGCCGAACAGGCTGAAGAATTCATTGATTGGTACAAGAAATGGGACAAGGTCTGGGATTGGAGCTTTGATACCCTCAATATCAAGTTTTTCGAAGGGGGTAAGCTCAATGTTACATACAATTGTCTTGACAGACATTTAAAGAAGCGTGGTGATAAAGTCGCCATCATCTTTCAGGGTGAGCCCTATGACGACTACAAGACGTACACCTACCGAGAGCTCTATGAAGAGGTCTGCAAGTTCGCCAATGTGCTCAAGAAACACGGGATCAAAAAGGGAGATCGTGTAACTATCTACCTGCCCATGATTGCCGAGCTTCCCATTGCCATGCTGGCCTGCGCCCGCATCGGTGCCATCCACAGCGTGGTCTTTGGGGGGTTCAGCGCCGAGGCCTTGAGGGACCGGATGCAGGACTGTGAGGGGAAAGTTCTTGTTACCTGTAACGGATACTGGAGAAGCGGAAAAACCGTCAACAGCAAGGCCAACGCCGATAAGGCGCTTGCCGAGTGCCCCTTGGTGGGAAAGGCAATCGTCGTCAGCAGGATGGGGATTGACGTAGCCATGCAGGAGGGAAGAGATGTCTGGTGGCATGAGGAGATGGCACAAGACGATATTACCCCTGTCTGTGAACCGGAGCCAATGGATGCCGAGGATCCGCTCTTTATCCTCTACACCAGTGGGAGCACAGGCAAGCCCAAAGGGGTTCTGCACACGACGGCAGGATATTTTCTGTACACCATGATAACCCTGAAGTATTGTTTTGACATTCAAGAAGGAGACATATGGTACTGCACTGCTGACATCGGATGGGTCACCGGGCACAGCTACATCGTCTACGGACCGCTCGGCCTGGGTACCAGCAGCTTGGTCTTTGAGAGCGTTCCGACCTTCCCCGAGCCTGACCGGTTTTGGCAGATCGTTGAACAGTGGAAGGTCACACAGTTTTACACCGCACCCACGGCCATACGGGCCCTAATGCGAGAGGGCGAGGAATGGACGAAAAAGAGAGATATGTCCAGCCTTAAGATCCTCGGCTCCGTGGGTGAGCCCATTAACCCAGAGGCCTGGATATGGTATTACAACAATGTCGGAAAGGAGCG
>CAZFIR010000202.1:0-4299 GCA_964519535.1 uncultured Thermodesulfobacteriota bacterium | reverse complement strand
TCTCGCTTGCCCCCACTATCTTGATACCGTCGTCTCCCACAGTCCTACACGCTCACGAGCATGAAGTGATGAACAGCCTTTGTCTATCAGATAGTGACACATATGTCAAAATGAAAGCGGTGCGTTACCCCTCACCTTCCCCGTGCTTATTCCTCCATTCATTGACACGGCAGGGTGGAGGGTTTATCGTGAGCAATATTGGAAAACATCCTCCGCATATTGCGCATATTGAAGGAATGTTACTTTTTCACAGGAGGGAGAAAGGAGGGAGCATGGCATCCCGGCAGGTGGACCTCTCGGTCAACGACGCACCCATCGCGCTCGACGACTTCGTCCAGGGGTATATCTACCAGGTGGTGGGCGGCATCCTCGCCTCGCTGAAGGGTACGGAGACGATAAAGAGTGTCGCCCTCTCCATCGAAGGGGATCAGGTGTCGATCGTTCTCAATAATGCAGTTGTCTCCATTAACCCTTTCGTCACCCGGATCATTAAAAACACCATGGCGGGCGTGGTTTCCTCACTGCAGGGGGTAAGCACGATGGAGAAGATGCAGCTGAACATCAAAAAATAAGGGGTCGGAAGGGAAAGAACCGGCATCTCCCCTTGATTCCCTCCCGCGTGATTAAACCCTACGGGGAAGAAATGCCCCATCCGAAGCGGACCCCAAGGAGGGCCTGTGCCTCCCTGATTTCGGAGGGGCTGCCGATAAGCATGACCACATCGCCGAGGCGGAAGGTCGTGTCGCCGTGGGGTACGATGACCTCACCTTTTCTTCGAATGCCCATAACCAGTGCGTTGCCGGGGAGCCTGATCTGGCGCAGGGGGCGTCCAGCCACCCGTATGTTGCGCAGCCGCGCCTCTCCGATCTCCACATCCTGTCCGTGCTCGGCCAGTATATCGAAAGCAGTGGGGAACCGCAGGGCCCCCTCCAGCGCCATGGCCGTGGCCAGGGCAGGCTGTACGGCGCGCACCCCCAAGGCCTTCATCCGCTCCAACACGGCCTGGTCGTCGGCACGGGAGACGATGACCGGGATGCCAAAGCGCTCTGCGGCCATCCTGCATACCCTGATATTGGCCTCCGCATCATCCAGGACAACGACGAGGGCGGCGGCCTGATCTGCCCCCAGCGCCCCCAAGACGGCTTCATCACCCGGTTCCCCAAAGATGGGGGTCGCCTTCCGACAATACGGCGCATTGGTGCGCTCCTGCGGACACCCCAGTACTGCCACCTCCTCCCCTTCCTGCACGAGCCGATCAGCCAAAAGGGCGGTGAGCTGGTTGAGCCCCACGATGATGACTCCCTTTCGATCAACGTCCGCCACGTGTGGGGCGAGCCGGTTGAAAAGGATGGGAGAAAGGGTGCAGGTGACCATGGCTACCAGGACGATGTCGGCGTTAACCGCTTCACTGATCACCCCCAACTCAAGGGCCAGGGCCGATGCGGCAATGATGAGCGACAGACGCGACGAGAGGAGGAACCCCGACGCCAGGCCCTCTCGCCAGGAGAAGGCCAGCCGATATACCAGGGCCGGTAACACCTTTACCGCATAGGCCGCAACAATGAGCAGCGGGAACAGGATCAGGGCCTCCTGCGAACCGATGAGCACATTCAGATCAAACCGGCTCCCCACCGATATGAAGAAGATGGGAATAAAGAAGCCGAAGCCCAAGGCGTCCAGCTTTTCCCTGAGCACCGCCTCTTCCGGACCGGCGATGATGCTCACGATCACCCCTGCCAGGAAGGCCCCCAGGATCACCTCGATGCCGAGGGTATGGGCCAGGGTCGCCCAGGCCACCATCAGGGCGATGGCACCCCGGACCCGAATCTGGGCCGTCGCCGTTGAGAGTTCCTGCACCATCTTTTTGAGTCCAGGCACCTTGCTGACCGCAATCCCCGTCCGCAAGACGATGGCAAAGATAACCAGTAACGACAGGATAAGGATAAGTTGGAGGGCAAAACCCTTCTGCAGGATGCCAAAGGCCACGCTCAACAGGACCAGGGTGACGACATCGGCAATAAGGGCGGTCACCAACATGAGCTGGCCGTATCGGGTGGGGGCGATCCCCCGCTCCTTGAGGACCGGGACCACGATGCCGAGCGAGGTGGTGCTGAGGATGAGTCCCATGATAAGGGGGCTGCGCACCAGCCCGATTTCGACCAGACCAAAGGCGATGGCAAAGGCCCCAACCAGGGTCAGTATAAAGCTAAAAATCGCCAAAAACAACGGCGCGCGCCAGAAGGGCTCTCGCTCTTCCTCAAGGGGGGCCATGGTCAGTGCACTGATATCCACCTCAAGCCCCGAGATAAACATCAGAAAGACGAACCCGAACTCGGCCAGGAAATCGAGGATAGGACCGGCGGTCACCAGGTCGAACCCGCTCTTGCCGATGATTATCCCCGCCAGGATCTCACCGATCACGATGGGTATACGCCATCCCCGAAGCCTCGTGGCCAGCAGCGGCACCAGCGCCGCCAGTGTCGTGATGAGGAGCAGGGACAACAAGGGCGATTGTTCAGGCACTGCGCCTCCTTATAGCCTGTCTATGAAAACATGCAAGGGCTCACGGCGAGCCCTTTGATACAGATTTAAAGAAGAGCTATTCCCCCTATCGACTTCTCTCATCCGGCGTTTAAGATGCGGAAGATCATCAGGAGGACGATGAAGAGCACGATGAATCCGATCACGGCGGCCGTCACCCGCCTCAACTTAGTCCTGCGCATAGTCTCCTCCCCTTCACCCCAGAAATGAAAAGATCTCTATGTGCATGCGCCTATCGGACACGCCCAGGGCCCGGAGGTTCGCAATGGTCGTCTCGAGCAATCCCGGCGGGCCGCAGATATAGAAGGCCTTCTCTCTGATTGCCTTTCCGCACCATCGCTCGATCCGCTCCCGGTCGATGCGGCCGGCTTCGCCTTTCCAACCCTTTGTCGGACTGCTCAAGCAGTGGACGACCTTCAGCTTGGGATATTTTCCACCTTCCATCTCCGCGAGCTCCTTGCGGAAGGCGATCTCGCTCTCGTCCGTGTTGGCATACAGCAGCAGGACCGGGATGGGGTTCTTGGTATCGCGCATGTGCCTGAGCATCCCCATGAGGGGAGTTATTCCGATGCCCCCGGCGATAAAGACAAGGTCTTTTTCATCCGGGTGCAGCGCGTATGAGAACCGGCCGAAGGGGGCGTGGATCGTGGCCGTATCTCCGGGCCTTGTCTGGCCGATGGTAGCGGTAAAATCGCCCAATTCCTTGATGGTGGAGCTCACGGAATCCCTTTGAGTCGGGCTGGAGGAGATGGTCCAGTGGTGCTCCTCTTCAGGCAGCCCCCTGCCCCGATGAAAGGTGATGAATTGGAACTGACCGGGCAGATACGCGTAGCACCGCTCCCCTTCAGGCGGGGCGAGCTTTACGGTCCAGACGTTTCTGGTCTCCTGCTGCACATCGACCACGCGGTATCGATGGAGACCGAGGAACAGCGGTCTCACAAAGCGATGATAGATAAACAAGATAAGTGCGACAGCCAGCATGCAGATCCACAGCCAGCGCAGCGGGGCGGCCTGGAAGTCCATCCCGATAAACGAGCTGTGCAGGAAGGCAAAGATTATAATAGCGGGAAAGAGGGCGTCGTGCAGGATGCGCCAGCGTTCGAAAGAGAGGCGCAGAGGGAACTGCGGTAGACTGATCAGGACGGTAATCAAGAGCAGCGGCATGGCGATCTTTCCGGCCCAGAGGTACCAGGGGACATTCAGGGTGGTCAGCAAGGGCAACCCCGCCCCCCCGATGACTAATAAAAGGGGGTGGGACAAGATGAGGAGTGCGGCAAAGACGGCCATGTGCTTGTGAAAGCGGATGACGATATCGAAGCCGAAGGGCCGCTCAATCACCTTGAACCGACTTGCCAGGATCGCCTGGATGGCGAGGATCATGAACCCGACCAGCGCAAAGCCCTTGCCGATCTCGTAAGGGATCATCTGGCCAGATGGGGGATTCAAAACAGCCACGATCAGGAGGGGACTGAGGACAAGGCAAACATAGATAACGATGCATACGAAACCTCTCCACATGATCACTACCTCCCTTGCATAACGTGGGTAAGGGTGCATCCCGCATAGCCCAAAAAGGGGATGCGGTTCAACGCACCTATGATATCAAAACATCTCCTTTATATAAAAGAATATCACGACCCCGGAGAAGGCCATCTTGAACCCGATGCTCACCATGTTGCCCACAAAGACACCCCAGCCGGCCCGCAAGGCGCCCTTCTTCTCCTTCCCAAAGATGAGCTCGCCAATAACTGCCCCGGC
>CAZFIR010000201.1:0-4232 GCA_964519535.1 uncultured Thermodesulfobacteriota bacterium | reverse complement strand
CAATAAGGAGTATTTTCAATTATCAAGAAACCAGGGTCAGCAATGGCCCTGGTTTCTTTGTACCTCTTTCAGATGGTAATTGTTTATTTCTCTGGTACAGACTTCACGGACGCTTTTCAGATATTTTCATTGAAGATACTGTCGCTGGAAATCTAGCTTTTCATAACGATAAGAGCGACGGTTCTAGTTATTGACAAAAGTTAAATAAATAGAATTATCCCGATACTTGTCTGGGTAACGTGATCAACCTGACAATAGCACGGATATCAGGGGCGATTTACTTTTGTGCCGAATCGTGGTAAGGTGCGGTAAGTAACGTCAAGGCCTTGAGGGGGTCAAGAGGCATGACGCAAAGGGGTGTAAACGAAAACCAAATTCAATAAACCAAGGGGCTCCCTCTGCCCCTTTTTTGTTTGGTGAACATAATAATTTTCTTCAGGGGTTTTGTCCTAAGTCAAAGCCCGACCCCGCAATGATTGTGAATAAATATTTATAGCGAGATTGAAGGAAAAAATATGGACAAACAAAAATTCCCAAAATTTATACAAAACACGCCTCATGGTATAGATAAGTATGAAGGTCGATCTGCTGAAATACTGGCTAAAGCAATAGAAAACCACATCGAAAGCATAAATGATTGTCACGATGATACTAATAAACTACCACAAATTATAGGTCTTGACGGAGAATGGGGATCTGGCAAATCAAATGTAATTAGAATATTACAAAATAATATTCGAGAGAAGTTCTATTTGTTCGAGTATGATGCTTGGGGTCATCAAGAAGATTTACAAAGACGCTCTTTTTTGGAAGCGCTCACAGATGATTTGATTTTAGCTGAGGATGGCAAATTACTACCTGAAAAATGCAGCAAAAAAAATAAGGATAATAAACCAGAAACTTGGGAAGAAAAGTTAACAAATCTACTTGCACGAAAACGCGAAACAACTTCAGAAACAAGACCAAAAATAAGCTCTGGTATAACAGGTGCGGTATTATTAATTGTTTTTACAACGATTTCCTCTACGATCGCAAGGGATATAGACCTCTGTTTATGGACAAAAATTTTAATAGCACTTATTCCAATTATCATTGCATTAATAGTTTGGGGCATATGGTCATGTAAGAAGCGAAAGCTTATTTGGAGTGAATTGTTTGAAATATATAGCGATGATATAATAAAAAATATTGTTAATGAAACTATTTCAGAAAGTGAACCATCAGTAAGAGAATTTTGTCATTAGATGGATGACTTATCCAATGACTTGCAAAAGGAACTTATTATTGTTTTCGATAATATGGACAGATTGCCCGCTGAAAAGGTAAAAGAATTGTGGTCTTCAATCCATACTTTTTTTGCAGAAAGTCACTACCCGAAGATATGGGTAATTATCACGTTTGACAGAAACCATTTGGCAAACGCCTTTGGAAACGAGGGTACAAATATTGAGCTTACTAACCATTTTATAAATAAAACTTTTCCCGTAATTTATAGGGTACCGCCACCTATAATAACAGATTGGAAGAAATTATTTAATGAATATTTTGAAGAAGCTTTTGGCAAAAAAGAAAATCATAGCAAAGAAACAATACGGCGATTATTTGGAATAATCAAACCTCATTTCACTCCGCGAGATATCATTGCATTTATAAATCAACTTGTTTCTCTAAAACAAATATGGAAAGATGAAGAAGTGTCTTTATTGACGATTGCAATCTTTTCATTAAAAAAAGAAGAAATACTTGCGTCACCAGTTGAAAGTATATTATCAGGCAATTATTTAAAACCAGTTGAAAAAATAATTAACAATAGTGAAGAAATACAAAGGTGCATTGCAGCCCTTACATACGGTATCGACGTTAAATTTGCTGAGCAAATACCGTTAAAACAATATTTAGAAAAAACCCTAAACGGTGAAACTGGTTACGATATAAATAAGTATTCAGATCGTAACCATTTTGTTTCATTTCTTGACGATACAATAAATGCTTTAGATCCTGCAATGCTTGATAAAGCGATAATCGGGTTGTCGGAATTAGACCATACCAAAGGAATAATCGTTACAGAACAATGGAATGATCTTGTTAAATTACATTTGCAGCAACAAATAGTCAGACTTTCTTTGGAGGACACTCATAAAGCATTATTATTGAATGCGGGCGATGAAAACAAGAAGATTTTTTCGAAATATCTATGCGATAAGTTTAGAGAGTTTAAGGAGTTCAAAGGTGATTTATTTTTCATTGGAATGCAAGCACTTGATAATTACATTAAAGAACATGAACTTAAAATTTCAATTGACGATTATATTGTTGCTAAACAAGTTACTCCAGAAGTATTTATCGATTATGTAAGTCAAGCAAAAGATAATTATAAAAAATATGAATTAACCTGCGATAATAAATCATTAAATGATTATTTAGTTGGTTTGATTCCAGAAAAACTACCGACAATGGATTTTATTGAATTCTTAGTTAAGGATAAATTATATCTCTTTGATGTTTTAAAAAGTCGCATAGAATCTGCAATTGCTAACAATGAGATTAGTGTAAGTGGTTTTCCTAAAATAATAAAAACCTATAAAGCAATTTCAGCAGAGAAACCGTTAAAGCAACAATTTAATCAAAATCAAGTACAAACTATGCTTAATTCTACAACAGACAAAACCTCCGAGGCTTATTACGATTTAGTTGCGATGGGGCTCACTCAATCTATAGATACAGCTCATGTAGGAGATTTAGATGAAAAAGTTGCTGAGAGAATAGAGTACTATAGTAATTATAGCGCATTATTATTGTCAGTAACGTGGCGTTCAGATTTATTGTTTAAAGTAGTTAAGAAATTGACTGAAAAATCTTATGGTGATTCAAAAATGAATATTCTGAAAGTTCTGCCATCGTTTGAACAAATAAAAAATGCTATTGGAGTGAGTGAAGTTGATTTTCTGACTCGTCTTAATGGTTGGAGTAAATCTGCAGAAGCAGAAATTAACGTGGATAATATACATACAGCAATTCCAGATTTCAAATTTTACAAATACTCTTCTGAAACAAAAAATAATTTAACAAGACATATTAATGCGATAGCTATTAATAAACTAAGAAGTATACCAGTTGAGGAATTATATGCACAGCGAAACACCCCGACAGATTATTGGATCAATTGTGCATCCTTGCTTATCCAAGGTAATATCCTTAAAACTTTACCTGATAATCTCACAGAATTTTGTAAAAAAGTATTAATTGATATTGCGGCTGGGACCCAATCAATTCCGACTACTAATAGTGTTTTGGACGTTATAATTAATAAGGCTGATAAGAGTAAACTTCAGCCTACAGTCAAAAAACTTTGTGACGATTTTTGTAATATAACAAAAACTATTACCCCAGCATTGTTTATATTTTTTGTTTCTAAATTTGATTTTATCAAGAAAATGAGCTCGAGAGAAGGAGATATCACTCGCAATATTTTGAACGTCGTAATTAAAGACACAAATTGTTTAAACCTTATTCTAGAGAATAGCCTTGGCTACATAAAAATAATAAAAAATGCTGGTGATGATGCCGAAGATTTGAAAGGCAATATACGACAACTGTTGCAAAGTAATAAAACGGATAAGTTACAAGAGTTTGCCATTGCTATTGGGATTAATGATGAACAGGAAAAGACTGATGATGAAGAAATAAATAATAAATAAAAAACAAGGCGAGATCACGGGGTCAAATCTTCATCGTTGACATAGTATTGCAAGATAGGGGGATGAGATGAAAAAGAATACTCTTGGCAAGCTGTTTTCGATATTTTGGTGTTCCACAACGATATTGACGGGTATCCTGGCTGGGTTTTTGGTTTCGCATGCCATTATGCTGGGGCGGTTCTTCCAGTGGTTTCTGGAATCAGGGAATGAAAATTTACTGCACCAGACATATACGGTCTTCCGTGCAGCGAGCAATCCGCACATCGCGTACAATATCCCCCTGTCTCTGGCCTTTATCTCCGGCATTATCTGGACCGTGCTGGCCTTCATAGCACGGAGGGATAGAATCATTGCCGTGACTGCGGGACTCTCAACGGTATGGGTGAGTATGATCTTTTTTCTCTCTGACTTCGGCAAAGCGGAAGTGGCAGTGATGACAGCCACGGCGGATGCCAGGCTGACACAGCTCTACACCTCACTCAACCTTCCGATCCATACGCTCTTCGCCGCAATGTACGTGGTCAGTTTATTCCT
>CAZFIR010000200.1:0-17623 GCA_964519535.1 uncultured Thermodesulfobacteriota bacterium | reverse complement strand
CGCCCCGCACCAGCAGGATGGGATAGCGGGCATATGTGTTGGCCAACACGTGTTGCCCCTCACGGATCAATTCGTCTCCCGTCATGCCCATAATTCCGTTCCCACCCCTCCATCGGTGAAGATCTCTAAGATGAGGGCGTGTTTTACCCTTCCGTCGATGATGTGGGCCTTGACCACACCCCCTGCCAGGGCTTCCAGACAGCAGGTAATCTTGGGGATCATTCCCTCAGAGACGACACCCTGGGCAATGAGGTCATTGGCCTCTTTGACTTTCAGACTGGTGATCAAATCGCCCTCTTTACTTAATACCCCTGGTACATCGGTCAGCAGGATCAGTTTCTCCGCACTCAGGGCGACTGCCACGTTACCCGCCACGAGATCGGCGTTGATGTTGTACGTCTTCCCATCCTCCCCCACCCCCACAGGGGCGATCACGGGGATAAAATTGCCATTGTCCAGGGTCTTGATCACATCGGAGTTGATGCCTTCCACCTGACCCACCATT
This sequence comes from uncultured Thermodesulfobacteriota bacterium, assembly GCA_964519535.1. Classification (GTDB taxonomy): domain Bacteria; phylum Desulfobacterota; class B13-G15; order B13-G15; family RBG-16-54-18; genus CAYWLI01. Next base: position 17,118 of record CAZFIR010000200.1, on the reverse strand, counting down.
CCCAGATCGACGAGCTCCGGGGGGGCATTCCCTTGCTCTTGGGGAGGGAGGATCAATTTTTTTGCTCGGATGAGACCCCCGTCCTTGCCGCTGAGCCCTACTGCCTTGCCTCCGCAGCGGTTGATGAGCTCTACGATCTCCTTGTTCACTTTCCCCACCAGGACCATCTCTACCACATCCATCGTCTCTTGGTCAGTGACCCGCAGCCCCTTCACGAAGGTGGAATCCTTCCCCATCCGTTGGAGGACCTGGCCGATTTGGGGGCCGCCGCCATGGATCACCACGGGGTTGAGTCCAACATACTTCATGAGGACGATATCCATGGCAAAGCCCTCTTTGAGGTCTTCGTCAGCCATGGCCGCTCCCCCATACTTGATTACGATAGTCTTGTGGTAAAACCGCCTGATATAGGGGAGGGCCTCGATCAGCACCTCTGCCTTTTCGATCAGTTTTTGCATCACAAGATATACCTGCTGAGGTCTTCGTCCTGTACGAATTCTTCGAGCTTCTTTTTTACATAGTCGGCATTGATGCCGATCTTTTTTCCGCTCAGCTCAGGGGCGTCAAAGGAGACCTCATCGAGGAGTTTTTCCATGATGGTATAGAGCCTCCGTGCGCCGATGTTTTCCGTCCTTTCGTTGATCTGGGCGGCGGTCTCGGCGATCTCAGAAATCGCCTCTTTAGCGAAGGAGAGATGCACGTTTTCGGTCTTCATCAGCTCCACATACTGGGTGATGAGGGCGTTTTGGGGCTCAGTCAGGATCCTGATGAACTCTTTTTTGCCCAGGGCTTCCAGCTCTACCCTGATGGGGAAGCGGCCTTGAAGTTCGGGGATGAGGTCGGAGGGCTTGGAGACATAAAAAGCACCGGCGGCGATGAAGAGGATGTGATCGGTCCTCACCATGCCATATTTGGTCATCACCGTCGTACCCTCCACGATGGGCAGGATATCCCGCTGCACCCCCTCGCGAGAGACATCGGGTCCGTGGGTCTGCTCTCGGCTGGCGATCTTGTCGAGCTCATCAAAAAAGATGATCCCCGATTGTTCGACCCGTTGGATAGCTAGCTTGACCACCTTGTCCATATCGATAAGCTTTTGGGCCTCTTCCTCGGTGAGAATCTCTACAGCCTCAGGCACCTTGACGTGCCGTTTTTTGGTCTTCTTCGGGAAGATACCGGAAAGCATGTCCCTTATGTTTATGTCCATCTCCTCCAGCCCTGCGGTGGAGAGGATCTCCACGACCGGGAGGCCCCTGTCGGATGCCTCTACCTCCACCAGCCGCTCGTCCAGCTTGCCCTCTTGCAACAGCTTCCTCAATCGTTCCCTGGTCTTGTGGGCGGTATCGGCCTCCGTCTGATCTTCAGTGCCCTCAACGGTCCCGGGAAGCGCAGGGGAAGACGAGGTCTTGGGTGGCGAAGGGGGCAAGAGGAGGTCCAATACCCTCTCCTCGGCCATCTCACAAGCCTTATCCTTGATCTTTTCCTCCTCTTCATTGCGCACTATATTGACAGCCAGCTCGGTCAAATCCCTGATCATCGATTCCACGTCCCGCCCGACGTACCCCACCTCCGTAAACTTGGAGGCCTCGATCTTTAAAAAGGGTGCCTGGGTAAGCTTAGCCAGGCGGCGGGAGATCTCCGTCTTGCCCACGCCGGTAGGGCCGATCATGATGATATTTTTTGGGGCGATCTCATCCTGTAATTCCTTCGGGACCTGCTGCCGCCGCCAGCGATTCCGCAGGGCGATGGCCACACAACGCTTCGCCTCATCTTGTCCGATGATGTACTTATCCAACTCGGCCACGATCTCTTTGGGGGTCAAGGGCCGTTCCATCTCTATCCCTTCTTTCTTTGGCGTTAGAGTTCCTCGATTACGATCTGGTCGTTCGTATATATGCATATTTCTGCGGTTATCTTCATTGCCTCGTGGGCGATGGCCTTGGCATCAAGCTTTGAATGGAGCGTCAGGGCCCTGGCCGCCGCCTGGGCGTAGGGACCGCCGGAACCGATGGCCACGATCCCCTCGTCGGGTTCAACTACATCTCCGTTGCCGGAGATGATGAGGGAGTGATCCTTGTCCGCAACGATCAACAGGGCCTCCAGTCTCCTCAGGAGTCTGTCGGTTCGCCAGTCCTTGGCCAGTTCCACAGCCGCCCGCATAAGGTTTCCATTGTATTGTTCGAGTTTTTTTTCAAAAAGCTCGAAGAGCGTAAAGGCATCAGCCGTGGCCCCGGCAAAGCCCGCCAGCACCTTATCGTTATAGAGCTTGCGTACCTTTCGGGCCCGGTGTTTCATGACCGTATTCTCCAGCGTCACCTGCCCATCGCCGGCCATCACAATCTTTCCCTTGTGACTGACGGAGAGGATCGTCGTCCCCTTAAGCATCTTTTGTTCCTTTTCTGGCGCGCGGGTGGGTCCGGTCATAGACCTCCATCAACTTCGCCGAACTCACGTGGGTGTACTTTTGGGTCGTGGAGAGACTGGCGTGTCCCAGCAACTCCTGTATCCCCCTCAGATCGGCTCCGGCATCCAGCAGATGCGTGGCAAAAGAATGCCTGAAAGTATGGGGGCTGGTCTCCTTCATGATTCCTACGTGGAGCCGATATTTTTTGATCATCCTGCCCACACTGCGGGGGGTGAGCCTTCCTCCCCGATAATTGAGGAATAGGTATGGAGGGGGGTTCTTCCCCTGCTCCATCAGCTCTCCCCTGCGTGCCAGGTATGACCTCAATGCCTCAACAGCCTTGGAGCCTATGGGCACCAACCTCTCTTTGCCCCCCTTGCCCAACACCCGCACCATCCCTCCTCCTAAGTCGAGATCCACAAGATTCAGGGAGGTGAGTTCTCCCACCCTGAGGCCGCTGGAGTAGAGGAACTCCAAGATGGCCCCATCCCTGCAACCCACGGGGGTGGTCGTATCAGGGGCATCCAGGAGCCTGAAGGCCTCATCAACGGTGAGGGCATGGGGGAGGTCTTTCCCCCCTTTGGGGGTTGCCACCATCTTGGCGGGGTTCTTCTGTATAATCCCTTCACGCTTCAGATACCTGAAGAACGTCCTCAAGGTAGCCAGCTTTCGCACCACCGAGGTGCGTTTGATCTTTTTTCCCTTATAGAGGTCTCCCAGGTAGAGGCGGATCGTCACGTGATCAATAGCGGCCACATCGCTGGGGAGTTGCTTGTTTCTTAAAAAGGCCGCAAAAAGCTCCAAGTCCTTGCGATAGGCCCGGCAGGTATGGGGCGACGCCGCCCTCTCCAAGGACATGTAGTCGATAAATTTATCAATAGTTGTATACAATTGTCCCCCACATCACATAAAATAAACGCCAATCGTACACTTAAGTTATAAGATAATCAACACGAAAAGTCAATGAAGGTGCCCTCATCCGCCTCTTATTTCAAGAAAATCATTTGACAATAACGGGAAATTGTAGAAAATAAGGGAAGGGCCGGATTGCAGACGCTATGTTAATAGGGTGCTTGAATAGGAGGGATAAACGATGAAGGAAGCTGTAAGCAGAGTTGTTATTGCTCTTGTCCTTATCATGATCTTAGTTTCGCCCGTCTGGGCTGTGAATAAGCCAGAGCCGCGCCTCATCACCGTCACCGGCGAGGCAGAGGTAAGGGTTATCCCCAATGAAATAGTCCTCACCTTTGGCGTGGAGACATGGGATAAAGACCTGGGCATTGCCAAAAGGAAAAATGACGAAAGCGTCAAGAGTATTTTTGCCCTGGCCAAGCAATACAACGTAGCGCCAGAGCATATTCGGGTAGACTACATCAGCATCGAGCCCCGGTATAAGGATGGAGAGGCGCGCGAAGATTTCATCGGTTATTGTGTACGCAAGACCCTTGTACTCACCCTGCGCAATCTATCGAAATTTGATGATCTCCTCAACAGTGTTCTTGAGACCGGTGCCAACTATGTCTATGGCGTTCAGTTCCGGACGACGAAACTGCGCGAGTACCGTGCTCAAGCCCGTGCTCTAGCCCTGAGGGCTGCCAAGGAAAAGGCGAAGAATATGGCCAAGGAACTTGGGCAAAAGGTGGGGAGACCCTATTCCATCGTTGAAGAGCAGTACGAAAAGGGCATTGCCCCAAATGTGATACAGGGCACCGGCGGCAGCCCCGGGGAGGCGGACAGGAGTATCGCCATGGGTCAGATCGGCGTCAACGCACGGGTGAGGGTGAGCTTTGAGCTGAGATAAGTTCACTCATTGGCACACCCGTTAACAGCATTGTTGCGCAGCCTTCCCGGTGACTGTGGCATACAGTCTTTATTGTGTATAGTTAGCTAAAAAGCAGAGTGAGAGGAACGTTACATGGACAAGCCCATGTCCGATCTGCATTTTAAGTTTATGTCTTTCGGTTACAAATTTCGCGATTTGTTTATACCCCGCAAGAATATATTGCAAGAAGTAGGGATCAAACCAGGATTTCATGTCCTCGACTATGGCTGCGGTCCGGGGGGTTATATCATCGCTGCAGCAGCATTGGCAGGCACGTCAGGGCGCATTTATGCGCTGGATATCCATCCGCGTGCAATTCAGAGGGTACGGCGTATCGTTGTAAAAAAGCGACTGACCAACGTGGAAACCATTTTGTCAGACCGCAAGACCGGATTACCGGCCAAGAGCGTGGATGTCGCTCTGTTGTTTGATATCCTTCACAGCCTGAGTAAGCCGGATGGAGTACTTAAAGAGTTGCATCGAATATTGAAGCCAAAGGGGATTCTATCCTTTAATGACCATCATATGAAAGAAGGGGAAATTGTATCCCGGATAACAAGGGGAAAGTTGTTTCGTCTGTCAAGCAAGGGCAAAAAGACATATCGATTTTTAAAAGAGGAATAGCAATGTGTAAAGAGGTCAATGCATAGTATGATCCTGCGGAAGAGATGGATTGACATCATCAATAACAATTAACGGCGAAAGGAGATACCAGTATGGCAGCAATGGAAGAGAAGGATGCGCGGACATGGGCAATGCTCTGTCATCTCGGAGGCCTTGGCGTGTACATCATCCCCACGGTGGGCCACATTATTGCCCCCTTGATTTTTTGGCTGATCAAGAAGGATGAGTCCCCCTTTGTTGACGATCAGGGCAAGGAAGCCCTGAATTTTCAAATCTCCATAACCATCTATGCGCTTATTTCGCTACTCCTCACACTGATCTTTGTTGGTTTTATCCTTTTGTTTGCTGTGGCGATATTTGACCTGGTTATGATGATCATCGCAGCAGTGAGGGCCAACAGTGGTGAGAAATACCGCTATCCTCTGTGCTTGAGGCTCATTAAGTAGGCGATCGACAACGCTTCGAAGGCTTTTTGTCTAGTAAGTTTCAACACGGCTCTCCGCACTGTTGCCGTAGGGAAGGAGTGCATGGGCGGTACAACGCCCTGGCGTAATCCTTCCCCCTAAACATTATTGAGCGATGTAAGCTTCACCCAAATTCATTATCACAATGACCGAGGACTTGTCCTTATCCATTCCCCACCATTGCTGCGTAGTTGAAATAAGCGTAGCACAGAATCCACTCCGGTCATCAGCAGAGAGACTATGAATGCTTTTGCTGTTTTGCCTTGAAAAGGATCAGGCGGATGATTAAAAATAAAGTTATGGTTAGGTGTGTGACTATCAATACAGGACAAAAAGGGGGTAAGAATGAAGCACATAACATATTTTTTCGTGATGCTGATGGCTGTTACGGTCATGGCCCTGACCCCAGCGTGGGGTCAGGAGAAGAACCTCGGGACAAATAAGGCGGTGACGGCCCAGATCAGGGCATTTGATCAGGAGTTCTTCACGAGCTTTGACGTCTACGCGGCAGGGGTGGAGGAGTTACCCACGGCGCTGCTTTTTGATATCAAGGACGATTATTCCCTTCCGGACCCCTTCTGGGGAAAGCCTCTCAGCGAAGAGGAGATCATCTACGCCATCCGTCGCCTGGATGATCAATACATCAGTCGCCAGTGGGATATCCCCTTTGAGCCCCGGGCCCTTAACATCGTTAATCGTAGGGGGGAGATCCTGGGTTATTGCTATACGGGTATGACCCACGTCCTCATGGATCGCAAGAAGGATGGCCGGGTGACGGTATTCCTTCCCATTCCGAAGTTTTGCGAGGTGGGTGGAAGTGTAAATTATGTAGCGCCTTCTCCCTAAGGAGTTTTTTGATTTATGAAGCAAGTCTTGGTCACCGGCGGGGCCGGTTTCATCGGCTCACATCTCTGCCAGCGTCTCCTCGGGGAGGGGTGTGAGGTTATCTGTCTGGACAACTTTGACGCCTTCTATAATCCGGCGCTCAAGCGCAAAAACGTGGAGGAGATCCGGGCGACTGCGGGTGACGGGGAATTTAAGCTGGTGGAAGGAGACATCAGGGACGCGGGGCTTCTGGAGGACCTGTTCAGGAGGTCCTCCTATGATCTGGTGATTCATTTAGCAGCCAGGGCAGGGGTGCGCCCCTCTCTCGAGCAGCCCGTGCTCTATGAGGAGGTGAACGTCGCAGGGACGTTGAACCTCCTCGAGGCCTGTCGCGAGTTCGGCGTTATGGACTTCATATTCGGCTCCTCCTCTTCCGTCTACGGCAGAAACAAGACGGTACCCTTCACCGAAGCGGACAGGTTGGACGCGATGATCTCCCCCTATGCGGTGACCAAGAGGGTAGGGGAGCACTTTTGTTATGTCTACCATCACCTCTTCGGCCTGAACATCTTCTGCCTGCGCTTCTTCACCGTCTACGGCCCGCGCCAGCGCCCTGAGATGGCCATCCATAAGTTCACCCGCCTTATCCTTCAGGGAGAGCGGGTCCCCCTCTACGGTGACGGCACGTCGCGCCGCGATTATACTTATATCGATGACATCGTTGATGGAGTAATGGGGGCGGTGCGAAACCTGGGGGGTTACGCAATCTTCAACCTGGGGGAATCGCAGACCGTACCCCTGCGGGAACTCGTCTCCCTCCTGGAAGAGGCCCTGGGCATAAAGGCCGAGATTGAGGAGTTGCCCGATCAGCCCGGGGATGTCCCCATCACTTACGCAGATATCGACAAGGCCCGTCGCCTCCTGGGCTATGACCCCCAGGTGGGTATCGAAAAGGGTGTTGAGCGGTTCGTGCGCTGGTTCCGGGACAAGGGCACAGGGGCGCCCGCTTAAAAATTTCTGTACCGATTTGTGATGGGGAGACGCCTATCTTTTCCCAAGGCCCGGGGGGTGATCTTGATGCCCGGCGGTCCCTGCCGCCTCTTGTATTCGTTGCGGTCAACCCTGTCGATAACATCCCTGACCATCTGTTGGGAGTAGCCCTGGGCCACGATCTCATCGGCCCCCTTATCCTCCTCCACGTAGCCCTGGAGGATGGGATCTAATAGCTCATAGGGCGGCAGGCTATCGGTGTCCTTTTGATTGGGACGCAACTCGGCCGTGGGTTCTTTCTCGATGATACGGGCGGGGATGATGGCCTGCCCTGACAGTGTGTTTTTGTATTCTGCCAGTTGATAGACGAGGGTCTTAGGACAATCCCTTATCACGGCGAACCCCCCAGCCATATCCCCGTACAAAGTGCAGTAGCCTATGCTCAATTCACTCTTGTTGCCGGTGGCGAGGACCAGGGCGCCGAATTTGTTGGAGAGGGCCATGAGGATATTTCCCCTGATCCTGGCCTGGATGTTTTCCTCAGTGATGTCCTCCTTCTTGCCATGAAAGTGGGGGTTGAGGGTTTCAAGATATGAGTTCAAGATGGAAGAGATAGGAATCTGCAGAATTCTTATCCCCAAGTTATCGGTCAAATGACCTGCGTCTTCCAGGCTTGCCGTGCTGGAATACGGGGAGGGCATGGCCACCCCGGTGACGTTTTCCTTCCCCAGGGCATCGACGGCAACGGCGGCAACGAGGGCGGAGTCAATCCCCCCGCTAAGCCCGATGATCACCTGCTCAAACCCATTTTTCAGGCAATAATCGCGGGTACCCAAGACCAGGGCCTGATAGACCTCCCCCACATAATCGTACTGGATCGGCTGATGCCTTTCAAGGGCTGGCCGGGAATCCTCCCTTCTTTTGCCCGCGGGCAGGTTCACGCTCTTCACGGGGATGTGGTCTGGGGGAAGGGCCTTTTTTTCCTTTCTCCGGCGGGGGTCATGGAGCCTGGTCCTGAAGACCTCTTCGGCATCGATATCGACCACGAGAAAGTCCTCGGCCAAGGCGTGGGCCTGGGCGATCAAGATCCCTTTGGGATCGATGATCAGGCTGTTGCCGTCGAACACCAGCTCATCCTGTCCCCCCACCACGTTGATATAGGCGATGAAGGCCGTATTATCGCTGGCCTGATTGGCAATCATCCGTTGACGGGCCTCCCGTTTGCCGGCATAGAAAGGGGATGCATTGATGTTGATTATGACCTCGGCGTCGCCGAGCAACGCCTCGGCCTTGAGGGGGCCCGCAACATGCCAGATATCCTCACAGATGCTTACCCCGACCTTGACCCCTCGGAGTTCAAAGACCAAGCCTTCTCTCCCCGCCTGAAAGTAGCGATCCTCGTCAAAGACGCTGTAGTTGGGCAAGAATATCTTGTGATAGACACCAGCCAGTTCCCCGTCATGGATCAGGGCAGCGGCATTGTAGATGTCGTCCTTCTTATCGACAAAACCCACCAGAGCGGTAAGACCTTTTGTTGTCTTCGCTATCTCATCCAATACCTTCAGGTTCTGCTGGACGAAGCGGGGCATGAGGAGGAGGTCCTCCGGGGGATAACCCGTGATGGCCAGTTCGGGAAAGGCGATGAGATCCACCTCCAGCTCTCGGGCCCGCTCGATCCCCTCACCAATCTTGCGGGCGTTTCCCGCAAGGTCACCTACCGTCGTATTGATCTGTGCCAGTGCGATCCTGATGAGCTTCATCCTTTTTACCGTCAGCGTGTTTTTCAACAACATTATACATCGGGGATCAGCATGTCAACAGAATATGGCATATCGGCTCAGCCTTGACAAGGAGGTGAAGGGGCATTATATTTTTTACAATCGTAGTGGGAGGGGCAGTTGCCTATATACGAGTATCAATGTACCAATTGCGGTCGCACCGTAGAGGAGATGCAGGGGATTACGGATGAGCCGTTGCAAAAGTGTCCCTCCTGCAAGGGAAAACTGCGCAGGCTCATCTCCCAAACCTCTTTTCAGTTAAAGGGGACCGGCTGGTACGCCACTGATTACAAGGATAACGGTAAAAAAAACAAAGCTGCAGAACCCGCAGAAAAACCCTCGGAGAAAAAAGAGGCAGTAAAGGCGGATAAGAAACCGGAAAAACCAAGCACGGTCTAGTCATCAACCGTGTCCATTATCCCTACACTTTTCAAAAAAATAACGTTCATCCTGATCTTATACATTCCTATTGCTTTTGGGGGATGAGTTTAATTTCGTAGATATAAGGCCAGAGCTTGCCTGTTACAAACAGCCGGTCATGTTCGGCATCATAGGCAATGCCGTTCAAAACACCATTCCACCGGCACAGTCCCCCCAAATCTATCCACCCTAACACCGTGCCGGTTTGAGGTGTGATCCGTGCAATGTAATTCTTCTTCCACACGTTTGCGTAGATCTCCCCCCGTATGTATTCAAGCTCATTAAGCATAGTCACCGGACCTTTGGCATCGCATACCTGGATGTGGCCTATTTGTTTGAAGGTTTCAGGATCGAAGAAATAGAGCGTTGCCGTGCCATCACTCATGATCAGACGCTTCCCGTCGTGCGTAATGCCCCACCCCTCGGTCGGATATCGAAACCTCCGCACAAGCCTGAAACTTTGCCTATCATAGACAAAACCCGTCCGAGACCGCCACGTTAATTGGATGATTTTATTTTGGTAGATGGTGACGCCTTCACCGAAAAACTGTTTTGGGAGCCTGTGAATTTGTACAAGGCCGCCTGTCTCTAGTTTTGCTTTGCGCAAGGTGGAGGCACCTTTTATGCCGGTCCCCTCATAGAGATACCCGTCCGCGAAGACCAACCCCTGGGTGAAGGCCTCGGCATCGTAAGGGTAGGCGTTGATCACCCTGTATGTATAGATGGGGACGGTCTCGGTGAATGCGTGGCTTCCCCACAGCGCAAGGGTTATTATAATGAAGAAGCCGTTAATTTTTTTCATGCTTCCCTCCAGCTTTTTGTATTGAAGGAGGTATCACTTTACAGTCGGGGTAAGAGCCTGCGCCACTGTTTTTTAAAGCCGAGCATAGAGAGGTAGATGCAACTATCAGGATAGGCTCCATGGAGCATACGCAGATTTTTTACGGGGTCATACCCGTGTGCTTGTTCTGCTCGCTGTTGGTGAATGCTCTTGAAAAGGAGGTCTACGTTCCGTGACATCCAAGCCTCAATTACAATGGGCAGGCCGAAGGCAAATAGGGAATCGATGTTCTGATCTTTTCCTATGACCGGTTGGGTAATTACAAACTGGGCCCCCGCCTCGATTTTTTTCTCTAATCGGCCTGATTCAAACGGCATCGGGTTATACTGGTTATAGGCGCAGCCGGTAATGAATTGGCCGGCATATTCTTTATTGACATATCGAATCAGATCGATGGCGGTGGTGACATTCTTTTCGCCACCGATGCTTTGAGGGTCGAGTTGTGAGAGCTTCGGGCCGCCGTCACCCCTGATGATAAGGAGATATTTTATTCTTCTATTTGCGGCCTTGTTCAGCAGGACATCAAGTTTTTTTTTAGTATGAAACGTATTTAAGTTCATGACGGTTTTTTCTGATAGCACGGGTAGATCAGACTGCTCGATCATTTCCACAAGGCTGAGGCGCGGCTGGCCCATGGGGTTGTCCGGCACAGAGATCCCCAGCCCTGCGTCAAGGACGCGGTAGTATAGTTCTGCAAACAGGTTTATTGCCCCCTGGGCGTCAGGTGAATCGATCAGTTTCGGGGTGAGCATTTCGACGAGATACGGGAAATCAAACATACACACGTCCTTCTTTAGGCACAGTGCAGGATAAGGGGGTGCTTGCATGTACATATACGGGGCGTTTCTCCTCTACACGGTATTGCAAAGCAGGCGACGTCATTTCTGTCCGTAGAGAATGCCGATTGTCCCGAGCATAAAAGGAAGCTTCAACCCCTGTGGAATGAAGTCAGAATTACTGGTATCCACAAACTCTATCCTTGCAATACCCCAGCTTCTGATTGCCTCAAGCAAATCATCAACTTCGCCGAACACTCGCTTCCACAGAAACAGATCCTGAAAGGCAAACGTGCCCCCCTTTTTTACCACTCTCAAGGCTTCCCGGATGAGCTCACGCTTGTCTTTGATGCCCCGTATTTCGTGAAACACCAGATTGCTGGCCACTGCATCGAACCACTCATCTTCAAAAGGCAAGGCAGCGGCACTTGCCTTTTGAAAGGTCACTCGTCCTGCTACACCTTCAATCTGCGCATTCCTTTCACAGACACCCTTCGAATACTCCCACACCCCGCTCCAATAATCGATGCCCGTAACCTGTGCAAAAGGGAATTTCTTCGCTATCCTAATCGTAACGGCACCGTTTCCGCACCCAATATCAATGGCCTTCCCATCGCCGTCCCACTCCAAACGATCTAACAGCAAATCCTGGATTTTGGAGGGGATATTTACCTCTTTTTGCGCAAACCGATATCGCGCATAGGCAAAATAGACGAACGGCAGAAAGAAGACCGCACTCATGATCAATAGAGGTAGTGCAAAAACGAGAGAAAGTACGAGGAAGACAAGCGTTAATGCGCCCGGAATATAGATCAGCCTTGCCGACACCCAATTGCCATACTGTGGTTTTTTTATGTGATGTTTCCGCACAGTTTTAACCCTTATGCCAACTCACTATTAACGGTATAAACAGATTGTAGCTTATTCAATTGACTCCGCACATGGCTCAGCCGAAGGTATAGAGCTGGCGGATACTATATTTAAAGGAGCTTCATCCACATAGGGACTTGCCGGCAAGAACGCATGACCAGCCATATGACGTAAGGCGCTTTGAGAAGTCATTCTATTTTCTTTCAGCCACCATTTTATGCACTCCGTATAGCTTGTGTTTTTGATACTTTCGCTTGAATTGTTGCGTCAGGGTAATACGAAACCCATGTTGTGTATACACCCGGATCGCATGTTTATTCGGGATTTCGACTAAGAGCGAAACCTTCGGCATATGATGCTGGGCGGCATGCTCAAAGGCATGGCTTAATAATGCAGAGGCAATTCGTTGCCCTCTATGTTTTGGGAAAACCGCTAGTGCTTGGATATAGAGTTCATCATCATAGATCGGAGGCATATATTTATGCAACGACCCTCGAAACATCATCTGTATCGCCTTGAAAAATCCCGATACGTGCACAAGCTCTTTTCCATGTTTTCCGATATTTTCCTCAAGCAATTTCTTATGCGTTCCTGGAAAGATAGATATTGCCCCTCTTATCGTCCCTTGATCTTCGTCCACCCAGAAAAAATCTTTTGAAAAAATTGTATCAGGGGGTTCATATAATCGATTGAGAATTTTAAGCGCCATTGTTTGGGGGCCTGCGAAAAAATAATTAAAAAAATGAGTTCCTGCCATATAATGGAGCTTGCAAATAGCGGCTTTGTCTTTTCCTTCAGCTTTTCGGATCATGGCTTCTTCCTTCAGGAGTCCCGCCGTTAATCAGGCTGTTCCACCTTCTCATGGTGCGCCATGCTTTTTACTGATGACCATTGCTGATTCTTTCGATATATTCTTTGTAAGACGTAGCACAGCAATTATACAGTGTCAATATATGCAAAAGTTTATGAGATAAGGACTTGACAAATGGCGAGGCCAGCCAGGCTGTAGGAAGAGGGTGGATATGGTGTGTCTTCTCGACTGCACCCGCTCTTTTGGGTTGACATTGGGGGGGGTGCGGGATACATAATGCGAAGACGTATTGCTGCCGCTGAGAGAGGGCCCAGGCACCTATGGTTGTAGAGAAACAAGAGCAGAACGAATGGGTATCGGTTGCTGTCATGGGGCATGACCGTCCGGGCATCGTCGCCGGTGTATCAAGGGTCCTGTTCGAGAACGCCTGCAACATTGAGGCCCTGTCTCAGACCGTGGTGTTGGGGCAGTTTGCCATGATCGTGGTTGCCGCTCCCCTGAAGGGGTCGGATGCCGCACAATTGCACAAGGACCTGGAGACGCTGGCCAAGGCGATGGACTTGGAGATCCATATCCGCAAAGTAAACCCGGCGGAGAAGCTGCCTTTTCCTGTTAACGATACAGAGCACTTTGTAATCACGGTTCGCGGGGCGGACCGTCCGGGGTTGGTTGCCGTCGTCACGGCGATCCTGGCCGAGCAGGGGGTCAATATCACCCGTTTGGGGGCGGAAGTGGTCCCTGTCGGCCAGCAGCTGGATTATATCCAGATCTACGAGGTGGATATTCCTAAACAATTGGATTTTGCCCTCATTCAGAGTGCCTTGAGGGAGCGCGGGGCGGAAATTGGCGTGACGGTCGATATGCAGCACTGGAATATCTTTCGCGCCATTAACCAGATATAGATTATCATGCTCAGTTCCGAAGAAATTATCCGTACGATCGAGATGCTCAAGAATGAGCATCTCGACGTGCGCACCGTCACCCTCGGGATCAGCCTGCGGGACTGTGTCAGTTCATCATCCGCAGAGCTGTGCAAGAAGATCCGTGCCAAGATCAAGCGGGTCGCCGGAGAGATGGTCGCTGTCTGCGATCGGACATCGAATAAATACGGCATACCTATCGTCAATACGCGTATCGCCGTCACCCCCATCGCCGCCGTGGCGGAGGGGTTGGAACAAGAGGAGTATATAACCGTCGCTACAACGCTCGATCAAGCGGCCCAGGAGATCGGGGTCGATTTTATCGGAGGCTATTCGGCCCTGGTGCAAAAGGGGTTTACCAAAGGAGACCGCGACCTCATAGCCACCCTCCCTGAGGTCCTCTCGACGACCGAGCATATCTGCGCCTCCGTCAACGTGGCCTCCACCAGGGCGGGGATCAATATGGATGCGGTGGTGCTGATGGGACGGGCGATCAAGGAGGTCTCCCTCGCTACTGCCGATCGCGACGGGTTTGGCTGTGCCAAGCTGGTCGTCTTTGCCAATATGCCCGAGGACAACCCCTTTATGGCCGGGGCCTATCTGGGATACGGGGAGCCGGAGGCGGTGATCAACGTGGGGGTGAGCGGCCCTGGGGTCGTAACGAAGGAGCTGGAGCGGGCCCTTGGGTCCGGAAAGAAGCTGACCCTGGGGGACCTCTCGGAGATCATCAAAAAGACGAGCTTCCGGGTGACCCGGGTGGGAGAGCTTATTGCCCGGGAGGTTGCCGAGGGTCTGGGCGTGAGCTTCGGCATTGTGGACCTTTCTCTTGCCCCCACGCCAACTGTAGGGGACAGCGTCGGGGAGATCCTACAATGCCTGGGGCTGAAGGCGGTCGGTGCCCCCGGCTCCACTGCTGCGCTCGCCCTGCTCAATGATGCCGTCAAGAAGGGAGGGGCCTTTGCCTCCTCGTCGGTCGGCGGGCTCTCCGGCGCCTTTATCCCGGTGAGCGAGGATGTAAACCTCTCCGAGGCGGTTGGAAAAGGCCATCTGTCCCTGGAAAAGCTGGAGGCCATGACCGCGGTTTGCTCCGTAGGACTGGACATGATCGCCATCCCCGGCAAGGTGGATGCCGACACCATTGCCGCCATTATCGCCGATGAGATGGCCATCGGGGTGTTCAACCACAAGACCACGGGGGTGCGCCTGATCCCGGTGCCGGGCAAGGACGTGGGAGACAAGGCGGTCTTTGGCGGGTTGTTCGGCGAGGCCCATATTCTCGAAGTGAGAAATATCGAGTGCTCCGCCGCCTTCACGGGCTTTGGCGGGAGGATTCCGGCACCGATCACCAGCATCCGGAATTGAAAGAGGCCAAGTCAAAAAGATAGACCTGGCTCTCTGGTACCCGCCTTATTTCCTGAGCGGAGTGTTCTCTTAGGTTAATTTGTCTTCTGTCAAGGCCTGGCTCCCTTGACGTTGATGACGAGCAATGGGGGAAGGCGCTTTTGCGTATTCGTATTGACCTTTACTGGCACTGTTGAAGGATACTGCCGCATTTTATGCTTGCATCCTCATAATCCTCATAACACCTATTATTTTCCGGGCAATACCATGGATAACCAGCGGGGCAGCACCCAGTCGGACAACAGAGGGAGCCGGCGGGGCAGCAGGACATATAACAACAATAGTACCCCGTTGCGCAACAGACGCCGTTATTGCAATTGATGGGGTAGTTTGGATCATTGCATACCCATTCATCTGCCCAGGCATTTCCTACAGACCTGAAGTTGAGTGTCAATACATCCCCGACGTTACCCATACTGGCTGGTGCGAGCCACAATACCACTAAAGCAAAACAGCAAACTTTTTTCATCTGCCCTTCCTCCTTGCTCGTCCGTAACTTATCGTAATGAGATGCAAACGTTATGCCACTAACCGTATTATTAAACAGCTTGAAATTATTGATTATCACGGAATAGGCAGGTTCAATGCCTCTGCATATTGGACAAATATTGTCAGTGGCCCTGGCTTTTTTGGTTTTATCGCGCCTTCAATTAACGAGGCTCTATTTTAAGGTTGAAGATATGGCAGGGGAGCTGCTTGGGGATCGATTATTGGAAGCGCACATCAGGGGAATTGATGGTGCTACGGAAATGAAGCAAACACCTTGTATTCAACCCAGTCTCTCCATAGAGAAGCCGCTATTTTACCTCGATTGTCTCCCCCCGCTTCGGTACAAAAACGGAATATCCTTCCCCCCTCAGCCTTTCCGCAAGGGGCAGCGACTGTTCCTCCTCTCCATGCACTAAAGCGATTTTCTTCACCCGCAGGTTGGACTTTTTGAGGAAATGCATCAGATCGTTTTTATCCGCGTGGACGCTTAACCCATCTATCTTGACCACGTGGGCCTTCAGCGGATAGTACTTGTTCAGAAATCGCAGCATCGGGGGTTGGCCTGTGCGGCCGCTTGCTTCGTACGCCAGGCCGTCTTCTTCGATGCGGCGACCAAGGGTGTTCTGGGCCATGTAGCCGACCAGCAGGATGGTGTGCTTCGGATTATGGATCTTGTGGCGCAGATGGTGGAGTATGCGTCCCGCCTCGCACATGCCTGCGGCGGCGATGATGATCTGCGGCCTGTCCTGTTGGTTGAGGGCCATCGATTCCTCCACCGAAGCGACAAAATGCACCTTGTCGAACTGAAAGGGGTTCATCCCTTTTTCTAAAAAGACGGCATGGGTCTCCTTGTCGTACGCCTCAAAATGCTCGCCGTACACGCGGGTCAACTTGGTGGCCAGCGGGCTGTCCACATACACCGGCACGCGAGGTACGGCCTTTTCGTTGTACAGCTCGTGCAGCAGGTACAGAAGCGTTTGGGTCCTGCCGAAGGCAAAGGCGGGAATGAGCACGGTACCGCCGCGCTCGAAGGTCTCTATGAGCACCCTTTGCAAGCGCGGCTTGAGATCAATCAACGACTCGTGCTCACGGTTGCCGTAGGTGCTCTCCATGATCAAGAGATCGACTGCCCGGTCTCCTTCGGCAAATTCAAGGCAGGGGTCTTTTATGATGAGTGTATTGAACCGGCCGATATCTCCGGTGTACGCGATCCTGCGGAAGGTCCCGTTCGTGCGCACTGTAATCAGACTCATGGCCGAGCCGAGGATATGGCCGGCATCGTAGAGGGTACAGGTCATATCCTGCCCTATGATCACGGGGTGGCGGTAGGGATAGTCATTGAAGAATTCCAGTGACTGTTCGGCATCCGCCACGGTATACAGGGGCTCAACGCCGTCAAGATGTAACGTACGGATATACTCATTGATGGTTTCGGTATTCAGCTCGTGGCGGTCTTTCTTGAGGAGCGCCTTGATTTCCTTCAATTTACGTTTGCTCAGCGTTTTGGCCCGGGGTGATTTCCTCATCGTGGCGAGGGTCGAACGTACGAGCTTATAGTTGAGATAGCCGGCATCGGATTCTTGTATATGGGCCGAATCCGGCAACAGATACGCGCACGCATCTGCTGTGGCCCGGGTGCTGATGATCCGGCCGCTGAAGCCGTTCTTGGTCAGAATGGGCAGA